>JACQWT010000329.1 GCA_016209145.1 Deltaproteobacteria bacterium | reverse complement strand
GCGCGGACGGCCGCCAGGACACGGGGAGGGGCCGGCACGCGCGCCGGCGCTGCCCGGCCGCCGCCGGTGCAGCCCGCCGCGAGCAGGGCGAGCAGGACGATCGGGCCGGCGCTCGCGGCTAGACGCTGGTCACGCTCTCGAAGCAACCGTCATACGCCTCCTGGCAGCTCAGGCCCTCCGCGGCGCTGTTGATGCAGTCGGTGAGCTCGCCCAGCCCGCTGTCGCTGAAGGGGTTGAGATCCGTCGCGCACTTGTCCACGTCGAACGGGTCGTCGGCACACGCCTTGGCCCAGTCTTCGCACGCCTCCTTGATGGCCGGTCGCTGGCAGGCGGTGGCGTACATGTCGCTCACGCAGTCCAAGACCGGCTTGTCGTCGCAGGCGTCCTGCACGCCGATCTCGGCCAGGCAGGCCGCGAGGTGCTCCCAGGGGCCGGCCGCGTAGATCCCGTGGTAGGCGTGACAGACCGCGTGGCCGACGGGGTCCTGGTCGAAGTTGGGCCCGCACAGCTTCGAGCCCCCGCCGTGCGCCGGCGGCGTGATGTTCATGCTGTCGCACAGCTCCGCGTCCGTCTTGCCCGCGCCGGTCTCGGACACGCAGGTCGGTCCGCCGCCGCCGCCTCCCTGTCCGGCGCCGCCCTGCGCCGCGCCCCCCTCGCCGGCGCCGCCGGCGCCGGCAGCCCCGGAGCCGGAGCTCGTGCTGGAGCTCGATGTGCTCGTCGTCTTTTGCGGCTCCTCGTTCGTGGTGGACGACTTGATGATGCAGCCGGCGCAGAGCACCAGGGTGGAGCCGGCGAGCGTGGCGATGCGAAGCGCGTAAGTCATGCGATCCTCCATGGCGGTGAAGGCCTGCCACGCCCGCGGGGCGTGGGCAAACCGCGGCACTACGCTAGGAAAGACGGTGCCGAGCCGCAAGATCTTCAATCAAGAGGGCGGCGCAGAAGTGCTTGCCTTCCGGCAGGGCGGTCTGCTACAAGCGCATTCCTTCTCGGGCCGGAGCGACTCCTACGGGCGCCGTTCCGATCCGGGACCGTAACGGCGCCTTGGTCGCCGCTTGCTCCGTCGGCCGCCGGGAGCTTTGCTCCTCGGGCGGTATGTCCGCCGGCGACGCGACGGAGGCCGCGGGGATGCTTGGATCCCCCGGGCGGCGAACGCGAGGCGTGCGACGGAGGCTGCGAGCCGCCGGCTCGGAGCCGCGGCGAGGTGTCCAATGCTCAGCAACGCCAGAGCACGGTATGCGCGCATCGCGCCGCGCAAGGCGCGGGTGATTGCCGACTTGGTCCGGGGTCGCGACGTCGCGGAGGCGGTGCAGCTTCTGCAGGTTACCAACAAGCGAGGCGCTCGCCTCCTGCGCCAGCTCATCGACAGCGCCGTGGCCAACGCGCGCCAGAAGGAAGTCGACGTCGACGATCTGTACATCAGCAAGGCCACTGTGGACAAAGGGCCGAACCGGTTCTTCCGGCGCTGGCGGCCGCGAGCCATGGGGCGCGCGACGCGCATCGCCAAGGGCATCTCTCACATCGTGATCGAGCTTGACCAGCGAGGCTAGGAGGCAACTCCTGGACGAGACTAGACTATGGGACAGAAGACCCACCCCTACGGATTCCGCGTCGGCGTCATCAAGACGTGGAGCAGCAAGTGGTACGAGAGCGGCAGGACGTACCGCCACTGGCTGCACGAGGACATCCGCATCAAGCGGGCCATCAAGCAGTACCTGTACAACGCCAGCATCGGGGGCGTGGAGATCGAGCGCGCGGCGAACCGCGCCAAGGTAGTCGTCTACACGGCTCGGCCGGGCATGGTGATTGGCAAGGGTGGCAAGGGCATCGACACGCTCAAGACCGGCAACGTCGAGAGCGCGACGAAGGACGAGCCGAAGTTCCCGGGCGTGGTTTCGTTCACGAAGAACGAAGTCTTCATCGATGTCCAAGAGGTGCGCAAGGCGGAGACCAATGCCCAGCTCGTGGCCGAGAACGTCGCCGCCCAGCTCGAGCGCCGCATCGCCTTCCGGCGGGCGATGAAGAAGGCGGTGGCCATCGCCATGAAGTTCGGCGCGAAGGGGATCCGCATCCGCTGCGCCGGCCGGCTCGGCGGCTCCGACATGGCGCGCGTCGAAACCTACCGCGAGGGGCGGGTGCCGCTGCACACGCTGCGCGCCGACATCGAGTTCGGCCTGGCCCAGGCCAAGACCAAGGTCGGGATGATCGGCGTGAAGGTATGGATCTTCAAGGGAGAGGTCTTGCAGCGTCGAGGGCGCCCCATCCAGGGGTAGCCCCGCGCCCGCACCGCTGCCGGGAGGTCAGGTATGCTGGCACCCAAGAAATCCAAGTATCGCAAGGCCCAGAAGGGGCGCACCCGCGGCCTGGCCTATCGGGGCGGCGAAGTGGCCTTTGGCGACTACGGCCTGCAAGTGCTCGAGCCCGGACGGATCACCGCGCGCCAGATCGAGGCGGCCCGCATGGCGATCCAGCGCCACTGCAAGCGGGCCGGCAAGCTGTGGATCCGCATTTTTCCCGACAAGCCGGTTTCCAAGAAGCCGCTCGAGGTGCGCATGGGCGGGGGCAAGGGCGCGCCGGAGGACTGGGTCGCTCCGGTGCGGCCCGGACGGATCCTGTACGAGCTCGCCGGCGTGCCCGAGCCGACGGCCCGCGAGGCATTTCGCATCGCCGCCCACAAGCTGCCGCTGGCCTGTCGTTTCCAGACTCGAGGAGTAATCTGACGTGAAGGCGACGGAGCTGCGTGAGTGCACCGAAGATCGCCTGCGCGAGCTGGACAAGAGCCTGCGCCGGGAGATCTTCGAGGCGCGGATCAAGAATTTCACCAACCAGCTCGACGACACCGCATCCATCCGGCGTTCTCGGCGCGATCTCGCTCGCGTCCAGACCGCCTTGCGGGCGCGGGCGGCAGCGGGGACGGGAGCACGAGCGCCGGCCGATGGCGCGGGCAAGCCCGCCGCCGAAGCGAGCGCGCGCGTCCCCGAGGAGGCGAGCCATGACTGAGGGCGAGAAGACCAACGGGGCTGGCGCGGGCGAGGGCGCGAAGGTGCCGAGCGTCGCGGCCCGGCCGCGGCGAGCGTTCCGGCGCAAGCTCGTGGGCGTCATCACCAGCGACCGGATGGACAAGACGGTCACGGTCGAGGTCCTGCGCCGCTACCTGCATCCCAAGTACAAGAAGTACGTTCGCTCCCGCAAGCGCTACAAGGCGCACGACGAGCTGAACCGCTTCCACATCGGTGACCGCGTCGAGATCCAGGAGCACCGTCCGCTCTCGAAGACGAAGCGCTGGATCGTCACGCGGCTCGTCGCCGCGGCCGCGGAAACGGAGGGCTAGGATGATCCAGGTCTGCACCGAGCTCGAGGTGGCCGACAACTCGGGAGCGAAAGTCGTGCGCTGCATCAAGGTGCTGGGCGGGTCGCGGCGCCGCTACGCTCACGTGGGCGACATCATCGTCGTCTCCGTCAAGGAGTGTCTGCCCAACACCAAGGTGAAGAAGGGCGAGGTCACGCGCGCTGTCGTGGTGCGCACGGCGCAGCCGGTGCGGCGCCCGGACGGCAGCTACATCCGGTTCGACAAGAACAGCGCCGTGCTCATCACGCCACAGCGGGAACCGGTGGGCACGCGCATCTTCGGCCCGGTGGCGCGCGAGCTGCGGGCCAAGCGGTTCATGAAGATCGTCTCGCTGGCGCCGGAGGTGCTGTAATGCACAGGCTCAAGGTTGGCGATCTCGTGCAGGTGACGACGGGGCGCGACAAGGGCAAGCGCGGCCGCATCTCCCGGATCCTGCAGGGCGAGGCCCGCGTCGTGGTCGAAGGGCTGAACAAGATCACCCGGCACAAGAAGCCCGACCATCGCGATCCCCAGGGTGGCCGCATCTCCAAGGAGGCATCGATCCACGCCTCCAACGTCATGCCCATCGACGCGGCAAGCGACAAGCCGACGCGGGTCAGGATCGCCGTGGGCGAGGACGGGGCCAAGACGCGGCTCGCCACGAGCGGGGCGCAGCTTCAGAGGGGCTAGGGTTATGGCGAAGAAGAAGCAGGCCAAGAGCGAAGGGCCCGCGGGCGCGCCGGCGCCCGCGGGCGCCGCGCCGGCGCGCGACCCGAACTACGTGCCGCGGCTCGCGCGGCGCTACCGGGAGCTCGTGGTGCCGGCCCTGCGCCAGCAGTTCGGCTATCGCAACCCCATGGTGGTGCCCACGCTGCGCAAGATCGTGGTCAACATGGGACTCGGCGCGGCGGTGGGCAACCCCAAGGTCATCGACGCGGCGGTCGCCGATATGCGGACCATCACCGGCCAGCAGCCCGTGGTGCGGCGCGCGCGCAAGTCGATCGCCAGCTTCAAGCTTCGCACGGGCGTGCCGATCGGCGTCAAGGTCACCCTGCGCCGGCGCCGGATGTGGGAATTCGCGGACCGGCTGATCGGAGTCGCCCTGCCGAGGGTGCGAGACTTCAAGGGTGTGAGCCCGAAGGGCTTCGACGGCCGCGGCAACTGCACGATTGGTGTTCGGGAGCAGATCATCTTTCCCGAGATCGACTACGACTCCGTGGACGCCGCGCGGGGGATGAACATCTGCTTCGTGACCACCGCCAAGACGGACGAGGAAGGTCGGGAGCTGTTGCGCAGGCTCGGGATGCCGTTCCGGGGCCTCGCGGTCGAGGGAAGCTGAGGAGGGGAGCGAGAAATATGGCGAGAGCGAAGGCATATGCGCAGCTCAATCGACCGCCGCGGTTTTCGACCAGGCATCGGAATCGCTGCAAACTGTGTGGTCGGTCGCGTGGCTACTACCGCGACTTCGAGCTGTGCCGCATCTGTTTGCGGAACCTGGCGCTGCGCGGCGAGATCCCTGGCGTCATGAAGGCTAGTTGGTGATGCGATGCTGACCGATCCCATTTCCGACATGCTGGCGCGTATCCGCAATGCCACCCTGGCGCGGCACGACCGCACCAGGGTGCCGTTCAGCCGCCTGAAGATGAGCGTCGCCGAGATCCTGAAGCGCGAGGGCTACATCGAGGACGTGAGCGACGGCGAGGCGGGCGGCCACCGGATGCTGCTGATCGTGCTCAAGTACGGCAAGGGCCGGAAGAGTGCCATCGACGGCCTGCGCCGCGTCTCCCGTCCGGGCAGGCGCGTCTACGTCGGGCGCAGCCGCATCCCCCACGTCTCGGCCGGCCTCGGCGTCTCGATCCTCAGCACCTCGCGGGGGCTGATGACCGACCGCGAGGCGCGCCAGCAGGGCGTGGGCGGCGAGTTGCTGTGCGAGGTGTGGTGATGGGCACCCGAGCTGCAGCGAACGAGCCGCGCACGTCGCGCATCGGCAAGCGTCCGGTGGGGCTGCCCCGCGGCGTGCAGGTGGCGGTGGCCGACGGCCGGGTCCAGGTCAAAGGGCCCAAGGGCACCCTGTCCCGCGCCCTGCCCGAGCGCGTCGCGATCCAGGTGGACGGCGCGCTCGTCCGCGTCTCCTCGCCCGCGCCCGGGCGCGAGGCCGCACGGCTCCAGGGGCTGGTGCGCGCGCTCGTGGCAAACATGGTCAAGGGTGTGACCGAGGGCTACGAGCGCCGGCTGGAGCTACACGGGGCCGGGTACCGTGCGGAGGTCAGCCCGAGCGGCGTGCGCCTGAACCTGGGGTTTTCGCATCCCGTGGACTTCAGCCTGCCCGACGGGGTGAGCTTGAGCATCCCGGCGGATTCCAAGGGCACGCGCCTTGTCCTGCAGGGAGCAGACAAGGAAGTGATCGGGCAGACGGCGGCCACGATCCGGGGATTCCGGCCCCCGCAGCCGTACGGCGGCAAGGGGATCCGGTATGCGGGGGAACGGGTGCGCGAGAAGGCGGGCAAGGCGGGTAAGTAGCATGGCGAGCAGCAAGATCGAGGGACGCTTGCGCCGCAAGCGGCGCATTCGGAAGCGGGTGGAGGGCACGCCCGAGCGGCCGCGTCTGGCGGTATTCCGGAGCGCGCGGCATATCTACGCGCAGGTCATCGACGACACGCGGGGAGTGACGATCGCGCACGCTTCGACGTTGTCGCCGGACGTGCGCGCCTCCGTCGCGGGCGAGAAGAAGACGGCACAGGCCAAGAAGGTCGGCGCCCTGCTCGCGGCGATGTGCAAGAGCCGGGGCATAGGGCGCGTGGCGTTCGACCGCGGCGGCTATCTCTACCACGGGCGTGTCAAGGCCCTGGCCGATGCCGCGCGTGAGGGAGGACTGGACTTCTAGGGGCGGCCCAGCCGGCCGGGAACAAGCAGGAACGAGCATGGCGTTCGACCAGATCGACGAGGAACGGCTCAAGGAGCGCGTCATCCACATCAACCGCGTGGCCAAGGTGGTCAAGGGCGGCCGGCGCTTCAGCTTCTCGGCCTTGGTGGTCGTGGGCGACGAGGCCGGCCACGTGGGCGTGGGCCTGGGCAAGGCCCACGAGGTGCCGGAGGCGATCCGCAAGGGCAACGACCGCGCGCGCAAGAACATGTTCCGCGTGCCCCTGGACGGCGCGACGATTCCCCACGAGGTGGTGGGGCGCGCGGGCGCCGGTCGGGTTCTGCTGCGGCCCGCCAGCCCCGGCACGGGCGTCATCGCCGGCGGCCCCGTGCGCGCCGTCGTGGCCAGCGCGGGCATCTCGGATGTCTTGACCAAGTCGCTGGGGTCGAGCAACAAGCACAACGTCGTCAGCGCGACGGTGGCGGCACTGCGCGGCCTGCACAGCCCGGAGCAGTACGCCTCCAAGCGCGGCGTCGGCTTGGACCTACTGGCCCACCAGTCCCGCTCCGGCGGGCCGGACGCCGGACGCCGGCCCGTGCCGGACAAGGCCGCGGCGGGCGCCGCCGCGAGCGGCGCAGCGGCGGGGCCGGAGATCGCCCGGCTGGGCCGGCGCCGGCCCCGCACCGATGAGCCCGAGGACGAACGAGGGGACGAGCCGTGAGCACCCAGTTGCGCGTGAGGCAGGTTCGCAGCGAGAGCGGTCATCCCGAGCGCGTGCGGCGCGTGCTCCGTGGTCTCGGGCTGCGCGGCATCGGCAGCGAGGTCGTGGTGGCGAATACCCCTTCGTTCCGGGGCATGGTGAAGAAGGTGCTGCACCTCGTGGCGGTGCAAGAGCACGAGGCCGGCACGTGACGGCGCCGCGCGCGGCTCCCGATTCCGCGCTGGCACAGGGAAGGCCAAAGCGATGAGCATTCTTTCGAGACTCAAGCCACCGGCCGGGGCCGTGCGCGCCCGGAGTCGCATCGGGCGCGGGCCCGGCTCGGGCAAGGGCAAGACCTGCGGTCGGGGCCAGAAGGGACAGGGAGCGCGTACCGGCTTCCGCGGCCGGCAGTACTTCGAGGGCGGGCAGATGCCGCTGCAACGCCGGCTGCCCAAGCGCGGCTTCCACAACACCGCGGCGCGGGTCGTCGCATACGTCAACGTGGGCGTGCTCGAAGATGCCTTCGGCGACGGCGCGCAGGTGACGATCGAGGCCCTGCGCGAGCTTCGGCTGGTCAAGGGCCAGTTCGACGCGGTCAAGGTGCTGGGCGGGGGCGAGCTGGGCAAGAAGCTCACGGTGCTGGCGCACGCCTTCACGCACAGTGCCGTGGAGAAGATCGCGCGGGCCGGCGGCAGCGCCGTGGTGCTGGGAGCCGCGCCGGCACGCCCGGACAGTGGCGCGGACGGGCGGGCGTAGGAGCCGGCGGCATCGGACCATGGCATCTCTCGCTTGGCTCTCGACCTGGTACAAGATCCCGGAATTGCGCCGGCGCATGCTGTTCACGCTGGCCCTGCTGGCGGTCTTCCGCGTCGGCGCCTTCGTCACGACCCCCGGCGTCGACCGCAACGCCATGCGGCAGTACGTCGCCTCTCAGTCGGGAAGCCTGCTCGGGTTCTTCAACCTGTTCTCGGGCGGCGCGCTTTCGAACCTCTCGATCTTCGCGCTGGGCGTGATGCCCTACATCTCGGCATCCATCATCCTGCAGCTTCTGGGCATGGTCTACAAGCCAGTCGACGAGCTGCGCAAGGAGGGGGAAGCCGGACGCCGCAAGATCGATCAGTACACGCGCTACGGCACGGTGGCGCTCTCGGCCTTCCAGGGCTTCAGCATCGCGAAGTTCATCGAGGGCCTGTCCGGCTCCGAGGGCGGCGTGGCGGTGGTGAACCACCCCGGCCTGGGCTTCGAGCTGATGACCGTGCTCACCTTGACGACCGGCACCGCCTTCCTGATGTGGCTCGGGGAGCAGATCACCGAGCGCGGCATCGGCAACGGGATCTCACTCATCATCCAGGCGGGCATCGTCGTGGGCGTGCCGCGCTACGTCGGCGACTACTTCGCCCAGAACGAGGGGGACATCCGCCCGCTCACGGCCGCTGCCGTGGTGGGCATTCTCGTCGGCTCGGTGGCCTTCGTGGCCTTCTTCGAGAACGCCCGCCGGCTTATCCCCATAGTCTACTCGCGCCGCCAGGTTTCCCGGCGCGTCTACGGCGGGCAGACGGCGCACCTGCCGCTCAAGATCAACACCTCGGGCGTGATCCCGCCCATCTTCGCCTCCTCGCTCCTGATGTTCCCGGCCACCCTGGCGAGCCTCAACATCCCGGGCATGGACGTGCTGCAGGACATCGTCAACCGCGGCGACTGGGTCTTCAACGTCGGCTACGGGCTGCTCATCATCTTCTTCTGCTTCTTCTATACCAACGTCGTCTTCAAGCCCATCGACGTGGCCGAGAACCTGAAGAAGCAGCAGGCCAACATTCCGGGCATCCGTCCGGGCAAGCAGACCGCCGAGTACATCGATCACATCATGCAGCGGATCACCTTCGCCGGCGCCATCTACTGCGCGGCGATCTGCGTCATTCCTTCGGTGCTGGGCGGTTTCATCCGCGTGCCCATCACCTTCGGCGGCACGACGATCATGATCGTGGTGGGCGTCGCCCTGGACACCATCGCCCAGATCGAGAGCCACATGCTCAAGCGCTCCTACGACGGCCTGGCCGGGCCGGGCGCCGGGCACGTGCGTGGGCGGCGGTTGGCCGCGGCCGGGTAGAGCCGCCCGCACCGCGCGCTTGTGCGGAATCGACGGACAAAACGGGCTGGACACCGGCCGCGTTTCGTCTATGATTCGCCCCCCTCTGGCGGCCGGGCTCGGCCGTTCGGGCCGGCAGGCTTGCCGCCGGCGCGACCAAGCCGCAGACCGTGCTGGCGCACCTGGTGGCGCGCCAGCGGCCATCCCCCAGAAGGGCGCGTTGGCCTCGCGCCCTCCGGTCGCCCGGGAAGCAAGTCTACAGCCTGAGCAACCCATGAGCGGGAAACGATCCAAGCGCCCCCGCGTTCCCAAGGAGCCGAAGGAGGGCAAGCTGCAGTTCGACGGGACCGTAGAGGAGGCCCTGCCGAACGCCATGTTCCGCGTCAAGGCCGACAACGGGCTGGGCGTGCTGGCCACGATCAGCGGCCGGATGCGCCAGTACTACATCAAGATCCTGCCCGGCGATCGGGTTACCGTCGAGGTTTCGCCCTACGATCCGACCCGGGGCCGCATCACCTACCGCCACAAGTAACAAGGCAAGAGCTAGCGATGAAGGTTCGACCGAGCGTGAAGAGGATCTGCGACAAGTGCAAGGTGGTGCGACGACGCGGGGTCGTCCGCATCATCTGCGTCAACCCGCGCCACAAGCAGCGGCAGGGAAGCTAGGGGAGTAGCGGAGTATGGCTCGCATCGCAGGAGTGGATTTGCCGCGGCGCAAGCATCTGGTCTACGCCCTTCCCTACGTCTTCGGCATAGGCGCCACGACCGCGCGCCAGATCTGCGAGAAGGCCCAGATCCCGCCCACCAAGAAGGTCGAGGAGCTGACCGACGCGGAGGTGAAGACAATCCGCGAGATCATCGACGCCGACTGCAAGGTGGAGGGGGATCTGCGGCGCGAGGTGCAGATGAACATCAAGCGCCTCATGGACCTGGGCTGCTACCGGGGGCTGCGCCACCGCCGGGGCCTGCCGGTGCGCGGCCAGCGCACGCACACCAACGCCCGCACGCGCAAGGGACCCCGCAAACGCATGGTGCAGCGCCGCGCCAAGCACTAGGAGGCAGCCATGGCCGCGCCGAAGGCAAAGAGCAAGCAGAAGAAGCGGATCCGCAAGAACGTAGCGGCGGGCATCGCCTACATCCGCTCGACTTTCAACAACACCATCGTCACGATCACCGACGTCAAGGGCAACGCCGTGGCGACGTGCTCCTCCGGGGCGCGCGGCTTCAAGGGCTCGCGCAAATCGACGCCGTTCGCCGCCCAGGTGGCGGCGGAGAGTGCCGCCCGGCTCGCCCAGGACAACGGCGTGCGTACCGTGGCCGTGTTCGTCAAGGGCCCGGGCGCCGGCCGCGAGAGCGCCCTGCGCGCCCTGCAGACCGCCGGGCTGCGCGTGACCCTGATCCGCGACGTCACCCCGATCCCGCACAACGGCTGCCGCCCGCCCAAGCGACGGCGCGTCTGATCTACTAGGTCAGAGAATCGATGCGCTTCGGCACACATAATCGGCCGGTCAGGGCGAACGGGGTTGGGGCCCCGTTCGCGGGGTCTGGGGCGAAGCCCCAGCGTGGAAGTCTCGCCGCGGACGGCTCGCCTGCGGCTACAGCGCGCGACGGCCGCGGGGCGTTGCTGCTTGCGTCGGCCCGCTCCGTTCGTACGGGCGCATCGGTTTCACCATTGGGTTGCGGGCGAAGCCCGCGCTAGGGGTGTCATGGCTCGATACACCGGTCCCGCCTGCAAGCTGTGTCGCCGCGAGGGGATGAAACTCTACCTCAAGGGCGAACGGTGCCTGTCGGACAAGTGCGCCTACACGCGCCGTCCCTACCCGCCCGGGCAGCACGGCCACGGGCGCATCAAGCTCTCGGAGTACGCCCTGCGCCTGCGTGAGAAGCAGAAGGTCAGGCGGGTCTACGGCGTGCTGGAGGTGCAGTTCCACGGTTGCTACGGCCGGGCCTCGCGCAGCAAGGGCCGCACCGGCGAGCAGATGTTGGGGCTCCTCGAGCGGCGGCTGGACAACCTCGTCTTCCGCATGGGCTTCGCCGCCTCGCGCGCCGACGCCCGCCAGCTCGTCCGTCACGGCCACGTGCTCGTCAACGGCCGGCGGGTGAACATCCCCACCTTCGTCGCCAAGGTGGGAGACAAGGTGTCGCTGCGGGAGCAAGCGCGCAAGCTCGGGCGCGTGGCTGCGGCCTCGGCTTGCGCCGAGAAGCGCCCCACGCTCTCTTGGATCGAGGTCAGCAAGGAGGAGTTCACCGGCACCCTCAAGGGGCTCCCGGTTCGCGAGGAGCTCAATGAGCCGGAGATCAACGAGCAACTGGTGGTCGAGTACTACTCGCGCTAGGAGTGTGTCGGAGAAAGCGTGCTCGAAATGGTCCAAGTTATCGAAATCGCTCACTTTACTCTGACGCTGGAACCGAACAATTCCGCGCACTTAGTTTTTTCTCCGACAGACTCCTAGGAGTGTGTCGGAAAAAGGGGCCTCGAAATGGTCCAAGTGATCGAAATTACTCACTTTACTCTGACGCTGGAACCGAACAATTCCGCGCACTTAGTTTTTTCTCCGACAGGCTCCTAGGAGCTGACAGCGCATACGCGGGCAGAGGGCGGCGCAGAGCGGCCGAGTGCGGCCGCAGGCGTGGGCCCCTCGCGCGAACCGGGGATCTTCCCCACGCACACGGAGGACGACGATGGCAGAGGACCGGACGGCAGCAGGCGCACAGGATACGGGCGGCCGGAGCGCGGAGGATGCTCTGGGGCAGGAGTTCGTCGCTCGGCACTGGCGGGAGATCATTCGGCCGCGGGGAGTAAGCGTCGATCAGGACACGGCCACGGGTTCCTACGCCAAGTTCGTCTGCGAGCCGCTCGAGCGCGGCTTCGGCACTACGCTCGGCAACTCGCTGCGCCGCGTGCTCCTGTCCTCGCTGCAAGGCGCGGCGGTGACGGCCGTGCGCCTCGAGGGAGCGCTGCACGAGTTCACGACCATTCCGGACGTGGTCGAGGACGTGGCCGATATCATCCTCAACCTGAAGGAGATCGTCTTCAAGGCGACCCATGCCAAGCCCTACACGGTGCGCATCGACAAGGAGGGGCCCGGGCCAGTGCTCGCCGGCGACATCCAGCTCGTGGACGGCCTTCGGGTCCTGAACCCCGATCACCTGATCGCCATGCTCGACAAGAAGGGCCCGTTTGTGGACGAGCTGTCGGTCAACGTGAGCCGTGGCTACGTCCCGGCCGAGCGCAACAAGACGCCCATGATGGCCATCGGGACCATCCCGGTTGACGCCCTGTTCTCGCCGGTGCGCAAGGTCAACTACATGGTGACGAACGCGCGCGTCGGCCAGGTGACCGACTACGACAAGCTCACGATCGAGGTGTGGACCAACGGCAGCGTGCTGCCGGCCGATGCCGTGGCCTTCGCCGCCAAGATCCTGAAGGAACAGCTCAACATCTGGATAAACTTCGAGGAAACCGAGGAGCTCTACCCGCAGCCGGGACAGAAGGAGGAGCCCCTGAACGAGAACCTGTTCCGCTCCGTCGAGGAGCTGGAGCTGAGCGTGCGCTCGGCCAACTGCCTGCAGAACGCCAACATCCAGCTCATCGGCGACCTCGTGCAGCGCACCGAGCAGGACATGCTCAAGACCAAGAACTTCGGTCGCAAGTCGCTCAAGGAGATAAAGGAGATCCTGGCCAGCATGGGGCTGAGCTTGGGCATGAAGATCGAAAGCTGGCCCCAACTCCTGGAGCGCTGGAACGCGCAGAAGGCGCCGTAGGCACGCGACGGCGCACGAGGTGGCACGATGCGACATCGGAAGGACGGCAGGCAGTTCGGGCGCAACACGGCGCACCGGCGCGCGATGTTCCGCAACCTGGCGGCAAACCTCATCAACCACGAGCGCGTCGTCACGACCGACGCCAAGGCCAAGGAACTGCGCCGCGTGACCGAGCGGATCATCAGCCGGGCCAAGCGGCTCGGCACCGTCGCCCACACGCCGCTCGCCGAGCTCGACGGACGGCAGCGCGCCCGGCGGCTGCACGCGAGCCGGCTCATTGGCGCGTACGTGCCGCGCTGGGGCGTGGAGCGTGACGGCGCGACGAGGCGGGACCTGGTCGACAAGGTGCTGGTCGAGCTGAGCCGGCGGTTCGCCGAGCGGCCGGGCGGCTACACGCGCATCGTCAAGCTCGGCCCGCGGCGCGGCGACGGCGCGCCGATGAGCGTCATCGAGCTGTTGGGCGCCCCCGAGATCGAGGTGCCCGAGCCGGCGGCGCCGGCCGCGGGTGAGCCGGCGGCACCGGCCGCGGGTGAGCCGGCGGCACCGGCCGCGGGCGAGAAGTAGCGGCGAGCCTACTTGCCGGGCTTCGGCGTGTCGCCTGGCGCGGCGTCCGGCGCAGGACGCGCGCGGCGCCGCCGGCCGGGCCAGCCCAGCGCGATGAGGGCCGCGGCGGCCACCACGCCCACGGCAGCGGCGACCACCCACCGCTTGGTCCGGGCCTCTCGCTCCCGGGCGCCGCGGTCGAGCGCGGAGAGCCGCTCTCGCGCGCGCTCGTTCGCGGGATCGATCTCCAGGGCGCGCTGCAGCAAGAAGCGGTCGGGCGTGCCCGCCTCGGCGAGGGCCTCGGCATCCAGCAGGGCGATGAGCGACTCGATCCTGCGCCGTTCGGGCAGCGCCGGATCGAGCAGCAGGGCCTTGCGGTAGGCGGCGATCGCCTCGGCGCGCTTGCCTTCCCGGACGAGCGCGTCGGCCCAGGCGACGTAGCTCGGCGCCATCTCGGCCCGGCGCTCGAAGAGCGGCGCGAGGGCGAGGACCCGGTCGAACGCGGCCACTGCCTCGGAGAAGCGCCGCTCCTTGGCGGCCCTCGTCCCTTCCTCCATGCGCTGGTAGGCCCCGGCGAGCCTTCCCCGGTCGTGCAGCCGCATGAGCTCCCGCGCCAGGCGATCCCAAGGCCACGAGCGCGGCGGCTTGCTGCCTGTCAGCGACTGGTAGCTCTCGCGCAGCAGCCATGCGGCGGGCTCGCCGATGGCGCCAATCGCTTCGCGGGCCGCGCGGCGCAGCGCGGCGTGATCGCTGTTGGAGAAGCTCAAGACCACCCGCGCGGCGTCCACGTCGCGCGTGCGGCCGTAGGCGCGCAGCACCTCGGCCACGAGGGCAGGGTCGCCGATCGAGACGGCTTCGCCGGGGATGGCCCGGCCCAAGGCGTCGAGCTCTTGGCGTGCGAAACGCGCCACCTTGGGCGCGTCGTGGCCCGTGGCCTCGATCAGCGCCGGCACGGCCCTGTCGCCCAGCCTGCCCACGGCGCGCTGCAGATCGATGCGCACGAGCTCACCGAAGTACGCGTGGCAGGCCAGCATCTGCCGCACCGCCGGCGTTGTGCCGATGGCCTCGAGCAGGCGCAGCATGCCGTAGAGCTGCACCGTCTGCTGCCAGGCCGCGCCGCGCCGGCCGGCAGCGCCGAGCACGAAGCGCAGCCAGTCGCCTTCGGCCGCCGCGACTCGCGCCGCCCCCGCGTCCCGCTGCTTGCGGGCGCTGCGCTCCTGTCGCGCGAGCGCCCGGCTGCCGGCCTTGCGGGCGGCGTCGAGCACGCCTTGCGCTGCCGTGCCGTCGAGCCCCTGGCGCAGCTCGCCGAGCTTCTGGGCGATGGCCGGCACGAGGCCGGGCTCGAGATCCGAGGTCAGGAAGCGCAGATCGACCTGCGGGTCGAGCGGCCCGGCGCTGCGGATGGCGAGAAGCTGCGCCAGCCTGCCCTCGACGGCCTCCACGGCGGCCGGGGCCGGGACGGGCAGAGCAACGGGCTCGAGCGGAGGGATCTCGGGCAGCGGCAGCGCCGCCTCGGCGCCCGCGTCGGCACCGCCGCCGTCCGGAGCGACCGGCTCGGCCCCGAGCGCGCGCGGCCCTCCGAGCAGGGCGAGCAGCAACGCGAGCCCGAGCACCGGGCCCCGAGAGGCGTGAACTCCTGCCATACCCACGGGCGCTCAGTCGATGATGCGGAAGTCGAAGTACTCCCCGACGAAGGAACGCCAGCGCACGTCCACCCGTTCCACGCGCGCCGCGCTCGGCCCGTTCTGCGCCCAGGCGACCAGATCCTTGATGCCGCTCTCCTCGCCCTCCGCCACGATCTCCACGCCGGCGTCGGGCCGGCTGCGCACCCACCCCGTCAGCCCCAGCCGCCGCGCCTCGCGCTGGGCCGATGCGCCGAAGTAGGTTCCCTCGACGCGGCCGTGCACGCGCAGACTGATTCGCTTGAGCCCCATGACCTCGGCAGGACAAGTAGCGCTGCGGCGGCGGCATTTCAAGTAGTCGTTCACGGCATTTTAGCGCGAAGTCAGCAACGACGGCTCGCCAGGCGGCCGTGGACGGCTCGCCAGGCGGCCGTGATCGCGGCTTTCGTCCTCGGCCCGGCTCCTCACGTACAGGAGTACGCTCCGGGCCGGGCCTCCGGGCGCGCTCGCGCTGACGGCCGCCTGACGAGCCGGCTGGGAGAATGCGTGAACGCCTACCGGCGGCGTCTGCGGCAGCGTCCACGTCCGGGTCGGCTGCTCCGCCAGGCGCAGGGCGGTTGTCACCCATTTTGGGTGACAGACAAGCGTCCCTTACGGGCGTACTGCCCGGGGCGGAGCGCGGAGAACGCACTGCGTGCCAACGCAGGTGGGAGCGGCATAGGTCGCCCCGACGAGCTTCGCGCCTGCGTCTCAGCACACAAGGAGTATGTCATGCGGCAGTTTCAACAAGTCGTCTTCGATCGGTACGTCAACGGCACCACCACCGTCTACTCGGATGCTGCCTTCAACGACCTGCTCGGGCAGTTCAACCAGTTGAGCATCCAGGCTTGCTGCTCCGAGATCGCCGGCACGAGCCCGACGCTCACGGTGAACGTCGAGACCTCGGGCGACCAGCAGACCTGGCACTCGAAGTTCGGGTCTGGCTCGGAGCCGATCAGCGGGGTGAGCCTGACTGCGGCGAGCAACACGCACTGGGGCAAGGACACGGGCAGCACGCCCTCGCTCGGCGCGGTGCGCCTCACCATCACGCTGGTCGGCACGTCGCCGGCGGCCAGGATCAGGATCTTCGCCTGCGGCAGGAGCTGAGGCTGAGCGCGGGGCTGGCGGATCGGAGCGGCACGAGATGGCCCCTGCCGCCGGCCGGGCCGGCTTGTTCGGCACGCCGCGGCGGGGGCCAGCGCGCTGCCCGCTCGCCGCCAATCTGGCGTGGCAAGGAGGTGTCCCGTGGAACTGGTCACAAGTGAGCACGAGCTCGGCCCGGAGCAGACTGGCTACGATTCGGCCTGGGCGCGGGGCGCTGGCGTCGGCCGGACGCTGGGGCCAAGCCCTTCCAGCCTGGCGCGGCCCGGCCAGCGGCTTCCCCGGCCCCTGGCGTTGGCGACCACGAGCGAGCCCGGCACGCTCGGGCCGGCGCGGCGGCAAACGGCGCCCGCGCCGCTCTCGGCGAGCACCCTGGGCAACGGCTTGCCGACGGCCGCGTCCGGCAGGATGGGGCCGGCGCGGCGACGGACAGCACCGGCGCCGCTCTCCAGCAGCGCAGCCGGATACCAGTCGTTGCCGGGCAACGGCTGCCCCGGATGCTCGGGTGCTCGCACCGGTGCCTTCGGCGCCAACGGCCGGAGCTCGGGCGGCACCGGCGGCGAGATGTATCCGCGAGGCGGGGGCGGCTCCGGGCTTGGCAAGTTTGTCGAGTGGTTCCTCGATGCGACCGAGTGGTGTCGGCACTGCCTGAAGAACACCGACAACAAGCTCAAGGCCGAACTCCTAGTCTCGTGCCCGTACCTTTGCGGAATAGTAAAAAACTCCTCGGCGCACTGGAAAGAATGCCCGGATTGCTACGAGAAGGCATGGAAGGAGTATTTCACCTCGCTGGATCAGTGCTACACCGGGCCCTGCAAGAAGGGGCCGTCGTCGCTCCTGGTGCCGCCGCCTGACAAGCAGACCGCATGCGGCGAGGCCCTGAAGGGGTGCTTCGCAACCTACTGTGGCACCTTCCCCACCCAGACATGCACGAACTGCTGCCTGGGCAAGTTCGACGTGTGCAAGAAGCAGAAGGGCAACTTCCCAGCCGGCCCTTGCTCCCCCTAGTCCGGCATAGGCGTTAAGCGAAAAGTTGGCCCAGTGGCGGCGGATGGGCGAAACGCCGATGCATGAGCGAGAATCCTCGGGTGGACTGGTCGGTGGTGGAAGGACTGTTGCCGGATGGGTGGCGAGAGCGGGCGGTCGAGTTGAGACTCGTGAAGCCGAACCTCCCGCAGCACATGAACACCAAGGTGACCGACATCGGGCAGGTGTTGCGGCTTGTCTTCTACCAGGTCGCGTTGAACACTGGCCTGCAGACTGCGGCGGCGGCGTTTGCCGCCGGGAAGCTGTTGGACATCTCTCCCGTCGCCCTGCACTACTGGATGAAGAAGCTGGGACGGTACCTGGCGGAGCTGCTTGGCAGACTCGTGGGCGACTCCCATGCCATGTTCGTGCCGGAGCGGTGGGCGGGCTACGAGATCGTGGGGACGGACGCCACGTGCGTGCAACGCCCCGGATCGACGGGGACGACGGCTCGAGTGCATCGTGCGTTGCGGTTGACGGACTTGCGCGTGGTGGGGGTGAAGGTCACCGACGAGAAGGGAGGCGAAACGTTCCGGCGGTTCGATGCCGAGCCAGGACAGCTCTGGATCGGCGACCGTCTGTACGCGAACCCGCCGGGCGTGGCTTGGGTCAAGGGCCGCGGTGCCCAGGTGCTGGTGCGCTACAATCGGGGCTCGCTGCCGCTCTACGATGCCAGCGGCCGCGCGCTGGACGTGCTCGGCAAGCTGGCGAAGCTGCGCAAGCCTGGATGGTTTCGGCAGTGGCAAGCGTTCGTGCACCCAGCCCAGGGCGAGCGCATCCAAGGACGACTGTGCGCCGTGCGACTGCCTGCGGACAAGGCGCAGCAGGCTCGTGAGCGGTTGCACCGCGAGCAAGGCGCCGACGTGACGGCCGAGAGCCTTGCCATGGCCGACTTTGTCGTGGTCTTCACCACAGTGCCTTCCAACGAACTGCATTGCACACAGATTCTGGAGCTGTACCGCTTGCGCTGGCAAATCGAGCTCGACTTCAAGCGCGACAAGTCGACCACCGGATTGGACCGGCTGCCGAACCACCTTCCCTCCACGATCGAGTCCTGGATCTACGCCAAGCTGCTCGTACACCAGATCCTGCGGAAGCTGGCGGACTCCGGGTCCGCTTTTCCCCCCTCAGCCTTCGCCGACGGCATCGGGCCACAGTGCCGACACGCCGCGTAGCACACCCTCGGCCGCCCCGTTCGCCAAGCGACCCTGGCACGTGGTGAAGATCCTGTGGAGTCTGTTGCCGCACGCCCTGCTGCCGGTCCCACTATCCCGCATCGCGGAGTTCCTTGAGAACTTTGTGGCGCACCTGCAGCGTCCCAACGCGAAGGTTAGGCCGAGACAGATCGACCGACTGCGAGAACTCATGATTGCGTCGGCGCAATTCGCTTAACGCCTATGCG
>JACQWT010000418.1 GCA_016209145.1 Deltaproteobacteria bacterium | reverse complement strand
CGGGACGAGGAGCCCACGACGCTGACCGCGCACGCTGCTGCCTCGGGCCGCGGGCGCGAGCTTGAGGTCGTTGCCGGCCCGAGCGCCATCGCGAGACGGGGAGCGGACGCCGGATGCCACGGGCTTCGGCGGCGGGGTGAGTGTGCCCTTGACATCCCGTTCCATAGAAGCGACGTGCCGGGCGCCGAGCGGGGCGCTGCCCGTTGGCCTGACACCCCTGCGCGACCCCAGCCCGGCAAGCCGCGCTACGCCAACATCGTGAGATCATGCAGCCCGACTTCCGCCGAAGAGCCCATTTGTGGAGTCGATGCCTCGGCTTGTGGTATGGTAGTCGACCGGGTCCAACGGCCTCGGGTGACTGTGAGCCTTTGGCGTGGGTCTGGGGGGGACGCCGTGTGGAGGATGTCCTGCTCTTGGCGGTGGTGGACGGTGGCGTTGACTTTGGCGCTGGGCAAGTCGGATACGATGGGGTGTTTGGATGCTATCTTGCGTTCCTCTGATGCTAATAGCTCAACGGCTAGCTGCTAACGGCTATGGGGAGCGTCTTGCGGCTCCAGCACCCCGTCCGTCGAGACCTCCCACATCGATCGGTACGGTCTCTTCTTCTGCCGCTCCAGGAAGTGGGCGACAGGTTGGAGCAACGTGGCCGTGCGGTGGCCTTTCATCTGGCGGGGGTGCGGCCGGCCCTGATCGAGGTAGGCGCGCACGAACAGGCTGCGCTCGTCGATGGGCAGTGCCTCGATGTTGCGCCGCCACTTGTGCCACAGGCCGTCGGCGATGAGGTACTGCTCGACGTTCGACACGCAGAAGGCTGACACCACGAGCCCTCGCTCCCGGCAAGCCTGCGCGATGGCGGACAGGGCGTGGTCGCCGGCGAAGTTGCCCACGACCGGGACGACGCGGCCCGCGCGCTCGAGCCGCTGCACGAAACGGAATGCCTCTTCGCTCGCCAGGAACCCGAGCTGGTGGCCCTGCGGATCGGCCTGGGCGAGCATCTCGCCCAGGGTCGGGTAGCGGCGGTGCGAGGCTTCGCGGAGCTTGAAGCGGATCGCCAGCCCCGGCCCGAAGAAGGCCCGATGCGTGCGGCGCAGGCTCCGCCGGTCGGCCGCGCTCAAGGCGATGCCGGCGCCATCCTCGATCTGCCGGCGCAGTCGCTCGTGGACGGCAGTGAAGCTCGGCTCGCTCGACGCGAGTCCGGTGGCGCGCTCCAGGACGAGCTCGATCGGCGCATCCGCGGCGAGTAGCGGGGCGGAGCCCAGCTCTCGTCCTGTGAGCAGGGCGAGGAAGTGCAGGCGCGTCTCGGCGAGATCGAAGATCGCCCGGTAGAGCAGGTGCAGCACGAGGTTGTCGCGGCGAATGTCGAGGATGAACGCCAGGCTCGGCCGCGCGAGCGCGATGTACGTGAAGTTCTGCTCGGGGCCCACGCCGATGAAGGCCCCGCCGGGGCGCGCCTCGTGCGCGAGCGCGGCGGCGACCTGCAGGTACGAGGTCTCGTTCGAGACGTAGTTGTCCGAGAAGAATTCGGCGCCGGGCTCCGAGAGCCCCTCGACGAGCGCCCGGAATGGTGCCGCCGGCAGGGCCGGGGCCTCGGGCGCCGCCGTGGTCCGGACCGCGACCGGCGCGCTCGCGCGGTGCCCGGCGGGCACGGCCGGCACGGCCGCCGCGTCGTGCCCCGCGTCGCGTCCCCCGTCGTCGTCCGGCGCCCGGCAAGCCCCGGCCGCGGCGAGCGCGGCGGCAAGAGAGGACGTAAGTCCGTCCCTTCGGGACGGGGTTGGGGTCCCGACGCGCCCTTCGGGCGCGTCACCCCTGCCCCGCGATCGCGGCCGACTCGGCGAGCCGTCCTTGCTGACTTCGCGCGGAAATGCCGTGAACGGGTACCGTGGCAACAACGCCGCGCTGCCCATGCTGATTCCGCCCCAATCCCCCATCGGGTCACCGGCGGCGGGCGCGGCCGGCGGCGCCCCGCCACTTCCCTTGCCCCTTGCCCCTGGCCCCTGGCCCCTGGCCGTCGTCGCCGTAGCGCTGCCGCAGCTCCCGCAACTGGTCGCGCAGCCGTGCCGCCTTCTCGAACTCCAGGTTCTCGGCCGCCTCGAACATCTGCTGTCGCAGCCCCTCGATGAGCTCGCGCGGATCTCCGGGCGCCTCGGCCGGCCCCGTGGCGGGCGGGCCGCCGAGCTTGCCCACGGCGTAGTAGTCCCGGTTGCCCGAGGCCGGGGACATGTCGAGGATGGCCTTGACGATGCTGCGCGGCGTGATGCCGTGCGCGGCGTTGAATGCAAGCTGCCGCTCGCGCCGCCGGTCGGTCTCGCCGATGGCCTGCCTCATGGCCTCGGTCGTGCGGTCGGCAAACATCACCACCGTGCCGCGCACGTTGCGCGCCGCGCGCCCGATGGTCTGGATCAGGGAGCGGGCGGAGCGAAGAAAGCCCTCCTTGTCGGCGTCGAGGATGGCCACGAGCGAGACCTCGGGCAGATCGAGGCCTTCGCGCAAGAGGTTGATGCCGACCAGCACGTCGAACTCGCCGCGCCTGAGATCGCGCAAGATCTCCACGCGCTCCAGCGTCTGCACGTCCGAGTGCAGGTAGCGCACGCGCACGCCGAGCTCGGCGTAGTACTCGGTCAGATCCTCGGCCAGGCGCTTGGTCAGGGTCGTGACGAGCACGCGCTCGCCCCGCGCCGTCCGCTCGCGAATGAGCGCGAGCAAGTCGTCGACCTGGCGCGCAACCGGGCGGACCAGGATTTGCGGATCGACCAACCCCGTGGGCCGGATGATCTGCTCGACCACCACGCCGCCCGCCCGCCCGAGCTCGTAGTCGCCCGGCGTGGCGCTCACGAACACCACGTGGCGGTAGTACCGCTCCAGCTCCTCGAACTTCAGCGGCCGGTTGTCCAGGGCGCTCGGCAGGCGAAAGCCGTGCTCGACCAGGGTTTCCTTGCGCGAGCGGTCGCCCCGGTACATTGCTCCCAACTGGGGCACGCTCTGGTGCGACTCGTCGATGAGCAGGAGGAAGTCCGGAGGGAAGTAGTCGAGCAGCGTCGGTGGCGGCTCCCCCGCGCTCCGGCCCGAGAGGTGCCGCGCGTAGTTCTCGATGCCCTGGCAGTAGCCCATCTGCTCCAGCATCTCGAGGTCGTAGAGCGTGCGCTGCTCCAGGCGCTGGTGCTCGAGCAGGCGGCCCTGCTGCGCGAAGAAGTCGAGCCGCTCGCGCAGCTCCTCGCGGATGGACCGGATGGCGCGATCCAACTGCTGCCGCTCGGTCACGTAGTGCGAGCCGGGGTAGATGGCGCAGCGATCGAGCTCGGAGAGGACGGCGCCGCGCAGCGGGTCGATGGTCTTCAGGCCCTCGATCTCGTCGCCCCAGAGCTCGACGCGGATGGCGGCCCGCTCCTCGTAGGCGGGGAAGATCTCGACCACGTCGCCCCGCACCCGGAAGCAGCCGCGGTGGAAATCGACGTCGTTGCGCTCGTACTGGATGTCGACGAGCTTGCGCAGCAGCTCGTCGCGTGCGATCTCCTTGCCGCGCTCGAGCGCGATCAGCATGCCATGGTAGCTCTCGGCCGAGCCCATGCCGTAGATGCAGCTCACCGAGGCGACGATGATCACGTCCGGGCGCGAGAGCAGCGCGTGGGTCGCGGCGTGACGCATCCGGTCGATGGCGTCGTTGATGGTGGCGTCCTTCTCGATGTACGTGTCGGTCGCCGGCAGGTAGGCCTCGGGCTGGTAGTAGTCGTAGTAGCTGACGAAGTAGTGCACCCCGTTGTGCGGGAAGATCTCGCGCAGCTCGGAGTAGAGCTGCGCGGCGAGCGTCTTGTTGGGCGCCAGCACGAGCGTCGGCCGCTGGAAGTGCGCGAGGACCTTCGCGGCGGTGAAGGTCTTGCCGCTGCCGGTGACGCCGAGCAGCACCTGGAATCGATCGCCGCGGTCCAGGCCGGCGCACAGCTCGGCGACGGCCCGGGGCTGATCGCCCCGCAGCTCGAAGTCCGAAACCAGGGCGAAGGGCTGGGCCATAGGGCGAGCGTCCCGTGCGGGCACGATGCGCGCTCAGCGCCGCGTTGCACGCCGGGGCAGACGCAGCAGGCGCTCGGTCGAGCGCACGAGCTCCTCGTCTGCGAACGGCTTGACCAGGAAGTCGTCGGCCCCGAGGGAGCTGAGCAGGCGCCACTCGGCGGCGCCGCCCATGGCGCTCATCACGATGATGCGCGTGGCCATGCCCTGCGGGCTGGCGCGCAGGGCGGCCACCAGCTCCAGGCCGTTCATTCCGGGCATGTGCAGGTCGGTGATGGCGACGTGAGCGGGACGCTCGCAGAGCGCACGCAGCGCGCTCGCGCCGTCCGGGTGGGTTTCGACCGAGGCGTCGGGGAAGCCGGCGCGCAGCATGGCCTCGACCAGCGTGCGGCACACGCCGTCGTCGTCGGCAACGACGAGCCGCGGGGAGCGCGGCTCGGCCGGAGGGCCGGGGCGCGGCACGGCGCGCAGGGCCTCCAGGAGCGCGGTGGCGCTCGCCGGGCGGTCCTCCGGGTCCTTGGCGAGCGCCTGCCCGAGCGGCGCGTCGAAGCCGGCCGGGAGATCGGGCCGCAGCTCGCTCGCTCGGGGCGGCGGGGTCATGAGATGGCTCCACAGCACCTGGCGGGCGTCGTCCGCCGCGAACGGCGGGCGGCCGCAGAGCAGCAGGTAGGCCACGGCGCTCAGCGCGTACACGTCGGCGCGCGGCGCGAGCTTGGCGGGCACGTCCTTGCCCACGATGGTCTCCGGCGCGATGAACTCGGGCCAGCCCGAGAGGGGGTAGTCGCCGCGGTCGCAGGCCGCGAGCAAGGTCGCCAGCCCCTGGTCCGCGAGAGCGAGGCGGAAGGCAGGGCCGACGCGCACCTTCTCGGGCCTGAGGTCGCCGTGCACCGCGCCGGCCTCGTGGATGGCGCCGAGGCCGCGGGCGATCGGCGTGAGGACTTCGATGGCTTCCTCCACCGAGAGCCTGCCCTGGCCTGCCAGCCAGGTACCGAGATCCGGGCCGGGGACGAACTCCTGCACCAGGTAGGGCGCCCCGTCGTGCGCGCCGACCGACAGGACGCCCACGACTTCGCGATGCTCGACCCGGACCATGTCTCGCGCGCGGGCGAGGAAGCGGGCCCGGGCCTCGGCCGAGAACAGCCCGCTGTCGACGAAGCGCACGGCCACGTCTCGGCCGAGCTGCTCGTCTCGGGCGGCCAGCACGCATCCGGAGCGGCCCTCGCCGATCGGATCGAGGATGCGGTAGCGGCCCTCGAGCAGCAGGCCGCGCTGGGGCACCTTGCGTCCTTGCTGAGGGCCGGTGGATCCCGCGGGGATAGGCGACATGGGGGCCAGCCATGGTTGCCCAAGCGGGCGGGGAGGGCAACCGGCATCGCCGTTGGCAGCTCGGCGGCCCGAGGTGCGGGAGGACGTGGGCCACGG
>JACQWT010000417.1 GCA_016209145.1 Deltaproteobacteria bacterium | reverse complement strand
TTCTCGGGCTGCCGTCCGGTCAAGCTGCGACGGCACTCTTGGCGCCAAGGGCCATCAGGCTTGTCTGCGCCTGTCCGCGTCGTCGATCGCGGTCAACCGCACCGAATCATTCGGCCCGGTTTCCGACGAAGAGCGGAAATTCGCCAGTCGCGATCGCGTTGCCGTCCGCATCTGCGGCAACTGCCGCGCCCCCCTCCCAGGAGCCGCCGCCCGTGCGCATGCTCCAGAGGTGCTCGCCCGGCATGCGGCACGTCCCGAGGTGGCACTGCTTGCCACCAGCACACGCCTTGCCGCACCCTCCGCAGTTGGCCACGTCCTTGCCGAGGTCGACGCACTTGCCGCTGCAGTTGGTGAGCCCCGGCCCGCAGGGGATCTGGCACTTGCCCTGCACGCACACCTCGCCCTGCTGACACGCCTTGCCGCACCCCCCGCAGTTGGCCACGTCCTTGCCGAGGTCGACGCACTTGCCGCTGCAGTTGGTGAGCCCCGGCCCGCAGACGAGCTGGCACTTGCCCTGCACGCACACCTCGCCCTGCTGGCACGCCTTGCCGCAGCCGCCGCAGTGGACCGGGTCGTTCTGGGTGTCGGCGCACTTACCGCCACATTGGGTCGAGCCGCCGGCGCATGCGAGAACGCACTTGCCTGCGGAGCAGATCTCGCCCTGGGGGCAGGCGTTGCCGCAGCCGCCGCAGTTGGCGGCGTCGAGCTGCGTGTCCACGCACTTGCTGCCGCACTTGGTCGTGCCGCCGGTGCACACGAGGCAGCAGCTCCCCGCCGAGCACGCCTTGCCGCAGCTCCCGCAGTTGACGGGGTCGAGCTCGGCGTTCACGCACTTGCTGCCGCACTTGGTGGTGCCGCCGGTGCACACGAGGCCGCAGCTCCCCGCCGAGCAGACCTCGCCTCCGGGGCAGGCCTGGCCGCAGCCACCACAGTTGGCCGCATCGAGCTGGGTGTCCACGCACTTGCCGCCACACTTGCTTGTGCCGCCGATGCACTGCCAGCCGCACTGCCCGGCCGAGCAGATCTCGCCTGGCGCGCATGCCTTGCCGCAGCCCCCGCAGTGGGCTGCGTCGAGCTCGGTGTCCACGCACTCGCCGCCGCACTTGGTCGTGCCGCCGACGCACTCGATCGCGCACTTGCCCGCCGCGCACACTTCGCCGGGACCGCACGCGCTGTCGCACTTGCCGCAGTGCGCGGGGCTCTTCGCCGTGTCCACGCACTTGCTGCCGCACTTGGTGCTGCCGCCCAGGCACTCGAGACCGCACTTGCCCGCGGAGCAGACATCTGCGTCGGTGCACGGCACGTCGCAGCCGCCGCAGTGAGCGGGATCGACCTCGGTGTCCACGCACTTGCCGCCGCAGTCGGTGCTTCCGCCCGCGCAGTTGGCAGCGCACTTTCCGGCCGAGCAGACTTCATCCTTCGGGCAGTCGTTGCCGCAGCCGCCGCAGTGCGCCGCGTCGAGCTCCGTGTCGACGCACTTGCCGTCGCACTTGGTCGTGCCGCCGAGGCAGTCGAGGACGCAGCTCCCCGCCGAGCAGACCTCGTCCGGCGCGCACGCCTTGCCGCAGCCGCCGCAGTTGCCCGGGTCGACCTCGGTATCGACGCAGCCGCCGGCGCACTCCGTCGTGCCCGGGGCGCACGCGAGCAAGCACTGCCCTTGCGAGCACACCTGGCCCAGCGGGCAGGCGTTGCCGCACGCTCCGCAGTGCACCGGCTCGAGCGCCGTGTCCACGCATACGCCCGCGCATGCCGTGAAGCGCTCCGGGCACGAGAGGCCGCCCGCGCCGCCGCTGCCGCCCGCGCCGTCGAACTCGAAGCCGTCGAGACCGGAGGCGAGGTAGCAGCTCGAGACGAGCGCAACCATGGCTGCGAGAAGCGCCTTCAACCCGAGTCTCGCTGTCATGCTGTCCTCCGCTCGCGCTGGGAGCCGCTCAGGGCCCGAACTTGGCGACGAACATGTCGTAGCCGCCGGCGCTCGTAAGAGGGCCGCCGCCGAAGTCGGCGGTGCCACAAAAGTGGCCAGTCACGACCACGTTGCCCGAGCCGTCGGTGGCGACGGCGTGCCCTGCATCGCCCGTTGCATCACCGAAGCGCTTGCTCCACGCATGCTTGCCGCTGGCGTCGAGCTTGGCGAAGAAGATGTCGCCGCTGCCGGCGCTCGCGAGCGGGCCACCGCCAAAGTCGACGGTGTCGTCGAAGGAGCCCGTGACGAGCACGTTGCCCAGGCCGTCGACGGCGACGCCGCCGGGCTCCTGGGAGCTCGCATCGCCGAAGCGCTCGCTCCAGAGGTGCTTGCCCGAGCCGTCGAGCTTCGCCACGAAGATGTCCCAGCCACCTGCGCTCGCGAGCGCGCCGCCGCCGAAGTCGGCGGTGCCCTTGAAGTAGCCCGCCACGAGCACGTTGCCCGAGCCGTCGATGGTGGCGGACTCGGTCTTCTGGTCGCTCGCATCGCCGAAGCGCTTGCTCCACATATGTTTGCCGCTGACGAGCACGTTGCCCAGGCCGTCGACGGCGACGCCGCCGGGCTCCTGGGAGCTCGCATCGCCGAAGCGCTCGCTCCAGAGGTGCTTGCCCGAGCCGTCGAGCTTCGCGACGAAGATGTCCCCGCCACCCGCGGTCGTGAGCGGCCCGCCGCCGAAGTCGACGGTGCCCTTGAAGCTGCCTGCCACAAGCGCGTTGCCCGACCCGTCGAGGCCGACGCGGACGCCACGCTGGTCGCTGCCATCGCCGAAGCGCTTGCTCCAGAGGTGCTTGCCCGAGCCGTCGAGCTTCGCGAGGAAGATGTCGCCATTGCCTGCGTCCGCGAGCGGCCCGCCGCCGAAGTCGACGGGGCCGTCGAACTCGCCAGTCAGGAGCACGTTGCCCGAGCCGTCAACGGCGACGGAGCGAACATACTGGTAGCCCGCACCGCCGAACCGCTTGCTCCAGAGGTGCTGGCCGCTGTAGCAAACCCCGGAGGCGCACGTGCCGGCGCACCCCTTCCCGCAGCCCCCGCAGTTCGCGGGATCGCTGGCGAGATCCACGCACTTGCCGCCACAGCTCGTCTTGCCCTGCGGGCATGCCGGCTTGCACACGCTCCCGATGCACGCCTGGTCCTGCCCGCACGCCTTGCCGCACCCGCCGCAGTTCGCCGGGTCGAGCTGGAGGTCGGCGCACTTGCCCGCGCACTTCGTGGTGCCGCCGGTGCACTGCAAGCCACACTGCCCGGCCGAGCAGACCTCACCCGGCGCGCACGGCTTGCCGCAGCCGCCGCAGTTGGCCGCGTCGAGCTGCAAGTCCGCGCACTTGCTGCCGCACTTGCTCGTGCCGCCCGTGCACTCCAGTGCGCACTTGCCCGCCGAGCACACCTCGCCGCCGGCGCATGCCTTGCCGCAGCCGCCGCAGTTGGCGGAAGCGACGTCGGTGTCCACGCACTTGCTGCCGCACTTCGTCGTGCCGCCGACGCACGCCAGGCCGCAGCTCCCCGCCGAGCAGACCTCGCCTCCGGGGCAGGCCTTGCCGCAGCCCCCGCAGTTGGCCGGGTCGAGCTGCGTGTCGACGCACTTGCTCCCGCACTTGGTGGTGCCACCGGCGCACTCGATCCCGCACTTGCCCGCCGAGCAAACCTCGCCGCTGGCGCAGGCCTTGCCGCAGCCCCCGCAGTTGGCCGCGTCGAGCTCGGTGTCCCTGCACTTGTCGCCGCACTTGGTCGTGCCGCCCGTGCACTCGATGCCGCACTTGCCCGCGGAGCAAATCTCCTCCTTCGCGCACGCCTTGCCGCAGCCCCCGCAGTCGTTGGCGTCGAGCTCGGTGTCCACGCACTTCTCGCCGCACTTGGTCGTGCCGCCCAGGCACTCGATGCCGCACTTGCCGGCCGAGCAGAGCTCGCCCTCCTCGCACGCTTGCTCGCAGGCCCCGCAGTGGACGGGATCGAGCGCGAGAGCCACGCACTCGCCCCCGCAGTTGGCGAGCCCGTTCGAGCACTGAAGGCCGCACTTGCCCCCCGCGCAGATGTGCTCGTCGGCACAACCGCTGTTGCAGCCGCCGCAGTTCGCGGGATCGATGGCGGTGTCCACGCAGCTCTCGCCGCACCGGGTCGTGCCCTCGGCGCACGTGAGATCGCAGTTGCCCTCCGAGCACACCTTGCCCTGGGGGCAGGCCTGGCCGCACCCGCCGCAGTGCTGCGGATCGAAGCGCGTGTCCACGCAGCCCCCGCTGCACTCGGTCAGAGCCTTGCCGCAGTGCTTGACGCACTTGCCGTCCGAGCACAGCCGGCCGTCCTGGCAGGCGTTGTCGCAGCTCCCGCAGTGCTTGGGATCGACGTCCGTGCGCACGCAGGTGCCCTGGCAGTCGACCAGGCCGCCCGGGCACGGCTCGCTCCCCGCGTCGTCGCCCTGGCTCGGGACTGTGCCGGTGCACGCGCCCGGGCCCACGGCGACGGCCGCGATGATGGCCGCAGCCACCAGCGATGCGCCCCTACCCACGCGAATTGCCCTTCTCGCACGCTCCATCAACATCTGCCTGCCTCCTCCCTGCTCGCTCTGCCGCGAGATCAGATCCGCCCGTTCACCCCCACTACGCCGGGCTCCAGCACCGGCTGCACGACCATGGCCGTCCCGGCCGCCGGCTCCTTGGGCTCCGGCTCGCCGCCGAAGCCCATCAGCCCGACCACGCCGAGCGCCGCTCCGAGACCGCCGACGACGAAACCGGCCGTGGAGACGTGCGCCACGGCAAGGGAGCTGTCCCATGCCTCGCGCTGCTCCTCCGGGCAGTGGTTGTCGGGGCAATGGTCCCTGACCTCCGCGGTCTTCGACACGGCCACGATCCCGGCGACGGCTCCCACGATCAGGCCGGCGGCCCCGACGCCGAAGCCGGCCCACGCCACGGCAGAGATGCCGCTCGGCTCGGTGGCGGGCTGCTCGGGCTCGGCCGGTCCGAAGCGCACGGCCGGCGGCGGTGCGCTCGGCTTGGCCGGAAGGCCGGCCGCCGGCGCGGGCCTGCCGGCTGGGGTGGGCTTCGGCTCGGGTGCCGGTCCGGTTCTGGTCATGGGCGGCTCGGGCTCGGCGGCTGGCGCGAGCGGGATCTCGATGATCCGGTTCTCGCGATCGCTCAGCGTGACCTGCCGGGTCGCGGGCGCGAAACCCGGCGCGGAAACCACGACCGAGTGCGTGCCCGGGTCGAGCTTGCGCGGCAGCGCGGCGGCGGCCGGCGGCAGCGGCTCACCGTCGACGGTCACCTGCGCCGCAATGCCCTGCGGCACGCCGCCCACCTTCACCTGGATGGACGGGATCCGGTCGGCGACCTCGAGCGCGAGCTCGGCTGCCTGCCGGCGCGCCGCCGCGAGCTGGGGCGACTCGCTCGCGGCGGCGGGCAGTCCCTGCACCCGGACGAGCGTGTCGCGGGCCTCGAGCAGCTTGCCGAGCGCGATCTGCGCCCGGGCCAGCCACAGCCCCGTCGTGGTCATGCCCACGAGCTGGTCGGCGGCGCGAAAGGCATCGATCGCACCGGCGAAGTCCTTGGCTTGGAGCCTGTTCGCCCCTTCGTCCATGAGCGTGCGCGCGGTCTCCCGGTCGGCCGCGCTCGGCTGCTTGCCCGGCTGGCCGTGGGCGGGCCCAAGCCATGCCAGCAGCACGAGCAACCACGCCAGCACGGCCGGCAGCGCTCGCCAGGCTCGGCACCGCCGGGAGCCGCCGCGGTCAGAAGCCCCAGTTGCCATGCTTGCCTCCTCTCGCAGGCGTCGCCGGCGCGGTGCTGCCGGGCGAAGGGATCTCGTGCTTCGGCGAGTGGTCGGAGGGCGGGCGCTCTGCGCCGGCGCGCGCCCCGCCTCGTGCCGCTGCTTCGTCCGTGGGCCCGCGCCTGGCGGCCGTCGCCGTGCCGGCGCCTTCCGATGCCCCGGCTCCGGCATCCGAGCCGGCCGGCGGCTCGCGCGCGGTCGCGGTGCTTGCCGCGGCCGCGCGCGCGACGCTCGGGCTCTCGTGGTCGCGCGTCGCGGCGCCCCACGGCTGCCCGTCCACGCCTCGTGCCGACGCAGGGTGCGCGACCTGGCTCGAGCCGGAAGGCCCGGCCTGCTTATCGTTGCCGCTCGAGGCCAGCACCAGCGCGACCACGGCGACCGCCGCGGCGCCCAAAGCAAGAAACGGCCAGCGAACCCCGCGCCGCGGAAGGCCCGCCGGCTGCAGCGTCGAGGCCGCCCCCTCGAAGGTGCTCGGGGTCGCACCTCTGGCCGGCTTGGGGGCTGACTCGAGCGGCTCGGTGTCGTGATCGACGATGCTGCGGCTCGGCATCGCCGCCTGGCCGTCCCGAGCCGCGCTCAGCAGGGTTGGGTCGTGGGCCGCCGGCAGCGGTGCCGTTGTCGGCGGGGCTCCAGCCGAAGCGTCCTCGATCGGCTCGGTGTCGGGCGCACGCGGATCGAGCGGAGCGGTATCCGTTACGCCTCCATCGACTTGCCCTGGGGCATGCTGAGCCGCTGATGCGAGCGTGGCCTCGATCCCCTTCACCACGGGAAGGGCGCGCTGCTCCGGCGGGGGGCTGCCCCGGGCCGGCTCCGCATCGCGCTCGAAGCCGCCCTGAAGCGTGCCCACCGGCCGCCGCTGTGTCTCGTGCTCGCCGGTCGTCAGCAGTGCGTCCTCCATCTCGGCCCATTGGCGGATCAGCCGCACCAGCGCCAGCGACATCTCCTTGGCCGAGCCGAAGCGGCTCTGCACGTCGCGGTGAAGCGCCCGGGCGAACCACGCATCCACCTCCGGCGGCAGATCGGCGCGGAGCTTGCTTGGGGGCGTGAGCTCGGCCTTGTTGATGGCGATGACCAGCGCCGCCAGCGTCTCGCCGAGGAAGGGCAGCCGGCCGGTCAGCGCGCGGTAGGCCACCACGGCCAGGGCCCACAGATCGGCCGTGAAGCTCGCCCCCTTGGCGCCGAGCATTTGCTCGGGGCTCATGTAGTCGGGCGTACCGATCACCGCCCCGGTGGCCGTCATCCCGCCGCTGGGGGGCAGATCGGTCTGCTTGGCGATGCCGAAGTCGAGCACCTTGGCGAACAGCTCGTACCCGGAGTCGACCAGGAACAGGTTGGCCGGCTTGATGTCGCGGTGGACGATGCCAAGCTTGTGCGCGCGACCGAGCGCCTTGGAAACCTGCGCGACGATGGTCACGGTCTCGCGAAGCGAGAGCGTGCGGTCGCGCTCGAGCCGGTCATCGAGGCTCTCGCCCTCGAGCAGCTCCATGACGATGAACGGGATGCCATCCTCGGTCTCGCCGTGGTCGTAGGTGTGCACCACGTGCGGGCTCTGGATCTGGGCCGCCAGAGCCGCCTCCCGGCTGAACCGCGCGGCAATGCCGGGGCTGGCCTCGATGAGGGCGGGCGAGATGAACTTGACGGCCACCTGCGTCTTCAAAGCCAGGTGCTCCGCGACCCAGACGCTGCCCATGCCGCCCTCGCCGAGCTTCTCGACGAGGCGCAAGGAGCCCGTCACCATCGCTCCCGGAGCAAGGCTCATTGGGCCTCGCCCCCAAGCTCCGGCCAGCGCGAAGGCTCGGGCTCCTCGGGGTCAGCTTGCCAACGCTGAGCTGAGCTGAGCTGAGCTGAGCTGAGCTGAGCTGAGCTGAGCTGAGCTGAGCTGAGCTGAGCTGAGCTGGCGCCTGACCTGCCATGGTCATCTCCCGCAAGCGCAACCTCACCCCATACGATACACGGCGGACTCGTGGCGTCAAGCCCAACCACAGCGCGCGGAGATTCGGAGTACCCCCCCTTGGGTTGCGGGCGAAGCCCGCGCTAGGCGCCCGCTCGGCCTACGCCGCCGGCTGCTCGCCCGGCCCGCTGCTCGGCGGCGGCGCCGGCTCCTGCTCGCGCCAGGGCGGCCTTGGGGGCTCCACGCCCTGCCGGACCACCAGCTCGCCGTAGCGGAACTCGATCGTCGTGCGCGGCGGGCCGAAGATCGCCTCGGGATCGGGGACGCGCAGCGACTCGCGCAACACCTCGTCGATGTGGTCGACCAGCACGAGCCGCAGGAGCTTCAACACGCGGCGCGGGACCTCCTGGAGATCCTTGCGGTTCTCCTTGGGCAGCAGCACCGTCTGCAGGCCGGCGCGGTTCGCCGCGAGCAGCTTCTCCTTCAGGCCGCCGACGGGGAGCACCCGGCCGCGCAAGGTGATCTCGCCGGTCATGGCGATGTCGCGGCGCACCGGCGCCTTGAGCAGAGCCGAGCAGATGGCCGCGACCATGGTCACGCCCGCGCTGGGGCCGTCCTTGCGCACGAAGTCAGGGAAGTGCACGTGCACGTCCACCCGCTGGAAGAGGTCGGCCGGCAGCCCGAAGCGCTCGAGCCGGGAGCGGACGAAGCTCATGGCCGCCTGCCCGCTCTCCTCCATGCCCTTCTCCAGAAGCCCCGTGATGAACAGCTTGCCCTTGCCCGGCACGACCGCTGCCTCGGCGTCCAGGAGCTCGCCGCCGTTGGGCGTCACGGCCAGGCCCTTGACGAGCCCGATCTCGTCGCGCTCCTCCTTGTGGCCCAGGCGGTGCTTGGGCACGCCGAGGAGCTTGGGCACGGCGCGCGCATCGATGACGACGGGCTTGTCGCGGCCTTCCTTCACCACGCGCCGGGCGAGCTTGCGGCAGATGCTGGCGAGCTCCCGCTCCAGGCTGCGCACGCCGCTTTCCTTCGTGTAGTGATGGATGATGGTGCGGATGCCGCTCTCGGTGATTGTGAGCTCGGCATCGTCCAGACCGCACTCCTTGCGCTGGCGCGGCACGAGAAAGCGCGTGGCGATGTTCAGTTTCTCGAACTCGGTGTAGCCGCCGAGCTCGAGGATCTCGAGCCGGTCTTGCAGCGGGACGGGGATGCCCTGCAGCGTGTTGGCCGTGGTGATGAACATCACGTCGGACAGGTCGTAGTCGAGATCGAGGTAGTGGTCGTTGAACTGGTGGTTCTGCTCGCGATCGAACACCTCCAGCAGCGCCGCCGCCGGGTCGCCGCGAAAGTCGGAGCTCATCTTGTCCACCTCGTCGAGCAGGAAGACGGGGTTGGCGGTGCCGGCCTTCTTCATGTGCTGGATGATCTTGCCCGGCAGCGCGCCGATGTAGGTGCGCCGGTGGCCGCGGATCTCCGCCTCGTCGCGCACGCCTCCCAGCGAGAGGCGCACGAACTTGCGCGCGGTGGCGCGGGCGACGCTCTTGGCCAGGCTGGTCTTGCCCACGCCCGGCGGCCCCACGAAGCACAAGACCGGGCCCCGCAGTTGCTTGGTCAGCGCCTGCACCGCCAGGTACTCGAGGATGCGCTCCTCCAGCTTCTTCAGGCCGTAGTGGTCCTGTTCGAGGATCGCCTCCGCCTCGTCGAGGTCGCATCTT
>JACQWT010000416.1 GCA_016209145.1 Deltaproteobacteria bacterium | reverse complement strand
GACGGTATCCCGGGCCGGCCAGAAGCCTTGCGCGCGTTCGTCGCGGGCTTCGACGCGACCTCACCCGACGCCCGCGCGCCAGCGCCGATCCCCCGACATGAGGCCGTCGCCCCGGCCGCAACCGTTTCGTGACGCGGTAGTTGGCTGGATCGCATAAGATAGGGTTATGTCACTTTTGGTCCGGCGGACCCCCGGACAGCACTTGGCCAGGGCAGGCACCGTCGCCTCGGGCCCTACCGGGTTTGCTTTCGCTAGCCGCCCAGGCCGCACTGGCCCTGCGAGCAGACCGCTCCGACGCCGCAGGCGTTGTTGCAGGCCCCGCAGTGGGCCGGATCGAGCTGCGCGTTCACGCACGCCTCGCCGCACTTGACGGTGCCGCCACCGCAGCTCGTAACGCACGCTCCGGCCTGGCACAGCGCGCCATTGGCGCAGGCAGTGCCGCAGCTCCCACAGTTGCCGGGATCGATGGCGGTGTTGGCGCAGCTCTCGCCGCACTTCGTCTGGCCGGCCGGGCAGGCGGCGGCACCGCCTCCTGCGCCCTGGCCGCCGCCCGGCGGGACCGCGGACGCAGACTCCCCGGAGCACGCCAAGCCCAGGGGCAACAGGACAAGAGCCATGCCGCCGGTCAGTCGCATCGTCCACCGTGCGTCGTGCATCATAGCCTCCCAGTGTGTCGGCATCGCCGCTCGCGGACAGTCTAGCCGAATGGAAACGCAAGAGAGAGAAGGAAAGGATTGCACCACCTTCGATTGCTCGCGCATACTGCGGCCCGCGGGACGCCTCGGGTCGTGGGGTGAACCTCCCGTCGGACAGAGTACGCGGATGCCCATCGTCACCATCTCGCGCGGTAGCTTCAGCGGCGGTCGCGCGCTCGCCGAGGAGCTGGCGCGGAAGCTCGGCTGTGAGTGTCTCGAGTCCGAGATCCTCGGTGATGCCGCGCGCCGGCTGGGCGTGCCGGTGGCGCGGCTGAAGGCGGCGATGGTCAAGTCGCCGGCGACGCTTCGCCGCTTCGCTCGCGAGCGCGACATGTACCTGGCGGCGATCACCGCCGAGCTATGCGAGCGATCGCTGGGCGGCGACCTCGTCTACCACGGCCACGCCGCCCACCTGTTGATGCCCGGCGTCGCCCACGTCCTGCGCGTACGTGCCATCGCCGACCGCGAGTTCCGCATCGTGGCGGCCATGACGCGGATGAAGATCGATCGCGAGCAGGCGAAGAAGTTCATCGGCGGCGTCGACGCCGATCGTGCCCGCTGGGTGGATTTCCTCTACGGCGTCGACTGGACCGATCCCGCCCACTACGATTTCGTCGTCAACCTCGAGCACGTGGCGGTACCCAACGCGGCGGCCGCCCTGTGCTCGATCGCGGAGCTGCCCGAGTTCAGGCCGACGCCCTCGTCGCTGCAACATCTCAGGGACCTGCTGCTCGCGGCGGGGGCCCGGGTCAAGCTCGGCACCGACCCGCGCACGGCCGAGGCAGACGTCCTCGTCCGCGGCAGGCGCGGCGTCCTCACCGTTCAGCACGCACCGCAGCAGGCGCACCTCGCCCCCCTCATCCCGGTCGTCCTCGAGGCAATGGAGGGGGTGACCAGCCTGCACTGCGCCATCGCCAGCAACACCCTGATGTGGGTGCAGGACCATTTCTCGGTGCGGAGCGACGCCTTCGCCCAGGTGCTCGAGCTGGCGCGCCGCTGGGACGCCGCCGTTGAGCTGGTCAAGCTCGGCCCCGAGGGGGGCCCGGAAGGGAAGGTCGAGACGGCCGCGGCCGGGCCGCGGAGCGCGCAGGAAGAGGATGGTGGCGTCGTCTTCGACGTCGATGAGCCCGCGGCGACCGCGGTCCGCGACGACGAGATGGCGGAGGTGCTCGCCACCCTTCTCCGCGAGGGAAGGTCGGGCGAGGCGCGCATGCTCCCCCCGGCGGGCATGGCCAAGGCCTTCGACCCGGCGCGCCGCTACGGCCTGGTCGTCGTCGGCGAGGTCTTCGGTGACAAGCCCGAGGCAGTCAGAACGCGCCAGGCGCGCGAGCTGCGGGCATCTATCGGTGACCGGCTTGGGGTCCCCGTCGTCGACGTCGAGGAGCTGCGGCGCCGGCTGCGCTTCGGCGTGCGCGAGGCCGTCAAGGTTCTCGTCGGGCTCGCGCTCGTGGCGCTGACCTACCTCGTGGTGTTCAGTCACCAGGAGGCCATCGTCCGCTTCACCACGCAGCATGAGGGCTTCTGGCGCAAGGTGCTCGTCCTCCTGGTGCTTACCATCGCGGTGCCGCTCTTCGCCTACGTCTACGGCGCGTCGGCGCGGCTGGTGGCCAAGTTGGCGCGGTTCGACTAGCGGCTGAGCGGACGAAGGGCGACGCGCGCTGGAACGACGACGGACACATGTAGAGGCGTGAATGCTCGGCAACATGCAAGGCTTCATTTTCCTCGATGCCTGGGCGGCCGTCCAGATCGTGATCCTGGGCTTCATCGGCGGCGTGCTCTCGGGATTCATAGGCTCGGGCGGGGCCTTCTTCATGACGCCGGGCATGATGAACCTCGGCGTCCCCGGGGCCATCGCCGTCGGCAGCAACATCACCCACAAGTTCGGCAAGGCGCTCGTCGGCTCGCTCAAGCACCGCGAGCTGGGCAACGTCGACCGGCGGCTGGCCCTCTTCATGCTGGTGACCAGCTTCGCCGGCATCCGGCTGGCGGCCTGGCTCAACGCGCTCCTCTTCCGCAAGGGCGGCGGCTCGTCGAGCGCCGCCGGCGACCTCTACATCAGCATCGTCTTCGTCGCTTCGCTGATCGCGGTGGCGGTATTCATGTTGCGCGAGGTGGTGCGGACCCTCAAGCGCCAGGGCGCCCCGGAGGCAGAAGGGAGCACGGCGCGCCTGGCGCAGTACCTGGCGCGCCTCAACCTGCCACCCATGATCCATTTCCGCGTCTCGGAGACGCGGGTTTCACTCTGGCTGGTGCTCGTCGTCGGTCTCTTCGTCGGCTACATGGCCGGCACCATCGGCGTCGGCGGCTTCCTCGGGGTGCCGGCGATGATCTACCTCTTCGGCGTGCCGACCACCGTCGCCGCCGGCACCGAGCTGTACCTGGCGATGTACATGGGGGCGTTCGGCGCCGCGAACTACGCCTGGCAGGGGATGGTCGACATCCGCCTGACGCTGCTCCTCTACGCCGGCTCCCTCGTCGGCGTCCTCTTGGGGGCCTACGGCACGAAGATCGTGAAGGATGTCATCGTGCGGCTCGTCACCGGCGTGGTCATCGCCATCTGCGTCGTCAGCCGGCTGATCGCCATCCCCGCCTACCTGCGCCAGCTCGGGACGCTCTCGTTCGATCCCGCGCTCGAGATCTACCTGAACTCGGCCAGCAAGGCGACGCTCTTCTTCAGCGGCGTGATGGGCCTCGGCCTGATCCTGGTCTTCGTGGTCAAGGCGCACCGGCAGCGGATGCGGGTGCAGGCGACGCTGCGGCAGGCATTTCCCGGGACCCAACCGTCGGCGCAGCGCGCCGCGTGAGCGAGGAGCACTCATGGACGAAAAGAGACTCAAGATCCTGGTGGTCGACGACGAGGCCATCGTGGGCAAGCGCCTCGTCGTGGCGCTGCGTGAGAGCTACGAGCTCGAGACCTTCGTCGATCCCCGTCTGGCGCTCGCCCGCATCGGCGAGCTCGAGTTCGACATCGTGGTGACCGACGTGCGCATGAAGGAGGTCGACGGCATGCAGATCCTCGAGGCCGTGCGCCGCCGCTCGCCCCGCACCAAGGTCATCATCATCACCGCCTACGCCACCATCGAGGTGGCCCGGGAGGCGATGGCCAAGGGCGTCTTCGACTTCCTCGCCAAGCCGTTCAAGGTGAGCGAGTTTGTGGGAACCATCGAGCGGGCCGCGGCGGCGCTGAGGACGGAGTCAGCGGCGCAGGCGTCGCGGACCTAGCTCGCCGGGCCGCGCATGCCCCACGAGAAGGTCACGAGCGAGGCCGCGAGCGCCCCCCCGCCAGCGGAGGGGCCGTTGGGAGCGGCGGAAACGCCGGCGGCGAACCTCCACCACGACGAGACGGCCGAGGAGGCGACGGAGCGGGCGCTTCGCGAACGACCGAGCATCAGCATCCGTGCCCGGCTGGCGCTCGGCTTCCTCACCTTCGTGCTGCTCTCCGCCGGCACGGCCGTGACCTCCTGGGTCCTCCTCGGCTCGGTCGATCGGAAGATGCAGCTCCTCGTGCTCATGGATCGGCTCACGATCGAGGTGCAGCAGGCCCGCCGCTTCGAGAAGAACTACCTGCTCTACGGCACCAACCTCGGGGACGCCCTCGATCACGCGCGCTCCGCCCGCGAGTTGCTCGCCAACCGGCTCGAGGGCAGCGGGCCCGACCAGGCGGTGAGCCTGCGCAGCCTCACGACCCTCGCCGGCCACCTCGACCGTTATGAAGAGCTGCTGGCCGCGCTCGCCAGCCCCCCGAGCTCGACCGCGACGGGCGCCGCGCCGCGCCTTGAGCTCGTCGGGCGCCTGCGCGAGCAGGGGGCGCGGGTCACCTCGGCCGTCCTCGAGATGGCGCAGAAGGAACGCCGCGTCGTCAGCAACATGCTGGCGCTCACCCGCTGGGTGCCGCTGATCTTCCTCATCCTCACCCTGCTCATGACCGGCTACGTCGCCCACTTCCTCGGCCGCCAGATGCTGGCCTCGCTCGGGCGTATGGTCGAGGCCACGCAGCGTATCGCCGCGGGCGACTTCACGCTCATCCAACCCGCCCGCCGCTACCGGGACGAGTTCACCGACCTGGCGCTGGGCATCAACCGCATGGTGCACGAGCTCGAGCGCCGGCTCCAGATCATCGTCGAATCGCACAAGCTGCGCGCCATCGGCACCCTGACGGCCGGCATCGCTCACGAGCTGAACAACCCGCTGAACAACATCACCCTCACGGCGACGACGCTCAGGCAGTTCCAGGCCAAGCTGAGCGATGAGGAGCGCGGCGAGATGCTCGACGACCTGGTGACGCAGGCGGAGCGCTCGCAATCGATCGTGCGCAACCTCCTCGACTTCACCCGCCGCCACGAGGCGCGCATCGAGCCCGTCGACCTCGGCGAGCTGCTCGCCGACGTCGCCAAGTTCGCCCACAGCCAGGTCAACTTTCACGGCTGCTCGATCGAGACCCAGGTGCCCGAGAACTTGCCGCGCATCCACGGCGACCGCGGTCTGCTCAGTCAGGTGTTGCTCAACCTGTGCTTGAACGCCCTCGACGCCCTGCAGCCCGGGGGCCGCATCCAGGTGCGCGTCGATGCGGTGCGCGAGCCGGGCTTCCTGGCCGTCGACGTCACGGACAACGGCTCGGGCATTCCGGAGCATGTCCTGGGGTCCATCTTCGACCCGTTCTTCACCACCAAGCCGACGGGCGAGGGGACCGGCCTCGGCCTGTCGATGTCGCTCGGCATCGTCCGCCGCCACGGCGGCGACATCCGGGTCGCGAGCAAGGTCGGCGTCGGCTCGACCTTCACCGTCCTCCTGCCGGTGACGACGACGCTCGCTGCCGTGTGACGGCGCGGTGACCGCCCGCCCGCTCGCCTACGCGGCGATGGCCAGGCGCGTTGTGGCGCCGGGTATCCGTTCATGGGGTCGCGGGGCGGCGGGCAACGACGGCTCGCCGAGTCGGCCGTGATCGCGGCTTACGTCTCAACCTGGCCGCCATCCGCTCGCCAACGTCGGGATTTTCTTCTTGCTTTCCGCTTGGCTGGATCGCATAAGATAGGGTTATGT
>JACQWT010000415.1 GCA_016209145.1 Deltaproteobacteria bacterium | reverse complement strand
GCCGCAGAGGCCGGCCGAGCAGACCTCGCCCGCGCCGCAGGCGTTGTCGCAGCCGCCGCAGTGGGCCGGCTTGAGCTGGGTGTCCACGCACAGGCCCGCGCACTTGGTGCTGCCGCCGCCGCACTGCAGGGCGCACTGGCCCTCGCTGCACACCTTGCCGCCGGTGCAGGCGGTGCCGCAGGAGCCGCAGTTGGCCGGATCGGTGCTCGTGTCCGCGCAGTCGCTGCCGCACTTGGTCGTGCCACCCACGCACGCCAGGGCGCACGTCCCGGCCGAGCACCCCTGGCCGGGCGGGCAGGCCTGGTTGCAGCCGCCGCAGTGCGCCTCGTCGCTCGTCGCATCCACGCACTTGTTGCCGCACTGGGCCGTCCCGCCCCCGCACGGGAACACGCAGCTCGCCGACGAGCACACCTGGCCCTGCGGGCAGACGTTGCCGCAGCTCCCGCAGTTGCCGGGGTCGAGGCTCGTCTGCACGCACTTGCCGCCGCAGTCGCTCAGGCCGCTGGGGCAGCCGCCGGCGCCGCCCGTGCCGCCGCCCGTTCCCGTCGCCGCCGTTCCCGCGTCCCCGCCACCGCACGCGGCCGCCAGGGCCGCGCCCATGGCTACCAGCGCGCCGAGCACCGCCGGCCGCCACCGCCCAAGCTCCATTGCATCTCTCATGCTCCACTCCTTCCCGGTTGCCCGGACGCGCCCCGCGACAGAGGCGCCGATGGGTACGATGATACGCGGGCGCGGGAGCTGTGGCCAGCACGCAGCGCCGCGGAGCATGGACAAAACGAAGGGCCAGGGCGAGGTAGCAGGTAGGGAGGTAGGAAGGCGGTGACTACGTTGTCATACCTTATCGCACTGGCCCCGCCTAGGCCTACCAGGTTGGCAATGCCCTGCACCAGCATCGACAGCCGAACGCCGAGCGCCCGCAGCCGACGAGTCTCGACGACGCCGCGCGTGTCCGCTACGCTGTGACTGATGAACGGCAGCGACTTCGAGGTGACCGTCGCCGCCCCGCTGGACGCGGCGGCGCTCGAGGCGGCAACGCGCAGCGCGCGCGAAGCCGCCGTGCTCGAGCTCTACCGGCTCGGGCGTATCACGTCCGGATGCGGCGCGCGGTGGCTCGCGATCGGTCGGGGCGAGTTCCTCGACCTAGCCGCCGCCCGTGGCGTTCCGACGATTCAGGTCACGCCCGACGAGCTGCGCCGAGAGGTCGAGAGCTGGCGCCGCTAGGAGTCTGTCGGAGAAAAAACTAAGTGCGCGGAATTGTTCGGTTCCAGCGTCAGAGTAAAGTGAGCGATTTCGATAACTTGGACCATTTCGAGCACGCTTTCTCCGACACACTCCTAGTCGCAGTCTGCAATGCGACGCCCCTGATCCACCTCGCCCGGATCGGGCGGATCGAGCTTCTGCGCCTCGTGCACGGAGCTCTCCGGGTGCCGCCGGCGGATCGCTGCTGGGGCTCCTGGGCGGCTGGCTGCCAACATCCTGAGCGCGGCGCATGGTAGACTCTCCGTCATGAGGATGCCGCATGGCTATGATCCCGAGGAGGGCGACATGCGGTACGAGAAGGCGGCCCCGGACTCCTTCCGCGCCGAGGTGGACGGGTTCCGCAGGTGCCAGGAGCGACGGGCCAAGCGCCCCGCCGCCGAGCATCCCATCCTCTGGATCATCGGCCTCGTGGCGGCTACCGGGATCCTCTACGCATGCTGCACGGAAAGCCGAAGCGACCCGCCGCCGTCGCCCGGGGGCTTGAGACCAATGAAGAAGCTCGACCCCCTGCCGCGCTGGCCATGGTGAGCGTAGCGAAAGCGAAGGAGCATCCGGCCAATTTCCGGGGTAGCTCTTGATTACTCACTTACTTTCCAGGGAAGCCTGATCTGAGTCAGTTCGGCGTCGCCAGCTCGGTCTTGCAGCCGAACTTGACGCTCATCGTGGCGTCCTCGGCCGCCTGGAGCTGCTTGCACGTGGCGGGGCAGACCTCGATCTTGGTGGGCTTGGCCGGGTCGTCGTAGTACCAGCCGCCGCTCACCTTGGCGCAGTCCGCGGGCGAGGGGACCTGTCCGATGCTCTGGCTCGGCCCGCCGCCGACGCTGTACTCGACGTTGACCAGGGCTGGGTCGAACTGCTCGCCCTCGGGTGGCGGGGGGATGTCCCACGAGCAGGCGATCTTCGCGTTGGCGATCACCTGCGTCGACAGCTTGCTCCAGACGGGCTGGAAGTTCTGCTCGCAAAGATCGCCGAACACGCCCTGGGTCATCTGCACGAGCTGCATGTAGACCTTGCCCTCGCCGGCGGACACGCCGCAGCACGGCTGGGGGTTCCAGGCGCAGTCCCAGCCTCCGGGATCGTCCTCGCTGGCCACGATGGCGTGGAAGACGTAGCCATCGAACAGCGGTGGACCCAGCGCCTTGAGCTTGCCGTCGAACTCGCCGGCCGGCACGGCCGACTCGTCGTCGCTGATGACCACCACGTGCTTGGAGGCGTCGGGCCGCAGCGCCTGCTTGTACTCCGGATACTTGCCCAGGATCTGGATGAGGGCGTCGTGGCTGTCCACGTGCTGCTTGACATGCAGCAGGGCGGGGGGGTTGTCGTCGGCCGGGCAGCCGCCCGAACCCAGCGGCGGCGGGATACAGAAGCCGTGCTCCGTGCCCGGAGGCCCGGCGATGACCACCACGTGCACGTCGATGCCGCTCGCCATGATCTGCTGCGCGAAGCCGCCGAGCTGGTCCTTCACCCAGTTTGTCTCCAGCTCCATGCTTCCCGACTGGTCGATGGCCAGGATGATGTCGGAGGGCTGGATCTGGTTCTTGGCCACCTGGCTCAGCTCCAAGCAGGCGCCGCCAACTCCCTGAGAGCCGGCGCCCGATCCCCCGGAGCCCACCGAGAATCCGCCCGAGCCGTCGCCCTTGCCGCCGCCGCCAAGGCTCGGATCGTCGCCACCTGGGCCGCCAGAGCCAGGGGCAAGCCTGCCGAGCATGCCGGAGCCTTCCGAGGTGCCGCACGCCGCCGCGGTTGACACGATGGCCACGAACGTGGCGAGCCTTGCCGTAGCCATGGGAGCCTCTGCGTGGTTGGAGTCGCATTCCGGTATGCAACCATCGGACCAATTCCCGCCCCACCGCGATTGTCGAGCGCTTTCGCGGGATCACGCAGGCCGACGAGGGCCAAGGGCGGGGCTGCTCCCGGCCCGCTGGATCATTCCCGCCTCAGCGGACGCGGACCATGGAAGGGGCGGGCCCCAGCCGGCCGAGGGCGCCAGTCTCTGACACAGCAGTACTGGCAGCTCAGGACAAGGCGGGCGGCGGTGCCTGGACGCGCACCCGAAGCCCGGCCCGGCGGCGCAGGAGAAACGCCCAGCGCTGCATGTGGGCGGCGTTCTCGGTGAGCAGGACGCTGCTCGTGCGTCCCGCGCCGATGGCGATGAGCAGGTCGAAGCCGTGATCCTTGGGCCGGATCGCTCCCGCGCTGCGGGCATGGAAGGAAAGGAGCTGCCCGGCAAGGCACAGATCTGCCTCTCCCGGGTGCCAGAGCCTCCCGAGGCTCGCCGCATGGGCACGGATGGCGTCCACGTCCCGCTTGTCCTCGATTGATGCCGTTCCCGCGTACAGTTCGAGCAGCGTGACCGTGGATACCCACGCCCTCGCCTCGGCGATGAGCGGACCCACCGTGGTCTCGTACCTGCGCTCGCGCAGGAACGGGATCCAGACGCTCGTGTCAATGGTGACTGCAGGTCGGCTCATCCGAGCTGCCGTGCGAAGGTGCCTCGGGACTGAAGCCCGCGCACCGCCTCCTGCATCCCGTGCACGGCAAGCGCCCGAGCGATCGCCGCCCGTACGGCTTCCGAGTCGTTCCGGTAGGCGCCGGCACGCACCCACTCCCGCAGCGCCCCGGCGTCGACGACGAACGACTTCTTCGTGAGCTTCGGCCCGGAGCGTCCCATCGTATCCTACCTTCTTGCGACGATTATCGTACCCGAAGCACGGTTCCCCGTCAAGGCAAGCTCGAGGGCGCAGGCCGGCTCCCGGCGCAACGCCCTACCCCCCGCGGCGCCGCGGCCGTATGGCTGGGAGCGTGGACGAATGCGAGGTACCCGTTCACGGCATTTCCGCGCCAGCAAGAACGGCTCGCCGAGTCGGCCGCGATCGCGGCTTGCGTCCTCGGCCCGGCTCCTCACGTACAGGAGTACGCTCCGGGCCGGGCCTCCGGGCGCGCTCGCGCTCGCGGCCGCCTGACGAGCCGGCTGGGAGAATACGTGAACGCTTACAATGCGAGAGGGCTCGGCGCCGCTCCGCCCTGCCGGCGCTGGGGGCGGCGATTGCCGCGACGTTGGGCGTGCCGCGTCCGGCGGCGGCCGATCTCAAGCGCGACGCCGAGACCTTGCTCGAAGCGTGGAACGGCTCGGGCGCCAAGGCGGCGCGGCTGGGCACTCTGTTCCTGCACGAGGGACAGCGCCAGCGCCTGCCCTTGCCTGCGCGCCGCGCGGGCTCGGCGTGCGCCGCGGTCGTGGCGCTCGCCGAGCGGCAGCTCTGGTTCACGCTGGGGCCGCACGCCGGCGTCGCCGCGGCGCCTGCGGGCCAGGAGCAGTTCGGCGAGGAGCCGTCCCTGGACCGCGGCGAGCCGGGGGGCGCGCCGGTGCGCTCCCAGGCCGGCGTGGCGCGTCTGAGCGACTGTGGGCGGGGCTGCGCGCCACTGCTGGGCGTCGAGCTTGCCATGGGCTCGGGGCGCGGCGCCATCGAGGTTCTGATGGTGAGCGGCGCGGATCTGCTCATGCCGGTCGAGCTGGTGCTCCCGGAGCGGGCGCGCGGCGCCCCGGCGCCCGTCGATGAGGCCGGCCCGCTGCCCGTGCCCGGTCCGCTCGTCGAGCGCTTGCAGCGCGCCGAGCGTGCCGCCCGCGCCGATGGCGCCGTCGACGTGACCCCCCTCGATGCCGGGCTCTTCCCCAGCGGTGGGGGCGGGCTGCTGCTCAAGCTCGCCGCGGGGTGCCATCGTCTTGCCGTGCTGGCCGAGGGGCCCCCCGAGGCGCGCGCTCGTGGCATCGACATGGACGCCGAGCTGCGCCTGCCGGGCGAGCGTGCGCCGCTCGTGCGGGACCGCTCCCACGCCCCCGATGCGCGAATCGACTTCTGCCTGGGCGACGCTGGGCCGGTCGAGCTGCGCTTTGCCGGCCCGTCCGGACCCGTGGAGATCACGGTGGTGGACGCTTCCTGGCCGCTCCCGCCGGGGCTGCCGCGGCAGGGCGGGGCCCAGCTTCGGGCTGAGCTTGCCTGGGCCCTGCACCGGAGCCGCAGCACCGGGCCGCAGAGCCCGCCGACCTTCATGGCCGCCGGCGCCTCCGGCGTGACCCTGGTGCCGGTCGACGTCGAGCCCGGTGCCTGCTACCTCGCGGCGCTCGGCCTGAGCCGCGGGGAGGCCCGGGCGATGCGCCTCGCCGCCCGGGTGGCAGGCCGGAGCTACCACGACGAGACGACCGAGCCACCCTTCGGCGCGGCGCTCAGCTTCTGCGCCGGCTCCGCGCGGCTGGCGCTCCTTTCGGCCGAGGTGCGCGCGGCGGGAGCTTGGTGGACGCTCGTGCTGTGGCCGCACGGCCGGGAGGAGCCGTGACGCCGCGCGCCTGGCGTGCCGCGGCGGGAGCGGCGCTGGCGGCGGCGCTCGGCTGTGGCTTGCCGCCGGCGCCGCCGGGCCCGCCGGCCGTGGCGCACGACCTGCGCGTCGTGCCAGGACGGCTCGATCCCCGTCGCTGGCTGGAGTCCTCGGCCAAGCTCGCCGGCTCGGCGGGCGCCGGACCTCTTCAGCCCGTGGCCGCCGCCGTCGTGGCCGGGGGCGACCAGCTCGGCGGCTTCGTCCAGCTCGGCCCAGGCGAATGCCTGCTTGCCCTGGCACGTGCGGCCCGGAGCATCGACGACGTCGATCTGTTCGTGTTCTCGGACGCCGGCGAGCTGCTCGGCGCCG
>JACQWT010000051.1 GCA_016209145.1 Deltaproteobacteria bacterium | reverse complement strand
GCAGCCGATGCACCCCGGCCCGCACTGCCCGAGCGTGCAGGGCCGGCCCGGCGCGCAGGCCTGGCCGCAGCCGCCGCAGTTGGCCGGATCGCTCGCCGCGTCCACGCACTGCCCGCTGCAGCACTGCCATCCCGCCGCGCACGGGCCGCAGCCGGCGTCGCCGCCCGCGCCGCCGTGGCCGCCGTGGCCGCCGTGGCCGCCGTGGCCGCCGTGGCCGCCGTGGCCGGCCGCGCCTCCGTCTCCATTGCCGGCGCCGGCCCCGCCGCCGCTGTCGATGGTGGCACTGCCCCCGCACTCCGCGCCCCCCGCAAGCAGGAGCGCGGCGGCCAGGGCACCCACCAGGCTGCGCCGGTTCGCCAGCATCGTCCCTAGGAGTGTGTCGGAGAAAGCGTGCTCGAAATGGTCCAAGTTATCGAAATCGCTCACTTTACTCTGACGCTGGAACCTAATAATTCCGCGCACTTAGTTTTTTCTCCGACAGACTCCTAGGGCCAGGCTATCACCGCCTGCTCGCGCGGCGCAGAGGCGTTCGCATGGAATCCAAGCCCGATCCATGCCGGAAGGCGGTCGGCTGCGGCCTGGCGGGGCCGCGCGCGGGCGACCACGTCACGCCTGCGCGCGCCGACGCCAAGACCGCGTCGCCAACACGTCCGCCGTCCCCTTGTGCTACTCTCACGCTCGTCATGGCGCGCAAGCCCTGGACGACGCGCGACCCGCTCTACCGCGGCGATGCTGCTGCCGGACCGGCCGTGCCCGATCCGACCTCCCGCACGAGCCTTGTGGCGCATGTCCTCTACCTCGGCGGTCCCGGGCGCAGCACGCCCTTCACGTCGACGACCGAGTCCGTCGAGGTGGCCGAGTACTTCGCCGGCCAGACGGGCCAGGTCTGGCAGACGGACGTGCCGACGGCCACGACGGCAGGAGCCGAGCATCTGCCGCGCAAGCAGCTCCTCGAGAACCTGCGCGGCTTCGGCAAGGGCAAGGCCAAGTGGCACGACGCCTTCGAGGTGGCGCAGGCCGCGGCCTACGTAGCCCAGTGGAGCGAGCACCTGCTTGACTGGACCACCGTTGCTGCTGAGATGATCGAGGAGAAGGTGCGCGGGACATTCGCCAAGGCGCGAGTGAGGATCTGATGCAGCCGCTCTCTTGCGTCAACTGCTGCCACAACCCGCTGCAGATCGGGCCCGTGGGCACCGCCTTCGGCTACTGCACGCGCCACCGGCTCATCCTCTCGCACCCCGAGCGCACGACCTGCGGCCTGCTGCTGCGCAAGGATCTCCTGGCCGAGTCGGCTGCCTGGGAACAGGCCGCGCACGCCAAGGTCTACCCGAAGAAGCGCGCGGTCCTCGTAGCCGAGGCCAACGTCGGCGCGTTGGAACGGGGTCTCGCCGAGAAGCCGAACGGCCAGCTTCCGGCTGACGCCGTGATCGAGGAGGTCCAGAACTACGGCCACCTCGGCACGAAGATCGCCACCATGGCCGCGCTCCACCGGGTCGAGGGCTGCCGGGCCGAGGTGGCCATGGTGAGCCTGTCGCGCGGCTACTTCCGCACGTGCGTCGAGCGGCGCGGGAAGTGGACCTCGGGCGTCCATCTCCTTCGCTGGACGCTCGACCGGCTCGACGTCGATCCCGAGCTTGCCGCCACCGACCTGCGCGGCCCGATCGGCTTCTCACTGGCGCAGACCATCGCGGTGGCGCGCTGGACCGTGCTCGCATTTCGTCTCGCCCTGGTTGCGGACGTGGGCCGGCAGGCAGCTTCCGAGAAGGATCCGGTCGGCCGGCTTGCCAATCTGGCTGGCGAAGCAGCCCGTGCGGCGCCGCCGACTGACCCTGGCCGTCTTCTTTCGTGGCTCTCGCGCAAGCGGCGGACGTGGAACGCGGCTCTCTCACCGGCCCGCTACGCCGAGCTGCGGGGGCAGCTTCACCGCGGCTCCCTGGTCGCAGATTGATCGCCTTGGTTTCATGGGCTGCCTTGCCGCGGCCGCGGATGGCGCCGCCGGAGAATCCCGAAGGGAACGCAACAGCTTGGCGGCGGGGTATGGAAACGCCGCCCGCGGCTTCGTCCGAAGCCCTGAGGCCGCCGCGGGAATTGAGAAATCAGTCGGCGGGGGCGATGTCCCGGTCGCTGTGGAAATTCAGCGGCGGCACCGGCATCGCTACGCGGCCCTCTTGGGCGCGTCAACTGGGCGCGTAGCTCCGTCGAGCTTCGCGTCGTGGGCACGGAGAGCAGCGACGAGCGGGGGCATCCCTGGGCACGACGTCGGGGACCGGCTCCCGCGAGCGGTCGTACCGGCGGGTCGAGACACACACGACCATTTGCTCGATCGCGCGCTCCCGCGGCGGGTCCTCGTCGGACCAGGCGCGCCAGCTCGGCAGCTCGACCTCGCGGCCGCCGACGGTGCGCGCACGCGGCCGGCGCACCGCGACGCGACGGCCACCGTGGACGAGCGCCCCCGGCGTGTGGCCCGCACGGCGCGCCCGGCGCTCGGCGTCATGCTCGTGGCGCGGTCCGCACGCGGCGACGCGCCCACGCTCCAGCACCTCGTAGACGTGGGCCATCCCCGACGCGATCAGTGTCTCCAGCAGCGACTCGCGCACCGCCGCGCCGAGCGGAAGCGTCGGCTGTGCGGCAGGCCCCTCCCTCGCGGCTCTCTTCCTGGCAGCTTCCTTCAGGGCGGCGACCTCCTTTGCAAGCCCGATCATCCGATCGGGTTGGTGGAAGCCGCCACTCAACCTTCAACAGTTCGCGGGACTACGCCGGCGAGCGAGAAGTGCCCCTGCATGCTCTGCGCTCCTTGACATAGCGAGCGGCATCATCAGGCACCTCGTCATACTCCTTCGGGTGAATGTCCGTCCCAAGATCGTAGGTGACGTTTTTCAGAAAGTTCTCGAAGTCGGTATTCATCGCGGCCAGCTTGTCCACGGTGGTCCAGTCGAGCTCCACGCGCGGCCTCGCGGGAATACGAAGAAATATCAGGCCAATTCCGTAGCTTCTCAAAATCCGGTAGCGGGTGACCAGGAAATCCAACCCCGATCCATGCCCGCAGCCGGTCGCCCGCAGCCTTGCGGCCCCGTGCCAGAGCGACCAGGGCGGCGAGCAGCCACAGCATCGCGCCCCCACCGCGCCCTCGCCCGGGCGCCAGGGCGCACCCGCCTTCGTCCTCGCTGTCCGCACCCCGCTTCTTGCCCCCTGCGCTCGATCCGCTCGTGGAGCTTGCCTCGCCGCCCGTGCCCGGGCCGCCGCCGCCCGGCGCGACGCCGCCGCCTGCGCCGCCGCCGCTGCTGGAGCCGGTCGACGTGGAGCCCGAGCTCGTGGTGGAGCTCGTGCTGGAGCTGGAGCCCGAGCTTGACGTCGAGCTGGAGCTGGAGCCGCCGTCGGGCGGGCCGGAGCCGCACAGCTCGGCGGTCAGGCAGTAGAGCTCATTCTGGCCGATGTCGCCGCAGCAGCCGCCGGCAAGCCCCTTGCAGTCGCCGTCCGAGTCGCACGGCTTGGAGCAGAAGCTCGTGGCATCACCGTACAGGCACGTGTCCGCGCCGAGGTTCGGGTTGCAGAAGGGCAGGCTCTCGTCGCCGGGGTAGGCGCAGGGATCGCCCAGCTCGCCCTCGAAGGCATACTGGGGCGGGCCGCCGCCGCAGCTCTTGCCCGAGGGCGCGAGCGTGACGGTCAGCGAGTAGGGTCCGGGGTAGTCCTTGCCGCTGCTGCCGCTGTGGAACGTGTCCGCGACGATGTAGTAGGTGCCGCAGTCGACCGGGTAGCTGAGCTTGCTGTCGTCGCGCGCGACACAGTCGCCCGTGTTCATCGAGGTGTACAGGTGCACGTCGATGTCCACGTTGACATCGTCCTGGATCGCAGCCGTGAGCGTGCCGGGCTGCTTGACGTCGAGCTGGTAGACGTACTCGGGGCCAGACTCCTGCTTGCTCGGCGCGGCGCCGCAGCCGTCGAGCACGTCGCTCGCGCTCTCGGTCGTGTCGCGCTGGTCGGTGTAGGGCAGGGCGCCAATGACGATGGGATTGAGCGGCGTGCCCGCGGGGTTGCCGGCGGAAGAGCCCGTGATGCCCTGGTAGCGCCGCGGCGTGTAGCCCGCGACGTACGACCAGCCGGCGCTGACGTTGACGTGGACGTTGTATCCGACGGCCTCGTAGAAAACCGGCTCACCACCGCCCGTCTTGTGGCTGAAGAGCACGACGTGGTAGTCGGGCTTGTTGAGCGCATCGCCGGCGAGCAGGGCCGAGACGTCGATGGCCGACGAGATCTGGCCGAGCGACGCCGTCCCGTAGTGTGCGGCGTCCCAGCACTTGCTCACGTAGCCCGAGCAGTCGACGCCCGCAGTGCACTCGAGCACGCCGTCCTGGGGGTAGGAGCCCGCGCCGTAGCCCTTGGCGATCTGCTGGTCGAACTCGAACAGCGTCATGTAGCCGCCCCAGTCGTAGGGCAGGCCGAGGTAGTCGCCGGGCACATACGCGCTCTTGTAGCCACCCTTGCACGGGGCGGTGAGGTTGGCGTTGGTGCAGGTCCAGGGGTGATAGGCGAATGCCTTGGCCCGGACCATGACCTCGTCGCGGCTGATGGCGAGCGCCGGCGGCGCCAGGCCAAGCACGCAGAGCGCCGCGCATCCGGCCGCGAGCAGCCTGCGCGCCGTCAGCTCGGCGCCGCCAACGGCGAGCTCGGTGCGCGGCACGTACGATCCGGGCGGCGGCAGGGCGAGCTCGGCGAGCACGTCGCCTGTGCCGGCGTCGAGGCAGACGGCGCGGCGCTCGACCTCGATTTCGGGACTCGAGCGCACGCGCTCGATGCGCGCGCACACGAGCGAGCCCGCGGCGCCAACGAGGCGAACCGCGCTCGCCTCGCCCGGGAGGCGGTGGCGCTGCACCTCGCGCGCCCGCGGATCCTCCGCCGGCCCGGGCTCCAGCACGACGATCGCGGCGGCCTCGCCGTCGACGCGGGCGGCCACCGTCCGGCCGTTCCCGATCGCGAAGGCACCCTCGGCCTTGGTGCGCAACGCGGCGGCGAGGGAGAGCGGTGCGGCGGGGCTGCCGAGCACGAGCTGCTCCTGGTAGGCCGTGCGCAGCAGTACCCGGCGCGACACGCCGAGCGAGATCCCTTGGATCTCGCGCAAGACGCGCGGCACCCCGAGCTCGCCCGACGCACGGCCGTCCGCGCCGAAGAGCCAAGCGGTGGCCCGCAGCGGGCTGAAGACGACGATGTCGCCCCCCGGCCCCACGCCGAGGTCCTCGGCGTCGCGGGGCACCTTCGCCAGCTCGGCCACGCCGCCGGGCCCGGTCACGCGCAGCACGCGGCCGCCGAGCCGATCGAGCACCAGCGCCGCGCCGTCGGGCGTCACGGCGATGGCGCTCGGGCCGGCCGCCACCTGCTCGAGGCCGGGGGGCGAAAAGCGAACCTCGGCCGGGCCGGGGCCCCAGGGAAGCGTCAGGTCGAGCCGGTCGGGCAGCGCGAAAGCCCGCTGCTCGGCCTGCACGCCTTGCGGCCGCCGGCCCGGGCCGGTCGGCGGATCTACCGGCGCATCGAGGCTGCACCCGGCCAGAAAGAACCACAGCAGCGGGGTGAGCAGGCGCGCTCGCAGGAGGTAGGGTGAACGACGGGCGGGCATGAGGAGACTGCGTGAGAGGGCGGGCGACGGCCCGTGCGTAGCACACCGGGCCCGGTCCGCGCTATCCTGGTGGTGATGACCCAACCCGTCGTCTTTCACCTCGACGCCAGCGATCCTCGGGCGCCCACGGCCGAGCAGTGGGAGCGCATGTCGTCCGAAGAACGCCGCCGGGTCGTGGCGGCGCTGCCGTGCGAGGTGCCGCTCGAGCTGTTCATGCCCGAGGGCGACGCCCACCGCCTCGCCAAGTCGCGCGCGCTCGGCGCGCTCGACGCTTTCTACCGCCGCATCGGGCGCAAGGTGTACCTGTCCTCGGAGCTCAGCGTCTACTACCCGGGCGAGCCGCGCTTCGCCCCGGACGTGCTGGCCGTGCTCGACGTGGAGCCGCACGAGCGCAGCACGTGGGTCGTGAGCCACGAGGGCAAGGGGCTCGATCTGGTGCTGGAGATCCACGTCAGCGGTGAGTTCGCCAAGGACTTCGAGGGCAACCGCCGGCGCTACGCGCGGCTCGGGATCCCCGAGTACTTCTTGTTCGACCGAACCCGCGGCCGGCTCTACGGCTGGCGGCTGCCGCGCGTCGAGGCCCGCAGCTACGAGGCCATCATGCCGCAGCAGGGGTTGTACAGCTCGGCGGTGCTCGGCCTCGATCTGGCGCTTGTCGACGAGCGTCTGCGCTTCTACTTCGGCACGGCGCCGCTGCCAGAGGCCGACGAGCTCGTGGCCAGGCTCGAGGCCATGGTCGGCGATCTGGTCGGTCGCCGTGAGCGCGCCGAGCAGGAGCGGGAGCGCGCCGAGCAAGAGCGGGAGCGCGCCGAGCAAGAGCGGGAGCGCGCCGAGCAGGAGCGCGACGAGGCCCTGCGGCGCGTCGCGGAGCTGCAGGCGGAGATCGATCGGCTGCGCCGGGGCTAGGTCGGCGGGCCTGCTACTCCGTGCCCGGGATGGTGGCGTTGGCCTGCCACTTGAAGCCGTCGATCAGCGCGAGCGAGTCGAACTGGGCGTCGCCCACGTCCCAGATGGCGATGCGGAGCTCGACGATGTCGCCTGGAATGACGTTGCCGTGCGTCGTGAGCCAGTACGTCCCGCCGCCGATGTCGCAGTTGCTCTTCTTGTCGTAGCCCGTGCCGGCGAGCATGGCGTCTCCCAGCTTGCAGGATTTCACGCTGACGCTCTGGTCCCAGCAGCCCGGGTTGATGTTCTGAGGCTCGCACACCGCGAAAAGATTCGTGCCGTAGGCGATGTTTATGCCGATGGGCCACTTCTGCTGGCCGTCGTTGTAGACCATCAGGTTCTTGTCCACCGGGTTCGGGATCGGCTGGGGCGCGCCTCCCGGTGTGGTCACGAGGGCGATGAACTGGTCGTTGTAGCTCGAGCAGACGTACTCGGGGTACTCCGCGGACAGGAAGAAGCTGCTGAAGGAAAAGCTGAGCGCGTTGCTCGGCGCCCGCAGGCGCAGCTTGAGCATGACCGAGTCCCTGGCGGTCTGCGGTCCCCCCGCGTTGCCGGAGCCGCAGTTGGGCGCGACGGGGAGCTCGTTGGCCTTCTTGAAGGGACGGTACTCGGCCTCGAACCAGTCCTTGATGCAGCTCGGGTCGTTGCAGCTCTTGATGTCGACCGCGCTGTTGGGATTGTGCGCCGTCGAGACCTTGTTGCCAACGGGCGCGCCGCCGTTCGGGCCGGGGTTGGTCTGGGACCCGTCCGAGGCGATGCGAGCGCGAGGGACTGGCAAGCGGAGCAGCGCTCCACAGGCCCGGCCCGGAGCGTACTCCTGTGCGTGAGGAGCCGGGCCGAGGACGAAAGCCGCGATCGCGGCCGACTCGGCGAGCCGTCGTTGCCGGCACGGAAATGCCGTGAACGGCTACGCGACGGCTGGCGGTATTCCCGTCCACGGTGCGTCATGGTTGAACGTCCGCGTAGCCGGCGCAACCCATGGATCGAGCCCACCGCGACAGCACTGTCGTGGGTGCGGTAGGCCGAAAGCGCGGGCCTGGCCGTCCAACCTGCAAACGGCCGCTGCGTGCGGCGGCGACCTGGATACGCAACCACGTGGATCTCCTAGCGACAGCCCGACTCGCAGGGCGCCCGCCGCTCCCTGGCCCGGACTTTGCGAAGGCAGAAGACATGACTGACCGCTCCCCCAGCTCGCCGCCCCCGGCGTCCGACGACGCGCCGCCCACCGTGCCGCGCCGCGCCTCACGAAGCTGGCCGTCGCAGATCGCCGCCGACGTGGACGTGCTGGAGCCCGCCCCCGGAAGCGGCGTGAGCATCGGCGCGCGCGGCGGGACTGTCCGCGTGGCCGTGGACTGCGCGCTCGAGCGCGGGATGCGGTGCGTGCTGCGCGTCCTGCTGCCGTCGGGCATGCCACTGCTCCTGCGCGGCACCGTGACGTGGTCGAGGCCGCTGCAGGATGGCTGCGTGGCCGTGCTGGCGCTGGTGGCGGGGGGGTAGTGGCGGCCGTAGGCTGCCCGCACAGCTAGATCAGTCGCGGCAGCACAGCACGCCGCTGCCACGGGACTCGGCGTAGCAGAAGACGCCGCCGCGAGGCCCCATGCCCTGCGTGCCGTTCGAGCAGCAGGTTTCCACACGCATCAGCGTGCGGCGCGCGCGGCGCGGCGCCGCGCAGCGCGTCGTGCGCGGCATGATTATCGCCGATGCGCCCCACGGACGCCAGGGCCGGGGCGTCGGCGCTGGCGTCCCGTGAGACGCCGGGTGGCGAGGCTCATGGTTCGGTGCTAGGTTCGCAGCACGGGTCGGGGATCTGGCTCGTCGAGCGACGGAGGAGACGATGGGCGTTCCGGGCTTGCAGTTCGTGACGGACGACAGAGGCCAGCGACTCGCCGTCCTGCTCGACCTGAGGAGGCACGCCGGGCTCTGGGAGGACATCTACGACGCCATCGTGGCGAGGCAGCGCGAGAGTGAGCCCCGGGAGACCATTGAGTCCGTCGGCCGCCGGCTCCGCAAGCTGGGCAAGCTCCGTGGCTAGGTACCGCGTGGTCCTCGCGCGGTCCGCGCGGCGCGAGTTGGAGGGCCTCGATGCGCGGCAGGCCGATCGCGTTCTCCGGAGGATCGAGGCGCTCGCTGCGGCCCCGCGACCGCCGGGGCGCCGTAAGCTCGTCGGTCGCAACGACCTGCGGCGCATCCGCGTCGGGGACTACCGGGTCGTGTACGCCGTGGACGACGACCGAGCGGTCGTGGACGTCAACGCCGGTAGCCGTTCACGCATTCCAACACCCGGATCGTCAGGCGGCCGCGAGCGCGAGCGCGCCCGGAGGCCCGGGCCGCAGCGTACTCCCGAACGTGAGGACCCGGGCCGAGGACGTAAGCCGCGATCGCGGCCGACTCGGCGAGCCGTCGTTGCTAGCGCCGCAATGCGTGAACGCATACCAACGCCGTGAGGCACCGTAGCAAGGCCTACTCGTAGCCCCGGCGCGGCTCGGCCGCGCTCCTGCCTCCCAGCCCCGCCTCGTGCAGCCAGGAGTCGAGCTCCATCAGCGCCCGCTCGGCCACCTTCTGGTAGCGCGCGCGCTTGCGCAGGCGCCGGTCGCCTTCTTCCAACGGCGGCAGGTGCGCCCAGGTGATGTTGGAGGGCTGGTACGCCGGTTGCCGGCGCCGCAGGTACCCGAGGAGGCCTCCCAGCGCGGTGGTGGCGGGCGGCGGGCGCACGGGCTCGCCCCGAAGCCGCTGCGCCAGCGTGACGGCGCACAGCAGCCCGCCGGCGGCGCTCTCGACGTAGCCCTCGACACCGGTGAGCTGGCCGGCAACGTACACGCCCGGCAGCGCGCGAAGCTGCATCGTCTCGTCGAGCAACTCGGGCGCGTTGAGGAAGGTGTTGCGGTGCACGCTTCCCAGACGCAGGAACTCGGCGCCCCCGAGGCCCGGCACCATCCGGAAGACGCGCTTCTGCTCGCCGTGCTTCATGCGCGTCTGCATGCCGACGAGGTTGAAGGCGCTCGCCGCCTCGTCCTCGGCGCGGAGCTGGAGCACGGCATAGGGCCGCCGGCCCGCGCGCGGATCGGTCAGCCCGACGGGCTTGAGCGGGCCGTGGGCCAGCGTTTCCACCCCGCGCTCGGCCATCACCTCGCACGGCAGGCAACCCTCGAAGTAGACGGGCTCCTCGAACGGTCGTGGCGCTACCTTCTCGGCCGCGAGCAAGGCCGCGACGAAGGCGCGGTACTGGGTCTCGTCGAGGGGGCAGTTCACGTAGTCGGCGCCGCCCTTGTCGTAGCGCGACTGCTTCCAGCACACAGACCAGTCGATCGATTCGGCGCTGACGATGGGGGCGATGGCGTCGTAGTAGAACAGGTGCTCCGCGCCCACCGCCTGGGCCAGGCTCTCGCACAGGGCATCCGAGGTGAGCGGCCCGGTGGCGACGATCGCCGGCCGCTCGTCAGGGATGCGCGCGACCTCGCGGCGCACGATCTCGATGCGCTCGTGCGCGGCCACGAGGCCCGTCATCGCCACGGCGAAGCGCCGCCGATCGACCGCCAGCGCCCCGCCGGCCGGCACCCGCGTCTGATCGGCGCAGCGCATCAGCGCCGAGCCGGCGCGTGCGAGCTCCTCCTTGAGCAGCCCGCTGGCGCCCGTGAGCGCCGTGGCGCCGAGCGAGCTGGAGCAGACGAGCTCCCCGAGCTCGTCGCTCGCGTGCGCGGGGGAGCGCCGCGCTGGCCGCATCTCGTAGAGGCGCACCGGGATGCCTCGGTGCGCGAGGTGCAGAGCCGCCTCGCAGCCGGCCAGGCCGCCGCCCACCACCGTGACGGCGGGCGTCTGGCTCGCCATGCTCACTCGTGCCGTCATCCGTCAGCCCAGCCCGCCATCACTATGTCCTTGCCTGCATGCACCCACTTCGCCGCGCTCTTGATCCGCCACGGCACCCCCGGCAACCCATCGTCTCGTTTCGCGGTCCGCTCGCACAACCTGCCGTACTCGTCGTCGGTCACGCGGCCGGACGCGTGCAGGTGCATCCAGAGATCGAACGTGTGCGCCACGCGGCAGCGCCCGAGCTCGGCGAGCGCGGTCAGCGCGGCGCGCTTGTCGTGCGTCACGAAGATGGCGTCCGTGCCGATGTCGATCGCCCAGGCGATTGCCTGACGCTCTGCCCGGCCCTCAGTGTCGTCGGATCCGCGGCCGAGGTGATCGTAGAGGATACGCGCCGCTGGCGAACCGAGCGGCACGCGGAGGACGTCGATCACGGGCTTGCGGTCGGTCCGGACGGCCAGCAGCGCCACGCGGCGCCCTGACTTGTCGTGCGCGACGTCGGCCTGGGTCTGCTCGGCGACGAACAGCTCACCGGGCGGCCACGACGCGGGCGCGGCGGGGGCGATGGTCTCGGCCAGCACGCCGAGCGCACCGTCGTCGAGGATCCAGCGCGGCGGGCCTAGGCCCACGTCAGGATCTCCCGTGCCCGTCCGGCCGAGATCACGGCCCGGTCGAGCGCGGCGAGCACGACACTGGCGCCGGCCCCGTCCATTATCGGGGACCGTCTGTCCGGAAGGGCCGCATGCACAAGCGCGGGCGCCGCAGTTGGCAGGGGCTGCTCGAGCTCGTGGGCCCACGGTAGCTGCGGCGACGCGGAATGGCGCGCCACGAGATGCTGCGCGTCGGCCACGTGAATGAGCCGGCAGTTCCTCGCGTGCCAAATTGCTCCCTCGTACGACAGGCCCCAACGCCGCGCGATGGCACCGACGACACGTGGCGCATCGGGCCGTCGCTTCGCGCCAAGCTCCTCGGCCAGGGCCGACCGAACTTGCTCCCGCGGAGCAAGGAAGGCCGGCGAGAACCCGCGCGCACGCTGCTCGATGGCATCGTCGTAGTTCCCGGCATCCTCCGACCAGCTCACCCGCGTCGTCATCTGCGCCTCCCCGGCATCGTGCAGCAGATGGCAGAGCTCGTGGCATAGGATCGCTCGACGCGAGAGACCGTAGCGCGCGCGTCGCAGCCCCGCGTTGAGCAGGATCACGGGCGCCGCCCCCGGCTCCCACAGCGAAGCCGCCTCGATCTCCCGGACACCGAACCGGACTGGGCCCACGTGCACCCCGAGATCAGCAAGCAGCGCCTCCACGTCTTGGATTGGCCCGGGATCGGGGAAGAGGCGAGCACGAGCCCGCTCGCCCAGGACATATCCCTGCTCCCACGGCTCCGGAGCCGAGCGCAGGGCTTCGGTCCTCCGGTGCTGCTCCAGCGGCACTGGTCGCCCAAGGCGGCGCAGCAGGCTCGCCAGCACGCGTCCAAGCTCGGCGCCGAGCGCCAGCGCTCGGATCGCGGCCGGCGGCAACGGCGCGTCCGGCGTAGACGCCGCTCGGAAGCGGGTCATGCGCCATTTCGGCGTGTCGTCGCCGCGGTAGATGACGGTCGGATCGACCGCAATGCCGCGGCACGCGCGCTCGAAATCCCCAGCGGTCACGTCGAGCGCACCGGCCTCCATCGCCGCAAGCCACTCCGGCACAAGCCCCGACCACTGTGCGGCCTGCTCCAATGTGGCGCCGAGCTCCTCTCGACGCTGACGCAGTCGAGAACCCAGCACGGCAGTTGTTGGCTGCTCTGACACGCCACTGCTCCCCGAGCTCTTGTAGCACGACCTGCACGAGAACGACAAGCAGGCGCGGCACCCCATAACTCCGCTCTAAGGTCGGCCGGGTCCCGGGATCCGCCGCAGTAGCAGGGGGTTCGGGCGTGGAGGGGGTCCGCCCCAAGGGCGAATTTTTGCTTGAGCGGATATCTGGTTAGTGTTACATGATTCAGATATGGCATCCGACCGCGAGCAGACCCAGCGTCACCGGCGCGACCTGCGCGAGCAGCTCCGCGCGCTGAGCTTCGCGCCGCTGATGCGCGGCTCGCTGGTCGAGCGCCTGCGGCGCTGCGGTCGCCCCAACTGCGCCTGCGCCCGCGATCCAGGCAAGCGGCACGGAGGGAAGTTTCTCACGGTGCAGCTCGACGGGCGCACGCATGCGCTGCACGTCCGCCCCGAGGACGAGGCCAGGGTGCGCGCAGCACTCGGCGCGTACACGACGCTATGGAAGGTGATCAACGAGCTGACCGCGTGCGAGCTCTCGGACCTGAAGCGTGAGGCGCGCGAGCGCCGCCGGGCGCGCCGGCGCCGGCGGAGCTGAGATGAGCCTGCGACTGCGTCGGGACGGCCGGCAGGGTATCTTGCCGTTCGTGATCGTGCAGGCCAAGCGAGACGACGTCACCGCCCGGGCCGGGCTGCCGCTCGTCGTCGAGACGATGCGGGCGCTGGGGCTGGACGAGTTGGCAGCGAATGAGCTGCCGCAGCAGAAGCGGCAGCGAGGCTTCGCTCCCGCGCAGAAGCTCGAGGCGCTCGTGACGCTGATCGCGGCGGGCGGCGATCGCGTGGAGGACGTGCGCGTGCTGGCGGAGGACAGGGGGCTGGAGAAGCTTCTCGGCGCGCCCTTTCCATCGCCCGACGCGCTACTCGACATCGTCGGACAGTTCCACGACCCGAAGGGCTACGAGGATCGGCCGCCCGAGAAGAAGGCGTGGGTGCCGCCGGAGTCGGAGAGTCTGCGGGCACTGGACGCGGTCAACCGCGAACTGGTGGCGCGAGGCGCCGAGCCTGGCGTGACGCAGGCGACCATCGACCACGACGGGACGATCATCGAGGCACACAAGCGCGACGCGAAGGTGGCGTACGAGGGAACGCGGGGGTTCCAGCCTCTGGTGGCGGTGTGGGCGGAGCAGCAGCTCGTCGTGGCGGACGAGTTCCGCGACGGCAACGTGGCGGGGGGCGAAGACCCGTTGACCTCGGTGAAGCGGGCGTTTGCGAACTTGCCGCCGTGGGTCGTCGCGCGCCGCTTCCGTGCCGACTCGGCGGCGTACTACACGCCGCTGCTCAAGTACCTGGTGAGCGAGAAGATCGGCTTCGCGATCAGCGCGGACATGTCGAAGGAGCTACGAGCGTGCTGCACCGCGGTGGAACCGGAGCGGTGGGCTCTGCTCGATACGCGTGAGCGAGAACAGGTCGACCTCGCCGAGGTGGAGTTCACGCCGGGCGACTGGCCGCGCGACGCGAAGCCGCTGCGCTACATCGCGCTGCGGTTCACGCCGCGCCAGCAGGAGCTGTTCGAGAGCAAGGGGGTCAGCTACCACGCCATCGTGAGCAACCGCCACGATCTCGAAGACGCGGCCGAGATCGTGCGCTGGCACCGGCAGAAGGCCGGCACGATCGAGCACGTGCACCGGGTGCTCAAGGACGAGCTCGGCGCGGGCGTGCTGCCCAGCGCGCGGTTCGGCGCAAACGCCGCATGGTTCCGCATCAACGCGCTGACATTCAACGTGCTCACCGTGCTCAAGAGGTGCGCGCTACCGGAGCGCTTCCGGGACGCGCGACCGAAGCGGCTGCGCTACGAGCTGTTCACCCTCGCGGGCGAGCTCGCTGTCCACCAGAGCCAGCTCTCGGTCCGAGTGCCCGTAGGTGACCAGCGGCTCCAAGAGATCGTCGACGCGCGCGGGCGCCTGCTCGCGATGTACGACGCTCGCCGCCGAGCGAAGCGGCGGCGTGCCCCTGCCAGCTACCGGCTCGGGGTCGGGGGGCGACCCCGGGGCGAGGCCGCCCGCCAGGCGTCCGCGGCCGTGGGGAGGCCGGAGAGCGCCCAGGTGGGTCCTTAGAGCGGAGTTATGGGCACCGTGCGACGACCGTGTCGAGAGCTCGCCCGCCATGCTCACGAAGGGGACTCGGTCGGCGCAGCCGCCTCGGCTATCCGCGGCTCGCCGCCGCCTGCCTCGTTCGCCCGCCGGCCGCCGCACTTCTTGTCCGCGCACACCAGGGCCGGGCTCTTGCCCTTGCGCTCCGTCATGAACGGCGTGCCGCAGACGGGGCAGGGGACGGGGACCGGCCGCGCCCAGAGCCGGAAGTCGCACTTCTGCTCGGCGGCGTAGTTGGCGCAGCCGTAGAAGCGCCGCCCGCCCGGCTTGCGCGAACGGATCTCGACGAGATCGCCACCGCACTTGGGACAGGCGACCCCGAGGGGCACGGGCCGCGCGTTCTTGCACTTGGGGTATCCGCTGCAAGCCAGGAACTCGCCGTAGCGCCCGGACCGAATCACCATGGGCTTGCCGCACTTCTCGCACACGACGCTCGTCTCGCCGGCCGGCGCGGCTTGAGCATGGGCGCGCCGCACTCCTCGCAGCTCTCGCTGGTCTCCTCCGGCGCCGGTTTCCACGCGGCCTGCTGCTTGGAGCGATCGAGCTGCTCCTTGAACCGATGGTAGAAGCGCCGCAACAGCTCCGCGCGGCCCAGGCGGCCGGCGCCGACCTCGTCGAGCTCCTCCTCCATCTCGGCGGTGAAACCCGGGTCCATGAAATCGAGCTGGCTCCGGACCAGGCCGCCCACCACGAGCCGGCCGAGCTCGCTCGGCTGGAAGGCGCCGCCATCGAGCTTGCGCACGTAGTCGCGCGCCTGGACCTTGCCGATGATCTCGGCGTAGGTCGACGGCCGGCCGATGCCCCGCTTCTCCAGCTCGCGCACGAGCGAGCCCTCGTTGTAGCGCGGCGGCGGCTGGGTGAACTTCTGCTCCGCCACTACGCCCGGCGGACGGACCGGATCGAGGAGCGCGCCGTCCGGCAGGCCGGGCAGCGTCTCGTTGCGGCCGCAGAGCGCGGCGGCGCGCAGTTGCGCAAGCTGCGAGCCGATCGAGACGGGCGGTTCGCTCGGCGGCCCGCTCGGCGGCTCGCTCGTCAGCCCGTCCGGCTGCTCTTCCCGGCCCTCGTCGTGGCCGTTCTCGCCCTCGCCGGCGAACTGGATCTGCCCCCCGGTCACCTGCAGCCAGCCCGGGCTCTTGAGGATCCGCCCGGTGGCGCGCAGGAGGTAGCGCTCGCGGCGGCGCTCGGCCACGCCCGGCCGAGCCTCGATGTCGATGCTGGTCTGATCGTACACGGCCGCGGCCATCTGCGAGGCCACGAAGCGCGTCCAGACGAGCTTGTAGAGCCGGTACTGGTCGCTCGTGAGATACCGGCGAACGGCGTCCGGGTGCAGGTCCACGTGGGTGGGCCGGATGGCCTCGTGCGCGTCCTGGGCCGACTTCTTGGACTTGTAGATCCACGCCTGCTCGGGCAAGGAGCCCGCCCCGAAGACCTTCTCGATGTACGCCCGCACCTCGCGCACCGCCTCGTCGGCCACGCGGGTCGAGTCGGTGCGGATGTAGGTGATGAGCCCGACCGGGCCGCCTGCCTGCTTCAGGTCGCACCCCTCGTAGAGGCTCTGCGCGACACGCATCGTGCGCCGGGCCGGCAGGTGCAGGTAGCTCGAGGCATCCTGCTGGAGCTTGGAGGTGGTGTACGGCGCGGGCGGCCGGCGCCGCTGCTCGCGGCGCGTGATCTTCTGCACCTGGAACGTGGCGCGCTCGAGGTCCGCGCTGACCGCGCCTGCCACGCCGGCGTCACCCAGATCGATCTTCTCCCCGTCGGCGCTGACGAGCTTCGCGCCGAGCGGCCGGCCGCCCTCGTGGGACAGGGCCGCGCCGATGCTCCAGTACTCACGGGGCACGAACGCATCGATCTCGCTCTCGCGGTCGACGATGAGCCGCAGGGCCACCGACTGGACCCGGCCGGCCGACAAGCCGTAGGCGAGCTTCGACCAGACCAGCGCCGAGACGTCGTAGCCGACGATGCGGTCGAGCACGCGGCGTGCCCTCTGGGCATCGTAGAGGTTGGTGTCGAGCCGGCGCGGGTGTCGCACGCCGTGCTCGATGCCGCGGCGGGTGATCTCGTGGAACTCGACTCGGTCCACGCCACGGCCGCCGCCGTCGATCTCCTGCGCGATGTGGAAGGCGATGGCCTCGCCCTCGCGGTCCGGGTCGGTGGCGAGCAGGACGTGGTCGGCCTTCTGCGCGGCGCTCTTCAGCTTGGCCACTACCTTGGCCTTGCCCGCGATGGTCTCGTAGGTCTCCAGGAAGTCGTGCTCCACGTCGACCCCGAGCTTCTTGGGCAGGTCCTTGACGTGGCCGTTCGAGGCCAGCACCTCGTACCCGGCACCGAGGTACTTCTTGATGGTCCGTGCCTTGGCGGGGGACTCGACGATGACGAGCGTTGTTGCCATCTTAAGCTGCCAGGACGCGGCCGCTAGAGGGGCCGGCGCCGGAAGTGGCCTGTTGGGCCCTCTACTACCACCCCCCGCAGGGTCAAGGTCAAGAGCGCCCTGACGGCAGCGGAGCAGGACATGCCGGTCGCTCGGCACAGCTCGTCCACGTGCTGCGGGGCGGGCCCCACTGCCTCGAAAACGACTTGCTCTTCGCTGTCAAGTGCTTGATTCTCTGTGACTATCTCAGTGTCGCCCGGGTGCAGTAGCGGCGCTGCCGGCTCGGGCTGCGGCCGGGGTGGGCTCGGGCCGGCGAGCAGGCCGAGCGCGTCGGAGATCTGGTTGATAGGCCGGGCCCCGAGGCCGAGCTCCCGCGCGCAGCCGGCGCCGTGCGGGCACCATGGCGGGTGCGGCACGACGCCGAGCGGGCGTCCCAGCCTTCGCGCGGCACTCGCCGTCGAGCGCGCGCCGCTGATGTGCGGGGCCTGCACCACGATGGTTGCAGCGGTCAGCGCGGCGAGCACGCCGTTGCGCCGGAGGAAGAGGGGGCGCCGGTGGGGCGTGCCGTCGGGGTAGAGCGAGACGAGCGCACCGCCCTGGCGCAGCACCCGCTCGAAGAGCGGGCCGTGCTCCTCCGGGTAGGGGCGGTCGAGGCCCCCCGCGAGCACCGCCCCCGTGGGCGCGCCTGCTCCCAAGGCCGCCTCGGGGCAGGCGCCGTCGATGCCGCGAGCGCCTCCAGACCAGACGGCGTACCCGGCCTCGCCCAGGCCGGCCGCAAGCCGGCGCGCGAACGCGAGCGCTTCGGCAGAGGGCTTGCGGGTGCCCACCAGGGCCACGCCCCGGCGGGCGGGCAGGACGCCCCGCACGTAGAGCGCCGGCGGCGGAGCGCAGGCGGCCAGCAGACCCCGCCAGATCCGCCACAGCTCGCGCATGCCGGCCGGGTAGCCGAGCTGGGTCGGCGACAGACGTACGGTATCCACGCCCTGTCTATCGACACGGGGCGGCGCCGAGTTGCGCGATTTCGACCGGATCCGCGTTTTGGTCTAGGGTTGCTCTGTGGCAACGCTTGCTCACTGTGCCCGGCGTGCGGTGCCCGCGGCCGTGCTCTGCGCCGTCGCCCTCGCCGGCGCCGACGGCTGTGGGTGCGGGGCGGCCACGGACCCGCCCGCCCAACCGGGGCCGGTGCCGAGCTGGCTGGCGCGGCCCTACGCCGAGCCGAGCGCCGCGGCGCGGCCACCGGTCGAGGCGCTGCCCGCCCGCGTCGTCGATCCGGCCGCCGCGGTCTTCGATCCCGAGCGGATCGCGGCGGTGCTCGACGATCCGCGCCTGGCGGCCGTCAAGCAAGCGGCGTTGCGGCAGGCATGGGTGCGCGCCCAGGAAGAGCTTCAGGCGGCCATGCGCGCGGCCGAGAAGGCCGGCCAGCCCTGGGAGGAGCCGGCCTGGAGCTACCAGCTCGGCCTGCTGCGCTCGCGCGCTGGCGATCCGCTCGGCGCGGTGCTGGCCTTCGACCGGGCCGCGGCGGCCGACTGGCCGCTCTCGGACTACGCGCGCCTGGAGGCGGCCGATCTGCTGGTGCAGGCGGGCGAGCCGGCCGAGGCGCTGGCGCGGCTCGGCGGCATCCGCGCCGAGCTTGCGGCGGACGGCGAGATCGATCTGCTGCGCGCCCGCGCATTGGCGGACAGCGGCGAGGTGGATCGGGCCGCCGAGATCTGGGAGCCGTACCTCGCGCGGCGTCCGCGGTCGAGCGGCTGGCAGCTCGTCGCCCTGCGCTTCGCGCGGGCGCTGCTGCGGCAGCCCTCCGAGGCCCGCGCCGAGCGGGCCGTGCAGGTGGCACGGCTCGTGATCTTCCAGTCGCCCGCCGGCCGCGGCGTCGGGGAGGCGCGCGAGCTCGAGGAGCAGGCCTTGTCCGCCATTCCGTCGCAGCGACGGCGGCGGTTGAAGGACGTCGAGCGGGCCGAGCTCGTGGCCCAGGCCCGCGCCTTGGCGGACGCGGGCCAGCCGCGTGAGGCCCTGGCCGCGACCGTGCGGCTCGCTGCCCACTTCACGGGCAAGGGCCCGAGCGAGCTCGGGTGCGAGACGTTCCTGGCGCGGGCCAAGGCGCTGGGCGCGCTCGGTCGGTACGGCGAGGCATCCGAGCAGTATGGCCTGGCCATGGCCCAGTGTGCCGGCACTCCCCGGCGCGCGCAGGCATTGTTCCTCGGGGCACGATCGGCGCTACGCGGCGGGCAGCCCGCCGAGGCGCGGCGTCGCTACGCCCTGGTCGAGGAGGAGTTCCCGGCGCACAGCCTCGCCGACGACGCGCGTCTGCACGGCGCCGAGGCCGCCCGCAAGCTCGGCGACGAGGCCGGCTTCGTGCGGGCGCTAGGCCGGATCGCCGACGACTACCCCCAGGGTGACATGGTCGACCAGGGGCTGTTCGTGCTGGCCCTCGACCGCATCGAGAAGGGAGACTGGGCCGGCGCGCTCGCTCCCCTGGAGCGCGCCGCGCAGCGGTTGGGGCGGGGACGGCCCGAGCGCGCCGACGCCGAGGCCCGCGCCCGCTACTTCCTCGCGCGCGCCCGGATTGCGCTCGGCAGCGCCGACGACGGCGCTGCCCTGCTCGCCCAGGTAGTGCGCGACTTCCCACTCTCGTTCTACATGGTGCTGGCGTACAACCGGCTGCGCGAGCGCGATCCGGCCGCGGCCGAGCGGGTGCTCGCCGATGCGCTCGCCGCCGAGCCCGGGGGCAGCTTCGTCATCCCCGATAGCGAGCCGCTGCACGCCCCGGGCTTCGAGCGCGCCATCGAGCTCGTGCGCCAGGGCGAGGCGACGGGGGCCCTGGCCGAGCTCGACCGGCTCGGCGTGCGAGATGGGAGCGCCGATCCGTCGCTCCTGTGGGCCGGGGCGTTTCTGTTGGCCCGGGTCGAGGCCGCGGCCGAGTCGCACGACCTGTTGCGCTCCACCACGCGCCTGTGGACCGAGCACTACCCGGCCGGCATCTGGCAGCGGATCTGGCGGCTGGCCTATCCCCGGGCCCACCAAGATCTGGTCCGGCAGCAGGCCGCGCGCTTCGGCGTTTCCGAGCTTCTGGCCTACGCCGTCATGCGCGAGGAGAGCGCCTTCCGGCCGCAGGCCGTGTCGGCGGCGGGTGCCGTGGGCCTGATGCAGCTCATGGAGCCCACGGCCGAGCGCCTGGCCCGGCCGCTCGGCCTGCCCTGGCGCCGCGCCGCGCTGGAGCGACCGGAGATCAACATCGCCCTGGGCTGCCGCTACTTGTCGCTCTTGCGGCGCGACTTCGCCGGCAGCCCGCTCTTGGCCATCCCGGCCTACAACGCCGGGCCGGGCGCCCCGGCCCGCTGGCGCCGGGAGCGGCCGAGCGACGACTTCGACGTCTTCATCGAGAGCATCCCGTACCGCGAGACGCGGCGCTACACGCAGCAGGTCATCGCCTCGCTGGCCGCCTACGCCGTGCTCTACGGCGACGGCATGCGGAGCGAGCTCCTGCGGGTGCCGCTCAAGGTCGGGCCGCCATAGCCAGACAGGGGCTACTTGTCCGGCACCTTGCGCAGCCGCGTGCTGGTCACGGCCAGCTCGTCGTTCTCGTCGTCCATGCGGCTCGGGCTCTCGTGCAGCGAGGCCACGGGCAACTGCCCCTCGGCGTCGAAAACCTGATAGGCGAAGAGCACGCAGTGGTTGCAGATCGCCGCCTCGGAGCTCTGCAGCAGGATCGCTTCCTGGCCCGGCCAGGTCAACATACCACGCGCGGGCTGCGCCTGCGGCTCAAGGGTGAGGGTGCCTACCAGAACCGGGGAGCGCCGCCGGATGAACCGCCAAGACGCCAAGGTCGCCAAGGAGAATAATCGGTTTCTTGGCGTGCTTGGCGCCTTGGCGGTTCGCTTTTCCGCCCGCACCCCCAATTCGGTTAGACACCCCAAGGGTGAAACCGACACGCCCGCGCGCGGCACGCTACGGCACGGGCGCGACTTCATCGGTCTTGCGCGCGGCGGGCCGCTCTACCGCGCTCTTCAGGATCTCGTCGTAGAGCTTGGTCGAGGGCACGCCCCGGCCGAGGAGCTGGCGCGCGTGCTCGATCTCCTCGTCGACGAGGCGGCTGAAGTCCTCGTAGGGCCGCGCGCCGACCAGCCTGCGGCCGTTGATGAAGAAGGTCGGCGTACCCATGGCCCCCACCGCCTCCGCGAGCTTCGTGTCGGTTTCGATGCGGGCGGCGTGCTTGCGGCTACGCACGGCCTGCATGGCCAAGGGGCCATCCAGCCCGAGCTCGACCGCGACCTGCTCCAAGTCGGCGTCCTCCAGGCGATTCTGCTGGCCGAGAAGCCGCTCGCTGGCCTTCCAGAAGGCGGCGTCGCCCTGGCGCGCCCGCACCTCGAGAGCGAGCTGGGCGGCCGGCTCGGCGCGCTGGTGGAAGGGAAGGGGGTGGTTCTTGAACACCACGCGGAGCTTCTCGCCGTAGCGGCCGCGCAGCTTCTCGACGGTGGCGGTCGAGCGCGAGCAGAAGGGGCACTGGAAGTCCTGGAACATCACCAGCGTCACCCAGGCGGCCGGGCTGCCCAGCACCGGCGAGCCGTCGACGGGCACGCGGTGTACGCTCTTCGCGTCGTCCTCGGCCGGCGCGGGGGCCGCGGCGCGCGGTCGGGGCGGCGCGGCCTCGGGCGGGGCGTAGTTGCGGCGGCTGAGCTCCGCGTAGATCCGTGCGGCCGCCACGCCCTTGCCGCGCAGCGCGGCGGCCTCGGCGAGCTGCTGGTCGACCACCCGCTCGAGCTCCGCGGCGGGCTGGGCGCCGGAGATGCGCACGCCATTGACGAAGAAGCAGGGCGTGCCGCGCACGCCGAGCTTGTCGCCCAGCGCCATGTCCTCGTCCACCTTGCGGGCAGGCCCGCCCGAGGCGAGCAGGCGTTGCACGCGGCCTGGCGCGACCCCCGCCGCTGCGAGCGCACCCTCGTGGTCCTGCTGGGCGCCTAGCGCCTCGAGCGCTGCCGCGTGGTAGCGCCAGAAGGCGCGCTCGCCGCGCATCTGGAAGACCGCCACACCGGCCTCCTGGGCGGGCCTGGCCTTCTGATGGAACGGGAGCGGATAGTTCTTCCACACGATGCGCAGCTTGCTCTCGCCGTAGTGGCGCTGGAGCTCGTCCAGCGTCCCGCCCGCCCGGCGGCAGAAGGGGCACTGCAAGTCGCCGAAGAAGACCACTGTCACGGGCGCGTTCGGGCTGCCCCTGCTCGGATCGTCGCGGCCGACCGGGATGGGGCCGGGATCGGGCTCCGGGCGCCGTTGCGCCAGGGCCGCGGGCGAGCCGAGCAGCAGGACCAGGCCGAACAGCAGGAGCAGGCGGGCGAGGCGACACAGCATGGCGCAGCGAGCATAGCAGCCGCGCCGGCGTCCGGTGGCCGGGAGCACGAAGCGGGCGGGCGGGGCCTGCCCCTGGCCGTTGGCAGCTAGCGCACCCCCACCCAGAGCTTGCCGTTGCTCGTCTGCTGGCCGTTGCAGATCGGGTAGGCGATGCTGCGGTTGTCCCAGGGGCTGGCGTGGTTGCCGTAGGTGTTGCTCGTGCTGTTGCAGCCGCCGCCGCCGTCGTAGTGGTACATCCCGTAGAGCATCTGGCCGCACGAGCCGCAGCCGCTCTTCTCGATCACGACGAAGCCGTAGGGATTGGCCTTGTGCGTGCTCATGCAGCCGCCGGCCGACGTTCCGTTGTGGGCGGTGCTGGCCATCGAGGGCTGGTAGTCGTAGCTCTGGCTGGTGTTGGCGAAGAACGTGTGCGGGTCCTTCTTGTTGTAGTACCACCAGTATGGCCCGCCTCCGTTCTGCGTGGTGCAGGCGAACAGCGTCTCGGCGATGCCGAGCTTCAACTCGGCGTTCCAGAAGTCCTTCTGGGCGTTGATCGTCGTAGGCGCATTGGGGTTGAGATTCTTGTCGTTGGCGTGCGTGCCGTCGAAGTGGGCGGCGTCGACGAAGTAGACCAGCGTCCAGCCGCCGCCGCTCAGCGTCATGTCGCAGTACACCTGGAACTTGTCCCCCGGGTCGCCGCCGGTGGGATCGATGTAGTAGATCCCGTCGCCCACCGACTTGCCGGCATCGAGGATCTCCTTGCAGGTCTTGTACAGCCCGCCGATGCACTTGCCGGCGCTGCACGTCTCGTTGTTGCCGCAGGGCTTGTCGCAGCCGCCGCAGTGAGCCGGATCGGTCTGCGTGTCGACGCACTTGTTCCCGCACTTGGTCAGCGGTCCGGGGCAGACGAGCTGACAGGCGCCGGCCACGCAGTACTGGCCGCCCGGGCAGGCATTGCCGCAGCTTCCGCAGTTGGCCGGATCCAGGGTCGGGTCGACGCACTTGCTGCCGCACTTGACGGTGCCGCCGTAGCACTGGAGCGCGCACTGGCCGGAGGAGCACACCTGGCCGCCCGGGCAGGCAGCGCCGCAGCTTCCGCAGTTGGCGGGATCGAGCGCGGTGTCGGTGCACTTGTTGCCGCACTTGGTCGTGCCCGGCCCGCACTCCGACTGGCACTTCTCGGCCGCGCAGATCTGGCCCTTGGCGCAGGCCACGCCGCAGCCGCCGCAGTTGGCCGGGTCGTTGGTCGTGTCGATGCACTTGTTGCCGCACTTGGTCGTGCCGCCCAGGCACTGGAGCGCACACTGGCCGGCCGAGCACAGCTCGCCCGCGCCGCAGGCGTTGTTGCAGCCGCCGCAGTGCTCGGGGTTGAGATCCGGATCGACGCAGGCGCCGCTGCATTTCGTGGTGCCGCCGCCGCAGTCGAGGGCGCACTGGCCGGCCGAGCACACCTCACCCGGGGCGCAGCCGTGGCCGCAGGCGCCACAGTTGGCCGGATCGAGCTTCGTGTCCACGCACGCCTTGCCGCAGTCGGTGGTGCCGCCCAGGCACTGGAGCGCGCACCCTCCGGCGGAGCACAGCTCGCCCACCGCGCAGGCATTGTCGCAGCCGCCGCAGTGGGCCTTGTCGAGGGTGGTGTCCACGCACTTGCCGCCGCACTTGGTGGTGCCGCCGCCGCAGTCGATGGCGCACTGGCCCGCCGCGCACACCTCGCCGGGGGCGCAGGCCCGATCACAGCCGCCGCAGTGCGCCGGGTCGAGCGCGGTGGGCACGCACTTGCCGGAGCACTCGGTCAGCCCCGCGGGGCACCCGCCCGCGCCCCCTGTCCCGCCGGTCGTAGTCCCCGTGGCGGCGATTGGCTCGCTGCCCGAGCAGGCGAGCATGCCCCAGGCGCCCGCTGCCGAGAGAAGCAGAAACCCGCCGCGTGCCGTTGTCCTGCTCATTAAGCCCTCACGCGCCGCCCGCTCCGGCGGCGTCAGGGCGAGCATAGCACCAGCGCCGGGCCGCATGGCGGTTCCGCCCGTGCCGATCTGTCGTATAAGGGCGCCCCAGTGCCCGCCCCGTCGCAAGCCGCCGAGGCCGTCGGCGCCGTGCTCAACGGCCAGTGGAAGCTCGTACGCCTGGTGGGCGAGGGCGGGCTCGCCGCGGTCTACGAGGCGCACGGGTTGCAAGGGCAGGGCCGGCGCGCCGTCAAGCTGCTGCACCGGCACTTCTCGACGCAGCCGGGCGTCGTGGAGCGGTTCTACGCGGAGGCCAAGGCTTGCTTCACTCTGCGCCACCCGCACATCAGCGCCGTCGAGGCCTACGCCTATGCCGAGGACGGCACACCCTACCTCGTGATGGAGCTGCTCGAGGGCACCTCGCTCGCGGGCTACCTCGCGCGCGGGCAGCCGATGAGCGTCGCGCAGGCCGCGCCGCTCATCTACGGCGTGCTCCAGGCCCTGTCGGTGGCGCACGCGCGCTCGATCGTGCACCGCGACCTCAAGCCCGACAACGTGTTCCTCGTGCCGGACGGTCGCGGCGGGCACCTGGTCAAGGTGCTCGACTTCGGCGTGGCCAAGGTAGTGGACATCGCGGGCGGGTTTGGCGGCAAGACCTGCACCGGCGCGATGCTCGGGACGCCGGGGTACATGAGCCCCGAGCAGATCAAGGACGCCAAGACCGTCGATGCGCGCTCCGATCTGTGGGCCGTGGCGGTCGTCTACTACGAGATGCTCTCCTGCCGCCACCCGTGGCAGACGGGCGATCCGCTGGAGCGCACGGTGGCCGTGCTGCGCGATCCACACGTGCCGCTGGGCCGGATCCGGCCCGAGCTCTGGCCCTGGGATCCGTTCTTCGCCCGCGCCCTCGAGCGGGATCCGGCCGCGCGCTTCCAGTCGGCCAAGGAGATGGCCGGCGAGCTGCGCGCTCTGGCCCAGGCGCCGGCACCCGGTGCGCCAGCGGCGGCAGAGCAGACGCCCGCGCCGGCGGCGAGCCGCGGGGCGACGGTTTCCATCCCGCTCGTGCAGCTCGCGCCGCCGGCGGGCGCGGCGCCCGCGACCGGGACGCAGATCTCGGAGCAGATGCCTTCCGGGACGGCGCCCATCGTGAGCGAGCCGGCCGAGGTCGCGGTGGTCACGGCGCGCGGGGCGCGCGGGCCGCAGCTCGTCTGGTGGGCCGTGGCGCTCGTTGCCCTGGGGGCGTTCGTGCTGGGCGTGGCCGTCGGCTACGCGCTGGGAGCCGGGTGATGCGTGCACCTGCCGCGGCCGGAAGATCGCACCGCCGCCTCGGGCGCGCGGTGCTCGGCGCCTTGGCGCTGCCGGGCACCGTGCTCTGCCTGCAGGGCTGTGCGCGGCCGGAGAGGGCCGAGCCGCCGAGCGCGGCCTCGGGGTCGGCCCCTGCCGCCGTGACGGCGAGCGCCGCCGGTACTTCGATTGCCGCGGCCGGCCCGCGCGGCGGCCCAACGGCCGGCACCGGCGAGCCGGCTCTGCCGGTGCCGGTGCCTGAGCCTGGGCCGGACGCGCCCGTGCCGGTCGTCGATCTGCACGTGGACACGGCCTGGCAGGTGCATTCCAAGGGGCGCCTCCCGAGCCTGCCGGAGGGGCACATCACCGCGGAGGCGCTGCGCGCCGGCCACTACGCCGCGGTGCTGTTCGCGATCTACGTCCCGGACGACGCGCGTGGCGGCAAGCCGCGGCCGGCAGACACGGAGGCGGTCCTGGGCACGATCGAGAAGATCCTGGCTGCCAACCCCTCGCTGCGCCTCGCGAGCCAAGGCCCGGCGCCCCCTGGCGCCGTGGCCGTGTACCTCGGCATCGAGGGAGCCCGCGCCTTCGCGTCCGATCCCGCCAAGATCGACGGTTTCATCGCGCGCGGCGTGCGTCTCGTGGGCCCCGTGCACGCCCACGACAACGCCTTCTCCTCCTCGGCGACCGGGTCCGCCCGGCACGGGCTCACCGCGGCCGGCAAGGCGCTGTGCCGGCGGATCTACGAGCAGGGCGCGCTCGTGGACGCCTCCCATATGTCCGATGCGGCATTCGCCGATCTCGTGCCCATCGCCGAGGCCGCGGGGGCGCCTATCGTGGCGAGCCACTCCAACGCGCGGGCGAAGTGCCGCAACAAGCGCAACCTGACCGACGACCAGCTCCGCGCGATCGCGCGCACGGGGGGCATCGCCGGGCTCAACTTCCACGGCAAGTTCATCGCGAGCCGCCGTGCCACCATTGACGATCTCGTCCGGCACGCCCTGCACATGGTCGGCGTCGCCGGCATCGACCACCTGGCCATCGGGTCGGACTTCGACGGCGCCACTCCGGCCCGCGGCCTGGAGGACGCCTCGCGCCTGCCCGACCTCGCCCGCGCCCTGGGCGCCGCCGGCTTGAGCCAGGCGGACGTGCGCAAGATCTTTTCGGACAATGCGCTGCGGGTGCTGGGGTGGAAGGGTCGGGGGGGGACGGGGAGGTAGCCGTGCGCGTGCACCTCGGGCTTGACGTCACGGCCCGACGTAGGTACATTGTATCTCCGTATGAGGACCAGGCTCGTCCGGATGGGCAACTCCCGCGGCGTCCGGCTCCCGAAGCCCCTCATCATGCTGGCGGGCTTGCCCGATGATGTCGAGCTGGAGCTGCGGGGCAACACCATCGTAATCCTTGCGCAGAAGACGCCGCGAAGCGGCTGGGCCGAGGCCGCCCGGATGGCCCACGCCGAGGACGCCGACCGGCTCCTTGACGCTCCGACGCCCACTCATTTCGACGAGGCCGAATGGCGGTGGTAGCTGCGAAGTCTGCCAGGCGCGGGGTAGCCGTTCACGGCATTTCCGCGCCAGCAACGACGGCTCGCCGAGTCGGCCGCGATCGCGGCTTACGTCCTCCGCCCGGGTCCTCACGTACAGGAGTACGCTGCGGCCCGGGCCTCCGGGCGCGCTCGCGCTCGCGGCCGCCTGACGAGCCGACTGGGAGAAGGCGTGAACGCGTACAGCGCGGGGACGTGTTCCTCGTCGACCTGGATCCGACCCGCGGGAGCGAGATCGAGAAGATGCGGCCTTGTGTCGTGGTCTCGCCGGATCAGCTCAACGCGCATCTCCGCACTGTCATCGTCGCTCCTCTAACGACAGGAGGCCGACCGTACCCGTTCCGCGTGCCTTGCCGGTTCCTGAATCGGAACGGACACGTCGTCACGGACCAGCTTCGCACCGTCGATCGGGAACGTCTTCTCCGACATCTTGGCCGACTGTCAGGGCCGACATTCGCGCGGGTTGCCACGGTTCTTCAGGAGATGTTTGCCCCGTGAGAGCCCGGGCCAACAAGGGGCTGGCCTGGATCCCCACGCGACCGATCGCCTCTTGCACCGGAGGGCGTGCGCGCACTGGCTTCTCTCGGGCGAGGCGCATTGCGGCGCGCGGGTTGGTTTGCCCACGCGCAGTGCGCGCCCGCGGTGCCGGGAGCGGCAAGATCGAGATCGTGCCAGGCTGCCCGGATCTGACCATCGATCTCGACGCGATCTGGGCGCAACTCGATGCGCTCGGCGGGGGCGATGGCCAGGGGTGAGCGGCCGCCCGCTTGCGGGCGTTCCCTCCTGGGTCAAGTATGCCTGCCCCGCCGCGCGAGCGCTTGCTTGGCCTAGCCACCGGGGGCTCCCACCGGCTCGTGCGCGAGCTTGGCGCGGGGGCGACGGGCGTGGCCAGCTTGGCACCCCCGGAGGGTGCGCCGATCATCCGCGCCGCACCGACGGCCCTGCGCTATGATCGCCGGCATGGGGGCGACCCGCACCGCCACCGAGGAGCTGAGGCAACGCGCTGAGAGGCGCGTGGGCAGCGTCCTCAAGGACAAGTGGAAGCTGGATCGCTTGCTCGGCGTCGGCGGGATGGCGGCCGTGTATGCGGCCACGCATCGCAACGGCAAGCGCGTCGCCGTCAAGATCCTGCACGCCGAACGCGCTCTCAACGAGAACATCAGGCGCCGCTTCCTCCGTGAGGGCTACGCGGCCAACAAAGTGGGCCACGCTGGAGCCGTGTCGGTCCTTGACGACGACGTGTCGGACGACGGCACGGTGTTCCTCGTCATGGATTTGCTGGAGGGCGAGACGCTGCAAGCGCGCCTCGACCGTTGCGGGCCCCTGGCGGCCGAGGATGTCCTGCTTGTCACTCACCACCTGCTCGACGCGCTTGCCGCGGCGCACGACAAGGGCATCGTGCATCGCGATCTCAAGCCCGAGAACGTCTTCGTCACCAACACCGGCGCGGTGAAGGTGCTCGACTTCGGCATCGCCCGGCTGCGCGAGGACGCCGCGCGCACGGGCGCGACCGGGAGCGATAGCTCACTTGGCACGCCAGCCTTCATGCCGCCGGAGCAGGCCCGCGGCCGGCAAGGCGCTGTGCCGGCGGATCTACGAGCAGGGCGTGCTCGTGGATGCCTCCCACATGTCCGATGCGGCATTCGCCGATCTCGTGCCCATCGCCGAGGCCGCGGGGGCGCCCATCGTGGCGAGCCACTCCAACGCCCGGGCCAAGTGCCGCAACCAGCGCAACCTGACCGACGACCAGCTCCGCGCGATCGCGCGCACGGGGGGCATCGCCGGGCTCAACTTCCACGCGAAGTTCATCGCCAGCCGCCGCGCCACCATTGACGATCTCGTCCGGCACGCCCTGCACATGGTCGGCGTCGCGGGTATCGACCACGTGGCCATCGGGTCGGACTTCGACGGCGCGACTCCGGCCGGCGGCCTGGAGGACGCCTCGCGCTTGCCCGACCTCGCCCGTGCCCTGGGCGCCGCCGGCTTGAGTCAGGCGGACGTGCGCAAGATCTTCTCGGAGAATGCGCTGCGGGTGCTGGGGTGGAAGGGTCGGGGGGGGACGGGGAGGTAGCGCAGGATCGGGTCGTCGGCGGCGAAAGGGATGTCGCTGTCTTGCCAAGGCTGCTAGACTTTCTCCTCGGATGCAGGTCAAGAGGGGGCGATGCACTACCGGCTCTGGGCTCTGGGCGTTGCGTTTGCGCTGGCGCTTGCGTCAAGCTGCCACGACGAGGTTGGGGGCAGCGGCACGGCCCCGCCGACGACAACCACCGGCGGAAGCGGCGGCGCGGCGGACGCCGGTAGCGATGCGGGCGCGGACGCACCGGCCGACGCGCTGCCGCCCGCGAAGCCCACCGGAAACCTGGTCGTGTGGCGCCTGCACCTCGGCGACCCGAGCGAGGACCCGGACAGCCCGCCGGCCGAGCAGCTCGGGATGGATCTCGACGGCAAGGACTCCAAGATCACCTCGCCCGATCACTGCACCCTCTACCCCGGCGCCAAGCCCTCCGACGTCAAGCTCGACGGCGAGGACGGGATCGACAACTCCCTTGCGCGCAACATAGTGCCGCTGGTGAAAGGTCCCGCGCCGACGTTTGCGACCGACGTCAACAAGGCGATTTGGCCGGACGGGGGAACAACGTTGCTTTTTCGCACGTCGTTGCCCGAGCTGTTGCGTGACGGCTACGTGCAGACCTACATCTACCGCACGCTAGCGCTGCCCGCACCACCGCCCTTGCTGGACGGCTCAGACGTGTTTCCGATCGACCAGGCATGCTTGCTTGGCGCGTGTGGGGCCGGCGGGGCTGGACCCGACGGCGGCAGTGCGCTGAGCCTCGACGACGCGCTGTTCCACGATCCTGCCGCTGCGCTAGCTGGCGACGTGCTTGCCATCGAGCTCCCCCGGCTGCGTCTGCGCCTGACGGCAGGTGACTACCCCCTTGCCATGACCATCCGTCACGCGCGCATCGAGATGACCCTTAGCGACGATCGCTCGCGCGCGCTGCAGGGCACGATCGCGGGCGTCGTACCTATCGAGGAAGCTCTCCGCGACGTGCAGACGATGCTGCTCCACAGTCCTCTCAAGGTGCCGTGTGGCAGCAGCGTGGTCGACGACGCGATCGAGAAGGCCCAAGACATCCACTACGACAAGGACAAGGACATCATCTCCAACGATGCCGGTGAGGACTGCAACGCCATCTCTGTTGGCATCGGTTTCGAGGCCGTGGCCGCCCTCTACGGCGAGCCACAGCCGGATCCGAATCCGCTCGCGTCCTGCCCGGGGCCTGAACCGGTCGAGCCTTGCGATGACTGAAGCCTGGGGCAGCTCGCCGGGCAGCCGACGGCTGCCGGGCTGCTCCCTCCGTGGCAACGTTGGCCGTCCGGCATGCGCGAGCGTGCTCGGCGCGCTGCTTTGCGGGGCGTGTCTGCTCGACGACGGAGCGTATCCTGGTGGCTCTGCTCCACCCGCGAGGCAGCATGCGCTCGTCGCTTCGATCCTGGAGCGCTTCCCGCAGGTCGAGAAGCTGCTGGAGAGCGCGGCCGAGCAGCCCGCGGTCGTCTGGGGCGAGCCGCTCGGCTACCGTCTCGCCTCGCGCAGGAGGCCGCACTTGGCGGCCTCGCTGCCGGGCTGGGCGGATGAGGGCACGTGGCGCACGGGAAGCGTCGGGGTCGTGGCCGAGCTGCCGGCCCGTGCCGACGGACTGACGAGCATTCGCTCTCACGGCCATCCCGAGCCTATCGGAGTGCGGCGGCTCAATGCGAGATCCGCTGATGCGTCGCTGCACCAGGGTTTGCTCCTTTGTCCCGGAGCGAGCGAGGGTGTCGACGTGCTGCTCTTTGGCACGCGCAGCGGCATCGAGGAGCTGCTGCTGGTCCGCGCTACGGGTGCTGCCCTCGGCTACGAGATCGATCTGCCGGCCGGCTCAAAGCTGAGGAATCTGGCCCCGCGCCTGCTCGAGGTCGTCGATGCGGCGGGCACGGCCTACCTGCGGCTGCGGGCCGGTCGCGCTTGGGACGCGCGTGGCGGCGAGGTGCCGCTCGCGCTTGAGCTGGAAGGGCCGCGGGTGCACCTGCTGGTTGGCAGGGCCTCGGCCTGGCCGGTGCTGGTCGACCCGATGTGGGAGAGCACGGAAGACATGGCTTTCGCCCGCACCCGCCACACCGCGACGCTGCTCAAGTCCGGCAAGGTCCTCATTGTCGGTGGCTACGATGACTTCGACGTCCATGCGCCGTCGCTCTCGCCAACGGAGGTCTTTGATCCGCTCGCCAACGGCGGCCACGGCGCCTACACGGTATCTGCCTCGCTGCTAAGTGGCCGAGAGGAGCACACGGCGACGCTGCTCGAGTCCGGCAACGTGCTGATCGCGGGCGGCCGGCTGATGGATCCAGGCCCACAGCTCCGCTCGGCAGAGCTGTTCGATCCGGAGGCCGACGGCGGCAGCGGGGCTTCCACACCCACTGCCCAGCCAATGTCCTTTCGTCGGGCCAACCATACGGCCACACTTCTCAGGTCGGGTAAGGTTCTTCTCGTGGGTAGCCGGGGGCCGTCCAAGGCTGAGCTCTTCGATCCTGCTGCCAACGGCAGAAGGGGCGGCTTCACCGCGGTTTCCGACGATGGCGGCCCGCCACGCGGCATCGGCCATACGGCCACTCTTCTCGAGGACGGCACAGTGCTTCTTGCCGGCGGCTGTCCTCAGGACGAAGGCACATGCAGCCAGCAGACCCACCATACGACCAACAGCGCGCAGTTGTTCTATCCTGGCGACCCGCCTCAGTTCACTCCCGTGGGGCCGATGCTCTCGGCTCGCGAGCACCACGCTGCCGCGCTGCTTCCCGATGGCAACGTGCTCATCGTGGGCGGGCGCAGTGGTGACCTGCCTCCGGACTTCGCCCTGGCAAGCGCCGAGCTCTATCACTCTACCGACGAGAAGTCTGCCGACGGGGCAGTGACCTATGCGGGCTCCTTCACCGAAACCAAGAGTCCGATGTACGCGCCCCGCTTCGGCCACACGGCCACGACGCTGGCTGTCAACGGCTGGGTGCTGGTGGTGGGCGGTATGGGCTCCGACGAGGCAGCTTTCGGCGAGTTGTTCGATCCCGGCGGTCGGACGTTCTTCGCTACTCGCGAGCCGATGCCGCCAACCGTCGTGGACGGCGTCGCCATCCCTCGTCGCACACGGCACGCGGCCACCATGCTTGGCTCCGGCCAGTCCGAGTCGGTCTTGATCATGGGTGGCGCTCTGTCCGAAGGTGCTCCACCTATCCTGAAATCGAGCGTGCGCTTCGAGATGCAGGCCCCGGGCTCGCCGTGCGCGAGCGGCGGCGAGTGCCGCAGCGGCTTCTGTGTCGCCGGGATCTGCTGCAGCAGTCCGTGCCAGGGCCCCTGCGCGCGCTGTGCCTCAGGTAGTTGCGAGCCGGCGGCCCCGGGCGAGCCCTGCGGCGGGCTCGGCTACGCTTGTAGCGGAAGCGACACGTCATGCCCTGAGATCTGCAGCGGCGACAAGGACTGCGATGATGCCCACCGTTGTGAGGCCAAGGCATGCGTGCCGACATGCTGGTCGGCGGTCGACTGCGCCGCCGGATATCGCTGCGATGCGCAGCGCCGCTGCGTGCCCATCGCCGCCATCCCCGTCGGACCGGCTGGCTGCGAGCACAACGGGGTGCTCGTGGCCGGGCCTCGACGGCAACCTGGATGGTGGCTGCTGTTGGCGACGTGTCTGCTCCCGCTGCGCCGGCCACGGCGGCGAGACTTGGTCCTGGGCAGTGCTACGGCAACCCGCCCGGGTCAGAACTGCAGGCCGACGGTGAAGGTGGGCACGAGCAGCACGAACCGACCGAACGCCTTCTCGGCTGCCAGAAAGCCCTCTCCTGGCGCGCACCCGACCGGCGCGGGGTAGCCGTCGCACTTGGCGTCTCCGCGGTGCACGATGAGCTCGCCGTGCTCGTTGTCAGGCCCGTCGAGCACTGAGGCGACGGCGGTGAGGCCCAGCGCGCTGTGAAAGGCGTGGAGCCTGAGCCGAGCCTCGACCGCAGGAAGGAGCAGCAGCGAGAACGCGCGAGCCGGGGTCCCGGCTGCCGCAAGCGTTGCCGGGGCGAACGAGCCATCCGGGCCGTATGCCGCGACATCGATAGCGTCGCGGCCGGTAGCCGCCATGCCGCCTAGATGAAACCTCGCGCCGAGCGCCAGCCGGCCGGCCATCCCAATGTCGTGGTGGTAGCCGACGCCCACCGACCCGAACGGCCCGTCAACCGCGATCGAATCGCGCACCACGTAGCGCGTCGCCGTCTCGTGCCGCGGTGGACCGAAGGGCTGTTCGATCGCCCGCAGCACATCGCGGGCTGCATGCAGGTAGCCACCACCAAGCTCGAGGGAGAGGCCGTTGGGGAAGCCGTACGCGACACGAGCTGCGCCGAGCGCCCCGCGCACGAGCGAGCAAGCAGCAACCTCGCAGCTTGCCTCGGCCTCGCTTCGCAGAGAAGCGCCGACTGCACTTCCGAACGAAGCGCTGATCCACACCGTTCCCGGCACGGAGCTCTGCCAGCGGGGGTGGCTCTCATCGGCCACAAGGCGCAGCGTCAGAGCCCGGGGCTGCTCGGGGCCAACCGCGGCGCGGACAGACGCGGGCAGGTAGCCATCTTCGTGGGCCGCAAGCGTATGCTGTCCCAACGGCAGCCGGCCCTGCCACCCGCCCGCGCCGACTGGCACAGCGTCGATCGCAAGCCTCGCGGTAGGCGGCACGACGATGGCGCGCATCTCCGGCCCGAGGGGTTGCAGCACGGGCCTCAGGCGCACGGTCTTGCCCTCCAGCACGTGCACGGCGCTCGGAGCCGTGCCCCTGTCGCCCTGGCGAACGACCACGGCGTGGTCGCCGACGGGCAGCGTTCCCTCCCAGGGCAGCGATCCGAGCGGGGCGCCGTCGACGAACAGCTCAGCCCCCTCGGAGCCGGCAGCCTGCACCACAAGGCGTCCGGCTTGACGAAGCGGCGAGAGGCGGGCATCCAGGGGCACCGTCTCGCCCGCTCGGACCTGCACGGCTTGCTCGAACGTCTCGTAGCCCTCCATGATGATGCGCACGACGTGGCGTCCGGGCATTAGCCGCAGCGGCCCGAGCAGCGGCAGCGTCGCGCGCAGGCGGCCATCGACGACCAGGGCGCCGTTGACGTTGGCGGCAACGTCGATGCTGCCGAGCCGGCGGCGCAGCTCCTGCAAGCGCAGCGCGAGCTCCCTCCTGCCCTCGCCGAGCTCGTTACCGAAGCGCGTCAGCAGCTCCTCGTACAGCTCGATGGCCTCGTCCAGCCGGCCAAGCTGCATCAGGCAGTAGGCGGCGCTCTTGGTGTTGGGCAGCGAGGGGTGAGCCTGCCGCGAGCGCATGAACTGAGCCAATGCTCGCTCCAGCTCGCCAGCATCGAGCAGGGCGACGCCCTCGCGGAAGAGCTGCTTGGCGCGCGCCAGCAGCTCGGTCTGGCCGGGCTCGCCTGGCCGCTGCTCTCCGACCGGACACGGACACGGCCCTTGTGCCCGCGTGACGGCCGGCAGGACAAGCAGGACGCCGCCGCACGCCAGCGCCGCGATCGCCGGCCAGGCCGCCATCTCGGAGCGTCTCACCACTGCGTCTCGGGTCCGAGTGGATCAACCGGGCGGCTGCTGGCCTCGGCCGGCCGTGGCGCTCGTGCGCCGCCAGAAGGCCCGGCGCTCGTCGCGGGCTGAGTTGCGGACCTAGCGGTCGCCGGCGCGGACACGCCCGGCTGCCGCGGAGGGGCGGCGGCTGTTGCGGCGGAAGCCTGGCTCGCCGCCGCCCGAGCGCCAGCCGCGGTGGAGCCCGGTGGCGACGGCCCGCCCGTTGCGACCGGCTCAGGCGGCAGGCGTACCGCGAGCCCGGCGTCTGGAGCCGTCGCGCCCTGGCTTGCCTGCGCGGTCGCCAGCGAAGCCGGCGCACTCGCGCTGCCAGCCTCGGGGCCCGCGGCCGCCGGCGGCGCCGTGCGGTCGCGCCCGGCGCCACGAGGCACAAGCCAGGCGGCGCCTACCGCGACCGCGACGAGGAGTGCGGCGGCGAGCAGATAGGAGCGCCGCCTGGCCCGCGCCGGGATCCCGCCGAGCTCGTGGGCTCCGCCGGCGGTGGTGGACCGGCTTGCGTCGCCACTCGCCGAGAGCACCGGGGCCGAGGCGGAGCGGGGCCGCGACGCCGGGGGACGGGCGAGACCTCGGGACGAGTGCTCGCCAGGCTCGGGCAATGGCGTACCGACGAGCGCCTCGTAGGCGTCGGCGACGGCCTGCTGCATGGCTCGGGCATCAGGCCAGCGTGCGTCCTTCTCAAAGGCGAGCGCCCGGTCCACGATGGATGCCACCTGCGCTGGCACTTCCGGGGCCACCACCCCCAACGCAGGAGCGGGCTCTGTCATGGCAGCCAACAAGTGCTCGTTGAGCGTGGCCGCCTGGTGCACGTAGCGACCGGTGAGCAGGGTGAACATGATCGCGCCCACCGCCCATAGATCGGAGCGGCCGTCCACCTGGTTCCAGCGGCCGCGGGCCTGCTCGGGTGGCATAAAGGCGGGTGTCCCGAGCGAGGTGTCGGCGCCGGTTGCCCCGGTGCGCCCGGCGTCCTCGCGTAGTCGGGCGATGCCGAAGTCGAGCACCTTGACCACGTCGGCGTCGGTGACAAAGACGTTCTCGGGCTTGAGGTCGCGATGTACGATGCCCTTGTCGTGCGCTGCGGCAAGCACGTCGAGCAGACAGTGGACGACCGGCAGGACAGCCTCGACGGGCAGTGGCCCCACGCGCTCGATGCGCGCCTGCAGGGTCTCCCCTTCGAGCAGGTCCATGACCAGGAATACGCTGCCGTCCTTGGCCACAGCGTCGTCGAGAACCGACACGGCCCCGGGGTGATCGACCTTGTTGGCGGCGTAGCCTTCGCGCAGAAACCGGCGCCGGATGCTTTCGTTCAGGGCGCGCTCCGGGTGCAGGACCTTGACGGCCACGCGCTTGCCGTTGCGATGCGTGGCCGCATAGACGGCCGCCATACCGCCGACGCCGAGCAGCCGATCGAGCTGCCACTTCTCGTTCAGCACCGCGCCGACCCGCCGCTCGGCGCGTCGCCGTAGTTGGTCGCCGGCGCTGGCGGTCTCCCGCATCGCGGCGATGATACCACGGATCCGTTCACGCGGATTCGGGCCGGCAAGGCGGCGCGGGCGGGGCGCTTGGCGCCGGGGACTCGGCCAGAGCGGCGCGCACTGCCCGCAGGGCCGCCAGCATCTCGCGGCCCTGCTGCCAACGCCGGTCCCGGTCGAACGCCAGGGCCGTGTCGACGAGCCTCGCCAAGTCCTCCGGGACCCCAGGGAGCAACGCGCCCAGCGGTGGCGCCGCTCTCGTCATGGCGGCGAGCAGGCGCTCGTTGGGCGTGTCGGCCTCGTGCACGAAGCGGCCCGACAGGAAGGTGAACATGACCGCGCCGAGCGCCCACAGATCGGAGGACGGGCCGTAGCTGTGCACCTGTCCGCGCGCCTGCTCCGGCGACATGAAAGGAAGCGTACCGATGAGGACGCCGGTTTGGGTCAGCGCCGTAGCGGCGTCCGTGATGCGGGCGATGCCGAAGTCGAGCAGCTTGACCGAACCGTCGTCCGTGAGGAAGATGTTCTTTGGCTTGATGTCGCGGTGATAGATCCCCTGGTCGTGCGCGGCGACGAGCACGCCGAGCACGGCGTCGGCGATGTGCAGCACGAGGGCCACTTCGAGCCGGTTGCCGCTGCGTCGCCAGCGAGCATGCGCCGTCTCCCCCTCGAGCAGGTCCATCACCAGGAAGACCACGCCGTCCTTGTCCTCGCCGTGGGAGAGCACGCGCACCGCGCCCGCGTGCTCGATGCGGTTGGCCACGTAGGCTTCGCGTAGGAACCGGGCGCGCAGCTCGTCGAGGGACGACAGCTCGGGGTGGAGCAGCTTGATGGCGGCCCGGGAGCCATCGGGCGCGGTGGCGGCGTACACCGCGGCCATCGCGCCCACGCCGAGCAGAGCGTCGAGGCGCCAAGCGTCCTTGAGGATCGTTCCGACGCGCACCTGCGCGCGACGTTCCAGCTCGCGGCCCATGTCGGGAGGATCGGCGCCCACTCTAGCGCTGTCAAGCCAACCGCAGCGCGCGCCGCAGCGCACGCCAGCGCGAGCCGGCCCAGGGGCCTAGACCGACGGCTGAGCCTCGCCCAGCCACTCCGACGCGAGCCGCAGCGTGTGCCGGTTCTCGACCAGGTCCTCCAGGAAGCTCCTGCGCAGCCGTACGTCGGCGAGGCGCTGCGCGCGCGCGAGGAGCCGGGCGCGGGCTTCTCTGATGCTGGCCTGGGCCTCGCGGCTGAGCCCGCTGGCATGGAGAGCCGAGGCGTAGATCAGGCGGATGAACGACTCGCCTTCCTCGGTGCCGCCGAGCTTCTCCAGCAGGGCCATCGCCTCACGTGCCGGTTTCGAGGCGGCCTCGGGCTCGCCCTGGCGGAGCAGGACGTAGGCCGCCGTGCTCAGGCCGTACGCCTGAACCGCCCGGAAGGCTCCAGATCGCTCGATGGCGAGCTGCGCGTGAGATGCCGCTGGCGCAAGCTCGCCGCGCATGGCGTGGATCAAAGCGAGGTGGATGCAGGCCAGGCACTCGAACCGCCGGTTGTCGAAGTGGATCGAGAGACGCCGACCGCTCTGCGCTGTCGCGAGCGCCGCATCGGTTTCACCCAAGCGCGCGAGGACATGGCCGAGGTTCACCGTCGCAACCGCAACCAACCACAGCTTCATCGGCTCGGCTACGGCGAGCACCTCGCGCAGCAGGCGCTCCGCCGGCAAGTGTGCGCCGATGCCTATCCAGACGTTGGCCAGGTGGCACTTCTGGAGGCACGCGTTGCGCACGTCGCCCGCGGCGGTGAAGCGCTCGACGGCCGCCTGGATGTGCCGGAGGGCAGCGCCCATGTCGTCGCCCACGTAGCTTTCTATCTCGGCCAGCGCGACATACTGCCATGCCTTGACCACCGGCGCCGCGGCCGCTCGCCCGTCGAGCCGCCCACGACCGTGCGCGAGCACATCACGGGCCTCAATCCGCCTGCCGGCACGCACCAGGGCGACGGCCAGCCTGGACGCGGCGACCATGTGCGCGCCGGCGGTCGCGGCCGTCACCACGACCGCACGAAGCTGCTCGACCATGGGCTGGAGCTGCTCGCTCTCCCCGAGGAAGCTAGCCACAAGCGCGGCGTAGCCCAGCGCCGAGTAGTAGCCCGTGCTCCCCGGCGCCAGCAGCCGACCGGCCTCGGTGCCGCACCGCTTCGCCTCGGCGTAGTTGCCGAGCCAGTAGTGCGCGATGCTCTCCACGAGCCACATGCGGCCCGCAGCATCCGCGCCACCTATCCCCATGGCGATCGCCTCTTCGGCACGGACGATGGCGTTGTCGAGCGCGTTCTGCCCCAGCGCGCGAACCGCCGAGTCGGCGCAGAGATCTCGGAGCTTCTCGGGAGTCGGCGCGGGTACCCGGCTCGTGCGCTCCTCGGCAGCGTCGCGCGGTGGCGCGCTGCCCTGCGGTGGAACCCCGACAGGCTGCTGCGCCCCGACGAAGGTCCTCTTGGTCGGCGCCTCACTGAAGCTCCCGCCCTCCTCCTGTGCGTCCAGGCCGGTGAGATCCTCGGGGCGGAGCGGTGCGGGACCGAGTGGCGCCGGCGCCTCCTCGACGGCATCAGCGTCGGCGAGATCCAGCTCTGGCCGTGCTTCTTGGGGCGGCAGTGGCGTCGGCAGCTCGCCGGTGGCAGGCTTGGGGGCTGGGCTCCCGGCCCGGCCAGAGAAATCGCATACCTCGTGCAGGAATGCCTGCATGATGGGACGCTTCGCCACGTCTGGCTCCAGAGCCCGCTCAACGATTTCGGGGAACCCGGCAGGGAGGTCGGGTGCGGCCGCACCGAGCCGGGCCCTGCTCCTCAGGATGTCCAAGATGATCTGGTACGCGGTGCCGTCGAACGGCGGGTGCCCGGCGAGCAGCTCGAACAGGACCACGGCCATGGCCCACACGTCGGCGCGGCCATCGATGTCCGCTTTGCCCTGGATCTGCTCCGGGGCCATGTACTGGATGGTGCCGAGCACCGAGCCCGGCTGCGTCCGGGGCCTTGTGTCGCCAGGAGGCAACTTGGCGATCCCGAAGTCGATGAGCTTCGGCACGACGGCGCCCGAGGACGCGCGACTGAGCAGGATGTTCTCGGGCTTGACGTCACGATGGACGATGCCCCTGCTGTGGGCCACGACGAGCGCATCCATGATCGGCACGACGATCGCCAGCGCCTCGGGCACCGTGAGCTTGCCCTTCTCCTCCAGGTGCTCGCGCAACGTCTGTCCCGCGAGCAGCTCCTGAACGAGATAGAGTGTGTCGTCGGGCAGGTGTCCCGCCTCGAGGACGGTCACGACGTTCGGATGGTTCACCCGCGCCGTGGCCAGTGCCTCGTAGCGAAACCGGCGCCTGGCCTCGGCGTCTGCCGCGCGAGCCGGCAGGAGGATCTTGAGGGCGACGCGACGGTCAATGAGCATGTCCTCGGCCTCGAAGACGGCCCCGGCACCGCCCTCGTCGATCTGACGCAGGAGCGTGAACTTCTGCGCGACGACCATGCCGGGCTGCAGCGGCAGGTCGTACGCAGATCCCCGCTGCCGGCTTCCCTCTGCGAGCTCGTGCCCGGGGCCAGGAGCCGCCGCCGGGCGCACCTCAGAGGCGCGAGGCCGTAGCGGACCGCGCCCCACCTCTCCTTCCCCGCTCGCGCCCGTCCCCGTGCCGAGGCCGGGCAGGGTGGTGTCAATGTCGAATTCGTCGTCGGATTCGTCGTCCGCGCGCGGCACGAGATCTTGCCCGATCGCGCCGGGCGCACGCAGGGTCGACGCGCCGAGGCCCAGCCGAGTTTCTCTCTCCGATGACATCGTGGAAGGCTCGCGTGCCCGCAGCGGTCGCCCCGAACCGGTGACCACCCGCACCAAGCGGCGGCACGATACACCCGAGAGACGGTCGTTGTCATTTCGCAGGCTTGCTTCCTCGTCGCCTCGCTGTTGATGCCGCCTTGCCCGCACGCTATCCTCGAACTTGTGAGCATCGGCCAGATCGAGCAGGCGGGAGCCGCGTCGCGCCTGACGCTCGAGGAGTGGGCCCAGCTCGACGAGGACGAGCCGGGCGAGCTCGTGGAGGGCGAGCTCGTGCAGGAGGAGATGCCGACGTTCGCGCACGAGCTCGTGGTGGTGCTGCTGGGCGCGGTGCTCAACGCCTGGCTGCTTCCGCGTGGCGGTTGTGCCGCCGGCTCCGAGGGCAAGCTCGCCGTCCGACCGCGACGGGGACGCAAGCCGGATCTGTTCGCATACCTCCCCGGCGCACGGCGGCCAGGGTTGAGCGTTTCGCTGCTACGCCTGCCTCCGAGCATCGTCGTGGAGGTGCTCACGCCCCGGCCCAGGGACGTGCGCCGCGACCGCCTGGAGAAGGTCGAGGACTACGCCGCCTTCGGCGTGCCCTGGTACTGGATCATGGATCCCGAGCTGCGCACGCTCGAGATCTGGGAGCTCGGTCCCGACGGTCGCTACGTGCACGCCCTGGGCGCGGCGGGCGGCAAGATCGAAGGCGTGCCCGGCTGCCCGGAGCTGACCATCGATCTCGACGCGATTTGGGCGCAGCTCGACGCGCTCGGTGAGGGCGACGGCGAGGGGTGAGCGGTCTGTTGCCCTGACCCGCGCCCGTGTGCTCGACGCGCGCGGCGGCGGCTACTGGCAGGCGCAGGGCGCACCGCAGTCGCTGTAGCACTCCTTGCAAAACAAGCAGGAAACCAGGTTGCGGTAGATCTGCGTGGCGTCGGGGTCCATGGCGGCGCAGGGGTCGGGCGAAGTGCAATCCCCGTAGCACGCATCGTGGTCGCCGCGCTTCGCGAAGCAGCCGCTCAAGCAGTCCCACAGGTCCGGGCAGGTCTGGTCTTCCATGCACGCGGCGAGCTCTTCAGTGCAGTTGCCATCTGTCGCACACTGCTGGCAGGCGTCGCAGTCGCCCGAGTTGTCGCAGCCGACCTCGAACTCGTCGCCGACCTCGAACTCGTCGAGCCCCACGATGGCGCGGCAGGCTGCGGCGAGGGCGAGCATCGCGAGAACTGCTGCTCGACTGCCCGCTGCCATGATCCGCCTGCTCGCCATCGTTGCCTCCAAGCCGACGGCCCTAGAAGCGCCCCGCGATGCTTGCCGACCCGAGCCCCACAGTGGGGCGGAGCTGCCCGCCCGCCCTAGCCTCGTCACGGCCGTAGACGGAAACAAGCACAGAGACCAGCCCGACGGTGATTCCCACGCCTCCGATGATGAAACTCGCGGTCGAGGCGTCGGCGATCGCGTTCGCGCTGTCGAGGACATCCCGCTTCCTCGGGGGGCACACATTACCAGGGCACACATCGTCAAGCTCTGAGGATCTGGCGCTGGCGACTGCTCCGGTGACCGCCCCGACCACGAGCCCGGCGGCGCCCACGCCAAAGCCGACGTAGGTGAACGGTGAGACGGCCCGGGGCTCGGTCCTACGCGGTGCGGGCGCCTGCGCTGGCGGTGAGGCAAGCTCGCGCCTCTGCGCGTCCTGTTCCGCCTTGCGCCGTTGCTCCGCGGCGCGCCGCTGCTGTTCCTCTTCGGCCTTGCGCCGTTCCTCCTCTGCCTGGCGCGCCTGCTCGGCCTCCCGTTGTGCCTCGGCCTCGGCCTTGCGCCGTTGCTCCTCGGCGCGATGCCGCTGCTCCTCTTCGGCCTTGCGCCGTTCTTCCTCTGCCTGGCGCGCCTGCTCGGCCTGCCGTTGCGCCTCGGCCGCGGCCTTGCGCCGTTGCCCCTCGGCGCGCTGCTGGGCCCTCCTCTTGGCCTCGAGCTCGGCAATCTCGTCCGGGTAACGGCACTTGCCCGCGTACCACTGTTTGCCGCCGGGACACTGCCCGGGCTGGGCGAGTGCCAACGGTGCGGCGAGCATGGCCGCGGCAGCAACCACGGCCGCCACGAGGGCCGATCCGCGCGGTGCTGGACTCCCCGCTCGCTTCGTCATGGCGGGTTCATAGACCAAGAGCGCAGCGGAAGCCGAGATCCGGTCGGGACTGGTCCGGCTCATCTACGTCACGGGTGTGCGTGGTGTTGGCCTCGGCCGGCTCCATCAGCCAGCTCCCGCCGCGGTTGACTTTGCCGCCGGCGCTCTGGTCGGCCTTGCCGCCCGGGTAGGCCGCGTAGGCCGACGCAGTCCACTCGCGCACGTTGCCGCCCATGTCGAACGCGCCGACCCACGACCGGTCCGCCGGGCGGGAGCCGACCGGCAGGGGGCCGCCGCTGCCGCAGCCGCCGCCATTCGCGTCGGCCACCACCGTGCGGTCGCACGAGGGCGGTTGGTTTCCCCAGGGGTAGTCCGGCTGCTTCGGGCCGCGTGCGGCGGCCTCCCACTGTGCCTCGGTAGGAAGCCGCCAGCCGCGCCAGGCACAGTACGCGCCGGCAGCATCCCAGGTCACGCAGTTGATAGGACGCTGCTTCATGCCCTTGCGCCGCCAGGTGCAGCCCTGCCTCTTGCCCGGGCTCGGGCAGCGGCCGGCGGCTACGCACTCGTCGTACTCCTGCGCGGTCACCTCGTGGACCATGATGCCGAAGGCGGCGAGATCGACGCGGTGCGCGGGCTTCTCGTTGTCCAAGCACTTGGGGCTGCCCTCGCCGCAGCCCACGAGGAAGGTGCCGGCGGCCACACCCACCATGCCCGTCGGCGCCTCCTTCGTCGGCGCCGCGCCGCCGTCCTCGGTCGGGCGCGCCGCTTGCTGCGAGCTCGGCCCCGGCGTGGCTGCCGGCTGGCGAATCGGCTGCTCGGCCGGGGTGCGGCTCAGCACGCCGGCGATGGTCGCAACGGCCAGTACGACGGCCGCGGCGAAGCCAACCGCGATGCCAGCGACGCGCTTGTTCAACCAAGGTCGCGACCGCAGGTCCGCCCATAGCCCCGCTGCGGCAGACACGATGCGAGCGGCGCTGGCAGATCCGGCGCGAAGCGCGGCCGGCAGCGCGCGCGAGACGCCTGCCAGGCTGCGCGGCCTGCCGTGGGAATGGTGGAGCGCACCCTCTACCGGGGCGGTGACGCCAGCCGCGCCCGGTCCGCTCGCAAGCGCAGCAGCATCCGGCGCCGGCGGCTTGCTCGCAGCCGAGCTACCGAGGCGCATGGTCCCCGGCGCACGCCACGGGAGCGGCGAGCCAGCCGCCCGCAGACCAGTGGCGGCCGGCTTGCCGAGGCGCATGGTCGCTGGCGCACGCCACGAGCGCGGCGAGCCGGCCACCGGCAGCCTCTGACCATCGCTCGGGCCGAGCCCCGCTGTGCGCGACTGCTGCCAGGTCCGATAGGCCCGGAGCAGGGAGGCACCGAGGGCCGCTATGCCGCCTGGCCACGTCCGGGCCTGCTGCTTGGGGCGACCAGCACCCGTGGGCTCGTAGGGCAGCGGCTCTGGACCGGCAGCCTCGGGCGCAGCACCACCAGCAGCCTCCGGTGACGCCGCGCGGCGTGCGCGCCATGTGTCCTCGTCCCAGGCAGATGCGTCCTCGTCCGGGCCGGCCGGCGTCGGCGCAGCCCCGGGCTGCGGCCCACCGGCTGCTTCGCCCAGGGCCGCCGCCGGATGCTCGCCTGGCTCCGGCTTGTCGAGGGGCTCCGTCTGGCTTGGGCCGTCCGCCGCGGGCTGCTCGCCAGGCAGCCATACCTTCCACTCGCCCTCGTCTCCGCCGACAAGGGCCGGCGGCGCGGCGCGGCCGAGCAGCCGCTTGATGCGTGTGACAAACCTTCGCCGCCCGGCGTGGCCGCCAGCCACCGGCGGCGCAGCGCGGGGCACCGGAGCCGTCGGCACTTTCGAGTCGTGCTCGGCCGCGCCGGCCGCCGGCGTCGCACGCCCGGGTGGCTGCAGGCCTTCTGCTTCGTGCAAAGCCGCCGCCGCGGGAGGCTCGTCCGGTACCGTAGGGGAGGTGGGCGCTCCGAGGGTCGCCGGCCGGCTTGCGCCGCCGGGCGAAGGCCGCGACTCGCCCGGCGTTGGCGCTCGAACGGGGGCAGGCCAGAACCGCGCCGTACCGCGCGACGCGGGCGGCAGGTCGTGCTCGACCAGCGCCTCGGCTGGCGCCCCGGGCACCGTGCGCCCGACGCGGTGCGCCGGCTCGCCGGCATGCTCGGCGTGATCGAGCAGCACGAGGCTCGCGAGCTGCCAGTCGGATGAGCCCTGGCGAGCGATTTGCACGTCGGGCGGCACCTCGCCGGCGCGAAGAGCCCGGTAGATCTGATCGAGGGAGATCGGCCCGAGCGGCTCGCCTCCGCCGCCGCTTCGCAGCAGCCACTCGGGCCGCTTCCATGCCTCGCTGCGCCGCGCCCGCCGTTCCTCAGCGCGACTGAGCTTGAGCCGAAGCAGATTGTGCTCCCCGCTGTCGAACAGCGCGGCCGGCATGCCTACCCCGCTCGGGCTCAGCGCCCGCACGAACGCCGCGGCCATCTCCTTGGCCGACACGAAGCGTCCCTCGCGCATCCGGCACAGGCCGCGCCCGACCCACTGGTCGAGCGCGCTTGGCAGCGCCGGGTTGATGCGGCTCGGGAGCACGAACTTGGCCTCGCAGATCGCCAGGCACAGCGCCGTCGCAGTCTCCCCGGCAAACGGAAGCTGGCCCGTCAGCATCTCGTACGCCACCACCGCGAGCGCCCACAGATCGACACGGTGGTCGGCCTCCTTGGGGTTGAGAAGCTGCTCGGCCACGATCTTGGCGATGCCGAAGTCCAGAATCTTGACGAAGGCGGGGTGCTCGGGCCGGTTCTCGAGGAAGATGTTCTCGGGCTTGATGTCCCGATGGACCACGCCGAGCGCGTGGGCGGCGCCGAGCGCCTTGCCGACCTGCTGGACGATCTGCGCCGCCTCGTGCAGGCTGGGCGCTGCGTCTCGCTCCAGCCGATCGGCAAGGCTCTCGCCTTCGAGCAGCTCCATCACGATGAACGGTGCGCCGCCGGCCATCACGCCCCGGTCGTAGATCTCCACCACGTGGGGGCTCTTGATCCTTGCCGCGGCCTTGGCCTCGCGCTCGAAGCGCTTGATGAGCTCGGGCAGCTCTGCCTTGGAAACGTCCGTCGAGATGAACTTGACCGCGACAAGCGTGTCGAGCGTCAAGTGCTCGGCGACCCACACGCTGCCCATGCCTCCCTTGCCGAGGTGCCGCAGCAGGCGCACGTTTGCCGTGACATTCGTACCGGGCCCGAGTGGCGTCACGCCGGCGATAATACCGCTTCCGGAAGCTTGCCGCTACGCTCTCTCGGCCGCCTCGTCCAGGACCGGCGCATCATCCTACATTGGCGCCATACTGCGAGCGGGGCGCGCGGGCGACTGCTTCGTCCCCTCGGAGACGGCCTCCGGTCTACCGGCCCGCTGCGCAAGCGATCTGGCCCTCTATTCCCGAAAAGCGGGAATAGACCGGGCGATCACCTCGCCATCGGGGCCTCTATTCCCGCTTTCCGAGAATTGAGACGCCGATGGCGCGCGACGGGCGCGCCCGCCCAGCTTGTGCCGGGCGGCGCGCTCCCCGTCTGGCCGTGGCACATCGGCGAGCGGTGCGCTCGGCCGGTCCACAGCGGTCCACGCGTGCAGGTCCGCAGAACCTGGGCCAAACAAGATGCGCCGGCCCTGCCGCCTCGTCACGAGGCCGCGGCAGCGCAGCGCAGAGCTGCTCGCCAGTACCGCGGACGGCACCGCACAGCAGAGCGCCGCGGCGCGGGCCCTGTGGTGCCTGTCACCTCCGCTTGCCCAGCTCTGCCTCGAGCTCGGCAATGCGCCAGGTCGAAGGCGAAGTCCGGCGTTCCCGTGCGCACAAACACGTCCGGGGCGAGGCAGCGCGATGGGTCCGAGGCGTCGTAGTAGACGAACTGCTCGGAGCCGACGCAGGCGCGGTCGGCGAGCGCGCGCCGCAAGATCTCGAACAGCAGCATGCGAAGGCACAGGTGGCGCTTGGTCTCGGGCACGGCGGCCTCGGTGGGGAACACCAGCGGACGCGGGGCCCGGCGGTAGTGCAGCCGCTCGGGGCTGAAGGCGGGCTCGGCGAGGTGCACCATGGCCCCAGCGTAGCGCGCCACCACCGAGCCGTCACGCCAGGTTGGGCTTTCTAGCCGCTCGCCTGGAACCGGAGTAGGGTGGACTAGATTTCGGTCGAAGTATGTTGAGCATGGCGGCGATGAGGTCACGCAGCTCCCTTCCGGTACGTCGGGCGCGCCTGTGGGCCGCGGCGGCGGCGCTTCTGGCGATCGGCCTGCCGTCCGTGGCGCACGCGAAGGTCACCGTCGCGTACGAGAAACGCACGCTCTCGAACCGCCCCTCGACGGAGTCCCCCCAGGCCGTGAGCTACGCGGACTGCAAGAGCGATGACGAGTTCAAGTTCAACGTCACGTTCGATGCCCACCCAACGAACGGGACTTTCGAGATCTGGCTGGCGGAAGGCGACGCAAACTGCTCGCTCGACGCAGAGCGCAACGGTTCGAACGCGCACTGCAAGGAGGTGCGCACGAAGGAGGCACAGCCTGCCCCGGACACCACCACCGTGCAGCTCCCGTCCAAGGACATAGCCAACGCGCTTACCGACAGCGGCTGCGAGGACTCCAGCACCACCAGCGGGCCGCGCAACGTCGTGCTCTACTTCCTGATCACGACCACCCCCAATGAGGACGTGCAAGACAACGCCGCCTCGTGGCCGACCCAGGTAGATTTGCTCGGCCCAACCCCGCCCACCGGCGTGACGCCAGGCATATCCGACACCAAGCTCGTGGTGAGCTACACCGAGTTGACGACCACGGATCGCAAGCGCTACGACTTCTACTGCGAGGTCGCCAGCGGCGCGAGCTCCGGCACGGACGGCGGCGCGACCGCGCGCAGCGCCTACGGCGCGCGCCGCGACGAGCCCCAAGACGAGCCGGTCTCGGGCGATGGGGGCGCGGCCGGCGCGGGCGGGGCGGGCGCAGGCGGGAGCGGCGGCGCGGCCGGCGCGGGCGGTGCGGCATCTGGCGGCGCGGCGGGCGCAGGGGGCAGCGGTGGCACGGGCGGCGCGGCGAGCTCGGCCAGTTCGGCGAGCTCGGCGAGCTCGGGCGTCGCCGGCGCGGGCGGCGCCGCCGCCACCAGCGGCGAGTGCAGCGCCAAAACGCTGGTGGCGGGCGAGCTGCCGCCGGAAGGGATGACGCCGTGCGGTAGCACCACCAGCGGCGTGCAAGGTGAGGCCACTGGCCTGATCAATGGCGTCCGCTATGCGGTGGCGGTGGCTGGCATCGACGGCGTGGGCAACGAGGGCAAGCTCAGTGAGCTCGCCTGCGCGACCCCGCGGCCCGTGGATGACTTCTTCAAGCTCTACCGGCAGGCCGGCGGGCAGGCCGGCGGGGGCTTCTGCAACTTCTGCGGTGTGGCCGCGCGGCGGGAGAACAGCCCCGGCTCGGTTGCGGCCATGGCGGCCCTGGCGCTGGGGCTTGCCCTGCGGCGGCGGGGCACGGCGAGGCGGACCTGCGCGGCGCCAGCGGGGAGGCTGCCGTGAGCCGCAGCCCGGTCCTCCCGCTCGCCGCGGCCCTCGCCGCTGCGGCGCTGTGCTCTGCCGCGCCGGCTCGCGCCGAGAAGGCCGGCCTGGAGCAGGACTGGCGCCAGCGCGCGCGCCGGGGCGAGCGCTCGGGCTGGCTCGATCCCGAGCACTTCGCCTTCGAGGTGCGCTTCGGCCCCTACTGGCCCCAGGTGGACGAGGAGCTCAGCGGCAAGAGCCCCTACGAGGACGTCTTCGGCTCGGACGCGCGCTTCTACTTCGGGCTGGAGCTCGACTGGCTGCCGGCGAGGATCCCTTACGTGGGCTCGCTCGGCGGGGGCTACGGGTGGGGCTACACCCACTCCTCGGCCAAGGCCATGATCTCCGGTACGGGCGAGGCGTCGGCGGCCGACACGGGTCTGACCGTCCTGCCGATGCACGTCTCGGCCGTGCTGCGCGGCGACTACCTGCTGCGCGAGCACAGCGTCCCCGTGGTGCCGTACATCAAGCTCGGGCTGGGCTGGGGCATGTGGACGGCGTCGGGCAGCGACGGCACGTCCAAGTACGAAGGCGTGGCCGGCCAAGGCACGAGCCTCGGGCTGCATTCCGCCGTGGGCGCCGCGCTCGCCCTGAACGCTTTCGATCCGCGCACCGCCGTCTCCCTGCGCGAGAGCTCCGGCGTGGACTACGCTTTCCTCTTCGGCGAGTGGATGGGGGCCAACCTCGACGGCATCGGCTCCAAGCCCCAGATGCACGTCGGCACGTCGACTTTCGTGCTCGGGCTGGCGATCGACTGGTAGGCGATCGACTGGTGGGCGGGGGGCGCGAGGCTCGCGCTCACCACTCCTGCGCGGGCTCGCGCTCGCCGCCGATGACGATGGTCGGCTTGTGCGTGGGCCCGCGCCGCGGCGCTGGTGCGCTGGCTGCGCCGGCCGGTGCGGCGCCGGTGAGAGCTGTCGCCGCGGGACCCGCCTCGCCCACGATGGGAATGGCAAGCACGCGCTTCTCGCCCTCGCGCTGGTAGGCGATTTTGAGCTCGCTCGCCACGCTAAGAGTCGTCCACGCGGCCCACATCTCGGGCGGCTTCTCGATCGGCATGCCGTTGACGGCCGTGACCACGTCACCGGGCTCGATCTCGGCTCCTTGCCACTGGAGCGGCAGCTCCAGCACGCGCCAGCCGACGAAGGCGCCTTTGTCGAGCACCTCCTCGATGGGCACGAGCTCGAGCAGGGTGGCGGGCCCTTCGCGCAGCACGGCGTGGAGCTCGGTCCGGTCGAGGTAGCGCTCGGGCCTCTTCGGGGCCGGGAGCTGGACCACTTGCGCAAGAGGGCTCGTCACGGCGGGCTTGGCGGCGGTCACGGGCGCGGCCGGGGGCGCGCCGCCGCAGCCGAGCACGAGGGTGCAGGCGAGCAGGGGCGCGGCGAGAGGGGAAGGGCGCATGGGAGGAATATGGGCGGCTTGCCTGTGCGGTGGCAAGTTTCTGCGTGTCGGGCCCGCGGCGGGCCCATCAGCGCGTCCGCCCGCTTGCCGCCTTGATCGCCTGGATGGGCAGCCACATCGCCGTCGGGCGCGGCCGCGCGTCGGACTGGCCCTCGATCGGTTCGAAGGGCGCGAAGCCGAACTTGGCGTAGAAGCCGACCGCGCCCGGCTTCGCGTCGACGACCACGCCGGCGCAGCCGACATCGTCAGCCATCTTCGCGGCGAGCTCGAGCACGAACCGGAGGAGCTGCGTGCCGAGGCCCATCGACTGGGCGGACCTGTCAACCGCGAGCCTGGCGAGCCCGAGGACCGGCACGGGGTAGCGGGGCAGCTTCCTGCGCGTCCGCTCGGGCAGATCCTCGATGGCCAGATGCCGGGGCGCCACCGTGGCGAATCCGAGGATGCGCCCTGCGTCGACCGCCACATACGTCACGCCGAGGTAGTGACGAAACTGGTTCTGGCCTGCGTAGCGGTGCAGGAATCGGTCGAGGGCCTCGTCCCCTGATTGGAAGGCCGAGCGGTCGTCGCTCCGGCGCAGAGCCCTAATCTCCATCGCGCATCAGCTCGCGCAGGGCAGGCGTCGGTCCGGCCTCGGCCTGACGGAGCATCTCTTCACCAGTCTTGCGCGACACGACGATGCGCGGGTGGATGATGAGCTCCGCCGGCAGCTCGTCGAGCGCCTGAAGGTGGTGCAGGAGCGCCTGCTCGATCAGATGGCCCTTCTTGACGCCGTTGTGGCGGACGTGCTTGTCCATGAGCTGGCGCGTCGTCTCCGAGATCAGCGCCGAAATCTGGGTGCCCTTGGCCATCGCGACTTCCAATGAGGAATCTACATTCTTGTATGATACTGGTCAAGAGGCTCCCTCGCCCCTAGCGGGGCTATGCGCCCAGGCGCTTCACCAGATCGCGCGTCAGGTTCTTCTGGTGCGCCTCGATCGTGCCGCCGCCGATTTCCAGCAGCTTGGCGTCGCGCAGGAAGCGCTCGACCTTGTACTCGTCGCAGTAGCCCCAGCCGCCCAGCACCTGCATGGCGTTGTCCGCCACCTCCTTGCCCACGGGCGCGGCGAACAGCTTGGCGGCATCGGTGCCGATGCGGTTGCGCTCCGTGGCGCTCACGTCTCGGGCCACGGTGTAGATGAGCGTGCGGGCGGCCTCGGTCTTGGCGAAGCTGTCGGCGACGTAGCGCTGGATCTGGCCGAACTCGGCGATGGGCTTGCCGAATGCCTTCCGCTCGGCGGCGTAGCGGATCATCACGTCCAGACAGCGGTCCGCGATGCCTAAGCTCAGCGCCGCCAGGGTCAGCCGCTCGGCCTCGAGATTGCGCATCATGTGCACCACGCCCCCGCCCTCCTCGCCGAGCAGGTTCTCGCGCGGCACGATGCAGTCGTCGAGCACGACCTCGCCCAGGGTGCTCGCCCGCATGCCCATCTTGTGCGTCCGGGGCGGGGTCGACAGGCCCGGCATGCCGCGCTCGGCGACGAAGGCGCTGATGCGCCCGCCCACCTTGGCATAGACGAGGAAGAGGTGGGCGTCGGGCGCGTTGGTGATGAGTGCCTTGCGACCGCTCAGGACGTAGTGGTCGCCGTCGCGGCGGGCGCTCGTCTGCATGCCGTCCGTGCCGTAGTCCGGCTCGGTCATGCACATGCAGGCCACGTGCTCGCCCGTCAGGGTCTTGTCAAGGTAGCGCCGGCGCTGCTCGTCGTTCGCCGCGTAGAAGAAGTTGTTGACGAACAGCACGGCGTGCGCCAGGTAGGCGAGCCCGAAGCCCGGATCGCTCTTGGCGATCTCGTGGTGCACGAGCACCGAGCCGAGCACGTCGAGCCCGCCGCCGCCCCACTCGGCGGGCACGGTGACGCCGAGCAGGCCGAGCTCGCCGCAGCGGCGCAGGAGCGCCTTGTTGAGCTCGCCGCTGCGGTCGTGCGCGTCGGCCTGCGGATCGATCTCGCTCTGGGCGAAGTCGCGCACCGTGCGGCGCAGCAGCGCGTGCTCCTCGGTGGGGTTCTCCAGCGTGAACATCGCGTCGGTCATGGGCTGCCTCCCTCGCGCGGAAGTGTGGAGGCGATCGGGGCGCGGCGCAAGACCGAGTCGGGGGTCAGCGCTGCACGCCGTCGCGCGGGAAGATCAGCACGTACGATCCGGGCCGCGGGTTGAAGAGCAAGGTCTTGCCGGGGTGCGCCGCCGGACTGAAGTACGGGTACCACTCCAGCGCTCGCCACGAGTCGTTGTCGCGCACGTACTCCGGCACCACGAGATCGAGCTCGACGTAGCGGCCGGAGGTGCGCGCGGACCGCTCGGGGCCGAAGCTCCATTTCTCCCGGCCTGGGCGCGGAACGAGATCGTTGTGCATCGCGCCGCCGTAGGTCACGACCATGCGGTCGGAGGAGGAGGGCGCGGCGCTGAGCAGGGCCCTCACGCGAGTCGCCGTGAGGCGCGCGACGAGCTCGAGCATTCGCGGGATGGCGTCGGGTCCGGCGCGGGCAACCTCGGCGTAGTCGGCGCAGCTCGGCCGCAGCAGGTGCGCGCGAGCGCCGAGCTCGGTGGCACGGCGGCGCAGGGCCACGAGCTCGTCCTGGTTGGTGGACGCCTGGCGCGCCGTGACCGGCTTCTGGGCGGCGGCGACCTGGCGTTCCCGCGCGCCGCAGCTTCCGTCGGCCACGGCGAGCTCCAGGACGAGATCGCTCATGCGGCCCCGCAGCAGCGGCAAGAGCGCGTGCGCGAAGCGGCTGGTGGCCGAGAGTACGGCCTCGCTCCCCTGCGGCGCGTGGGCCTCGCCCACGGCGAGAATGCGTGGCTGCGTGCCTAGCACGGCGGCGAAGGCAGCGACCGGAGACTCGTAGAGCCGGCAGCCGAGCGCGCCGCAGGAGGAGGCAGCGACGGAGCTGGCCGACGGCGCGGCCGTGGCGACGGCCTGGGGCGTGGCGGCCGGCACGGGGGGAGTCGTGGATCCCTCCGTCCGACAAGCCGCGGCTCCGAACAGCCACGAGAGCAGCAGCGTGGCGCAGCGCACCGTGTCCATCGCCCGCAGATGCTAGCGCACGCCCGCCCGGGCTGCGCTACGCTGGCAGCATTGTGACGCGCCGGACGCATCTCGCCGCCCGCCTGCTCGCCGCGGCGCTCGCGGGCGCCGTTGTCGGCGGGGCGTCGCGCGGCCGGGCCGCGGATCCCGTGCTCGGCGCCGACTGGAACGACGACGACGCCGACGGCGTCGCCGACGCCCGGCAGGCGTTCGTGCCGCCGAGCGCCGAGCTGCTGCGGCTCGATCTGCCACGGCATGCGGCGCGGATCGAGCTGCCGCCCGGCGCGCCGGTGCGCGTGCTCGCCGATGGCCGGCCGCTCGCTTCCGGACGGCTCGTGCCGCCCGGGACGGCGCGGCTCGAGCTGCAAGCCACCGGCTCCGGCCCCGCCACGGTGCGGGTGGGCGGCCGGACGACGAGCGTGTCGGCGCTCTCGGTGTGGGCCGTGGACGGCTCGGGGCAGGCCGTGGATCTGACGGCTTCGCACGCCAGCCTCGAGCGCACTGTGCCCCGGGACGACGGCAACGCCGCCGGCGGGGCAGGCGCGGATCCGGATGCGCTGCGCTACGTCCTCGCCGGCGAGCCAGGCGCGCTGCCGGAGGCGCTCGCCATTCGCTCGCTCTCGGCCGCGGGCGAGCTTCTCGGCGAGCTCTCGCGCGTCCCGCTCTTGCCCGCGCCGTGCCCGGCTCCCGTGCCCGCGAGTCAGATCTGCGTCGGGAGCGCGCCCATCCGCGCCGTGGCCGATCCGGTCGATGCCCAGCACCCGCTCGTGGCGAGCCGCTCGGTGTTGGCCGAGCTGGGCGGCGCGCTCGTGCTCCTCGGCCCGCAGGGCCGGGAGCTGCAAGCGATCCGGGTGGGCGGCCCGCGGCGCTCCGCCCTGGGGCCGATCCGGCGCTACCGCGCCACCATGCGCCTGCTGCTCGTGCGCCTGGCGCCGGGCGGGGCGGTCCCCTTGGGCGGCGACGAGCCCGGCGCCATCGCGCTGGCGCGCGCCGAGATCGCGCGGGCAAATGCCCTCTGGGGCGCCTGCGGCGTCAGCTTCGGGCCGCCGGCCGAGGCAGCGGTGCAGATCGTCGCCCCGCCGCCCGCGCACCTGCTGGTGCTGGGCTGCGGCGACGGCGCGCCCGCGAGCGGCGGCCTGGTGCGGTTTCGCGCGGGCGAGCGGCCGATCCAGGCGTGGGTCCCGGCCGGCGCACTGCCCCAGGAAGCGGCGCGGCTGGTGGCGGCGGCCGTTCGCCGGGCCGGGCTCGCGGCCCTCGTCTCGGACAACCCGCGCTCCTCGGCCGGCGCCCACGGCTCCACGGACATCTCCGTGCGGCGGTCCGGCGGCGAGCTCGTCGCGATCGAGCCGCCGGCGCACGGGCCCCTGTCCAGCGACGAGAGCATGGGCGTCTGCATCGGCCACGTGAACCTCGACGATGGGCTCGACCACTTCGGCGACATCGATGCCGTCGTGGGGACGGTGGAGGAGCGCACGCTCATCAGGGCCTACGACGACGGCGATCCGCGCACCATCGACGTGCTCGTGCTCCCGGGCTTCAGCCGCGGCGGGCGCATCGGCGAGTCGTTCATCGGCGCCGACCGCGGCGCCCTGCGCAACGTCGTGCTGGTCGACCGCGCCGGGCTGCACGCGGGCCGCGCCTCGTTCACCGTGCCGCACGAGCTCGGGCACGTGCTGCTCGACGATCCCGGGCATCCCGACGACTTCGGCCGGGACACGCCTACCCAGCTCATGGACGCCGACGCGGCCGATCCCACGGCCTTTGGCCCGCGCCGGCTCAGCGTGGCGGAGTGCGAGCGCGCCTTGCGCCAGAGCGGCCCGGGCGCGGCGCTCGTGCTGCTGCGATCCTGGCCGCTCGGGCCGCTGGCGCGGCGGTGAGCGCGCGGGCGGGCGGGCCCTCCTCGGCCATGCGGCGGGCAATATAGCGCCCCGTCTCCGAGCCCGGCGTGGTGGCCACCTGCTCGGGCGTGCCCTGCGCCACGATGCGGCCGCCGTGCTCGCCGCCGCCCGGGCCGAGATCGATCACCCAATCGCAGCAGGCCACGACGTCGATGTTGTGCTCGATGACGACCACGGTGTTGCCCGCGTCGCGCAGCGACGCGAGAGCCACCATCAGCAGATCGACGTCGGAGAAGTGCAGCCCGGTGGTGGGCTCGTCGAGCACGTACAGCGTGCGCCCCGTGGCCCGCTTCGCCAGCTCGCGGGCGAGCTTGACGCGCTGGGCCTCGCCGCCCGAGAGGGTGGTGGCCGATTGCCCCAGCGTCAGGTAGCCGAGGCCGACGCGCGCGAGCGCCTCGAGCTTGTCCCGCAGCCGGGGAGTGGCCTCGAACTCGGCGTGCGCCTCGTCCACGCTCAGGGCCAGCGTCTCGGCGATGGACCGGCCGCGGTAGCGCACCTCCAGCGTCTCGCGGTTGTAGCGGCTGCCGGCGCATGCCTCGCAGGTGACAAACACGTCGGGCAAGAAGTGCATCTCCACGCGCAGCACGCCGTCGCCCTGGCAGGCCTCGCAGCGGCCGCCCTTGACGTTGAACGAGAAGCGGCTGGGCCGGTAGCCGCGCGCGCGCGCCTCGGGCAGGCCGGCGTAGAGCTCGCGCAACGCGCCGAAGAGGCCGGTGTACGTGGCGGCATTGGAGCGAGGGGTGCGTCCGATGGGCGCCTGGTCGATGGCCACGACCTTGTCGATGTGCTCGAGGCCGGCCACGCCGTCGCACTGGCCCACCGGGCCCGTGGCGCGGTAGAGGGCCGCGCGCGTTGCGGCGAGCAGCGTGTCCACGACGAGGCTGCTCTTGCCCGAGCCGGACACGCCCGTGACAGCCACCAGCAGGCCGATCGGGATGGCGGCGCTGATGCTTTGGAGGTTGTTCGTGCGCGCGCCGAGCACGCGCAAGGCCCGCCTGCCCGGCCGCCGCCGGGCGCGAGCCAGCCCGACGCGCTTCGCGCCGGTCAGGTAGGGCCCGGTGACGGAGTGGGGATCGCCCATTATCTCCCGCGGGCTGCCCTGGGCGACCACACGGCCGCCGTGGCGGCCCGCTCCCGGGCCCATGTCCACGACGTGGTCGGCCGCCTGGATGGCGTCGCGGTCGTGCTCGACCACGAGCACGCTGTTGCCGAGGTCCACGAGCCGGCGCAGCGCCTCGAGCAGACGGCCGTTGTCGCGCGCGTGCAGGCCCACGCTGGGCTCGTCGAGCACGTAGAGCACGCCCACGAGCGCCGAGCCGATCTGGGTCGCGAGCCGGATGCGTTGGCCCTCGCCGCCCGAGAGTGACTGGGCGGATCGGTCGAGCGACAGGTAGTCCAGGCCCACGTCGATGAGGAAGCCCAGCCGCTCGACGACCGCGCGTACGAGCGGCTCCACCACGGCGCGCTCGCGCGGGCCGAGGCCGGCGCCGTCCGCACCGAGGCAGATCCGGCGCAGCTCGTCGCGCACCCGGTGAAGGGGCAGCGCGCCGAGCTCTGCGATGTTCATGCCACCCAGCTTGACGGCGAGCGCCTCCGGCCGCAGGCGCTGCCCGCCGCAGGCGTCGCAGGCGCTGGTCACGACGAAGCGGCCGATCTCCGCCTCGCCGAGCGAGTCGTCCGGGTCCTCGTCGTCCTCGTGCAGGCGCAGCGCTCCCTTGTCGAGGAGCTGATTGAGCCGCGGGATGATGCCCTCGTACGGCCCGGTGCCGCTTGTCCGGCGCCGCCGCCGGGCGGCGGCCCGCGCGCCGCCGCTGCCGTGGAGCAATGCCTCGCGCTCGGCGAGGGGAAGATCGCGCCAGGGCACGTCGGGATCGACGCCCAGCGCCTCGACGGCGCGGGCCGTCTCCGTACACAGCGAGAGCGAGCCGCGCCGGCCCCACGCCGCGAGCGCGCCCTGGCGCAGCGAGCGGCGCTCGTCGGGCACCAGCCGCGTCGGGTCGACGCGCATGCGCACGCCCAGGCCGCCGCAGGCAGGGCAGGCGCCGTGAGGCCCGTTGAACGAGAACATGCGCGGCTCGATCGGCGGCAGCGAAAGCCCGCAGGCGACGCAGGCGAAGCGCTCGCTCAAGAGCAGGGGCGGGGCGGGCTCCCCTGAGCTCGAGGGATCGACGAGCAGCACGCCCTGGCCGAGCTTGAGGGCGAGCTCGACCGAGTCGGTGAGGCGGATCTGCGCCGCGGGCTTGACCACGATCCGGTCGATCACCACGTCGAGGTCGTGGGGGCGGGTGCGGTCGAGCGCGATGTCGTCGCCCAAGTCGCAGAGCTCGCCGTCGATGCGCACCCGCACGAAGCCGTCACGCCGCAGCCGGTCGAGCTCGTTTCTGAGCTCGCCGCGTCGGCTGCGGCACAGCGGTGCCAGGACAGCGACGCGGCGTCCCTCGCCCAAGCCGAGGATGCGGTCGACGATCTGTTGCACGGTCTGCGCCTGGATGCGCTGGCCGCAGCGCGGGCAGTGGGGCACGCCGGCGCGGGCGTAGAGCAGGCGCAGGTAGTCGGCGATCTCGGTGACCGTGCCCACCGTCGAACGCGGGTTGCGGGCCAGCGCGCGCTGCTCGATGGCGATGGCCGGCGAGAGACCCTCGATCGCGTCCACCGCCGGCTTGGAGAGCTGCTCGAGGAACTGGCGCGCGTAGGCCGACAGCGACTCGACGTAGCGCCGCTGGCCCTCGGCATAGATCGTATCGAAGGCGAGCGAGCTCTTGCCCGAGCCGCTCGGCCCGGTGAAGACGACCAGTCGGTGGCGCGGCAGCGCAAGATCGAGGTTCTTGAGGTTGTGCTGCCGGGCCCCCCGGATGATGAGCTGCCCCATGGCCAAAGGCCCATCCTAGCACGGCCGGCCGCCGCGCTAGTGGCGCGTCCCACAAGTCGTGCGGAGAAATTGCCGGGACGCGCCACGCGGGTGGGGGGCCGTGGGAGGCGGCGCCCCGCCTCCCCCGGTAGGGCCCGCGGGGAGGGCACGCCGCTTGCGCGGCCGAAGGCCGCAATTGCAAGCGGCGTGGCCTTCCCCGCGAAGTGGGCCGTCCCGCCCCTTATCCGCGGGACTTGCGGGACGGCCCACTAGCGCTTCCCCGCGCCGGTGCCGTGCGGCCCGGCGGACGGCGCCGGCGGCCGCGTCGAGGGCGACGGCTGCTCGCTGTCGCGGGCGCCCGGGCGCGAGCTCCGGCTGCGTGGCTCGGGCCCGTGCCAGGAAGCCCGCAGCTCCTCGCGCCGTTGCGTCTCCTCTTCGGCCTCGCGGTCGGCCTGCCGCATCGCCAGCGCCTTGGCCTTCTGATCCAGCAGGTCGTCGATGGCGTGGAAGTCGATGTCCGGGTGGGCCTTGCGGCGGTACGCGATGCGGGCCTTCGGGTCGCGCAGCACGGCGTAGGCGGCCTCCGCCCGCTCGCGCATCTGGCGGCATGCCTCCGGGGCCGCTTCGCTCCATGGGCCGCCCGGGGCGAGCTGCTCGGCAAGACGGCGGTAGGCATTCTCGACGTCGTCGGTGCCGGCGCTCCAGTGCACGCCGAGGGCCTCGAAGTGATTGGCGCGCAGCGTCCGCCCGCAGCGGCGTGCCAGCTCGCCCACGAGGTCTTCCTTCACGACGACGGGCTTCCAGCGCAGGCAGGCGAAGAGTTGGAGCAGGCCCAGAACCTGCAGAGCAGTGCGCCGGGCTATGCCGCCGTGCAAGACGACGTGCCGGCCGCTGGCCGAGCCGTCCAGGGCGAAGTCCACGAAGCGCATGTCGCGCTGGTTCAGGCCGAGCTGCCGCAGCACTCCGATCCGCTCGTGGTCCACGCTCGGCGCGAGATCGAGCAGCTCGCCGAGCTCCTTCTCCAGCTCCTCGGCCCCGAGGCCGCGGAGCTGGACGCGCAGTCCCTCGGCAGCCAGCCCGAGCAGGCCAATCGACTCGGCGCCCATGCCCCGCGGTTCCTGCGCCTTGAACAGGTAGCTCGCCTCGGGCCAGCCGAAGGCATCGAGCAGGCTGTCGCGTTCCCTCTTGTCGATGAGTCCCCGGCCGGCCAGCACGCGCAGCTCGACGCTGCGCTCGCCCCGCTTGATCTCGAGCTGTCCGGTGACGGCGCGGCGGCGCAGCAGGCGCGCCAGGAGCACCGCCAGCGCCACGGGCTCGAGCTCGGCGGCGGTGGGCGGCCGAGACAGCGGGAGCCCCAGCAGCGAAGCCGCGTCCGACGGGTTGCGGATCGTGCCGCGCTCGGGCACGGGCGGGAGGCTGGGCTGCGAGCGCGGGGCAGGGGGGACGCCGGCCCATTCGGCCGGCAAGGCCAGGCCCGACTCGAGCCAGGCCGGACCGGGGGCACTACCGGGCGGCGCGGGCGCGGCAGGCGGGGCGGCCGCCGCCGCCACGGGCGGCGTGGGAACCGGCGCGGCTGGGGCGCTCGGTGCCGGGGCGAGAGCGGCGGGGCGGCTGGGTGCCGGGGCGAGAGCGGCGGGGCGGCTGGGTGCCGCGGCGGATGCGGCGGGGCGGCTGGGCACCGGGGCGGGGATGGCCGGGCGGCTGGGCACCGGGGCGGGGATGGCCGGGCGGCTGGGCACCGGGGCGGGCGCGGCCGGGCGGCTCGACGTCCGACGGGATTGGGCTCCCCCGCTCGCGCCTTCGTCGGCGAGTAGCTCCTCGTCCAGGCCGCTCAGGGCGCCGGCGAGCAGCGCCGCTCCGTGGGCGAGAGCGCCGGCCGGCTGGAGCTGCGCCTTGGCTCCCCCGCACACCAGCTCGATAGCGCGCCGGAGCTCAGGCACGTGCGCCATGCCGCCCGTGACGAGCAGCGCGTCGATCTCCTGCTTGCTCGTGCCCGCGTCGCGCAGCGCGCGCTCGCAGCACAAGGCCGTGCGCGGCAGCAAGTCGCCGAGCAGCGCTTGCAGCTCGGCACGCGTCATCGCCAGCGAGGGCGGCGAGCCGTCGGCGCAGGGCGGCAGGAAGGGAAGCGGCATGCTCGTGGCATCCAAATCGCTCAGCTCGCGTTTGATCTCCTCGCAGCGTTGCCGCAGCAGCTCGCCCCGAACCGGGTCGCCGGCCGCCGCGCCGCCTTGCGGCCCGAGCTTCTCGATCGCGCGGCGCACGATGGCCCCGTCGAACGCATCGCCTCCCGCGCGATCGTCGCCCGCGGCGGAGACCAGGCGTACGGCCCGCGGGCCGATGGCGAGCACGGCGACACTGATGCCGCCGGCACCGGCATCGACCACCACCGCCCGCCGCGCCTGCACGCCCAGGTCGCACTGCCGGATGGCCACGGCCGTGGGATCGAGCACGAGGGCGAGCACCTCGACGCCGGCCTGCCGCCCCGCCTCGGCGAGCGCCTGGCGCTGCTCCGGCCCAAACCACACTGGTGCCGCAAGGACCATGCCGAGCGGCCGCTCTGCGGTCACGGCCTCTGCGGTGGCCACCATCTGGCCCACCAGCAGGCCGACCAGGCGCGCGGGGCTGTGCTGCTCCTTGCCCAGCAGGACCGGTGGCCCGCCCAGCAGCCGCTTCGGCGCGCGCACCGTGGTCGATGGCTCGCCGGCGAGCCGGCTCATGGCCCCCTGCCCGACGCGCACCACGCCGCCGGAAAGGGCCACCGCCGCGGGGGTGCGCCTCAGGCCGCTGCCGTCGGCGATAACCTCGGCCCGGCCCTGGCGGAACACGGCCACGCTCGCGCCTGCCGTGCCGATGTCGACCCCTATCGCAATGCTCAACCGCCACCTCCGCGGCGACCCGCGGTGCCCCCGATCCAGGGGCACGCCCAGTCTAGCACTACTGCCGGAAACTGCGGTGGGGCTGACGCACATCGACAACCGCAGCCGAAGGCACAGCCGCAGTCGGATCCGCTGACGCAGTCGCATACGGGGACGCATGCGCCGACGCCGCCGCAGGACGCAGCCAGAGTCGCCGCGCCGCCGCGGCTGGCAGCGGCGCGAGCCGGGGTGGGGGCCCCTCGCGGGGCACCACGCCCGTCCCCCCTGACTTCACACTCCTTCTCCGGCTTCGTCCCTGATAGGGTGGACCTGGTGGAGTGCACCGAGATCATCCTCACGGGCCACGCCCTTGCGCGGATGTTCGCGCGCGCCATCTCTCCCCGGCAGGTGCGCGAGGTGGTCGCCGCCGGGGAGATCATCGCCGAGTACCCGGATGACCAGCCGCACCCCAGCCGCCTTCTGCTCGGCACGGTCGGCGGGAGGGCGCTCCACGTCGTGGCCGCCCGTGACGATGCGACCGGGCGGTGCTACGTGATCACCGTGTACGAGCCCGACCCGGCGAAGTGGGAGCCCGGCTTCAAGAGGAGAAAGCGATGACAACGTGCCTGCTCTGCAAGAACGGCGAGATGGCGCCGGGAGAGACGACCGTCACGCTCCAGCGCGGGCAGACCACCATCATCATGAAAGCCGTTCCCGCCGAGATCTGCGACAACTGCGGCGAGTTCTACCTCACGGAGCCGGTGGCGCAGCGCGTGTACTCGGTGGCCGACGCGGCGGTCCGCGCCGGCGCCGAGGTCGAGATCCTCCGTTTCGCGGCTTGAGCCGGCGCGATCGCGGTCACCAGGGCCGCAAGCGAGCCCCGAGCCATCGGCTCGTCGACCTGGACCCACGCCCCGCCCCTTGCGGCCGATCGCGTCCGGCCGCTGGCCGGCTGGCCGGCTGCCCTACTGGCCACGCAGCGCGAGCAGGCTCTCGACCTCGCACACGCAGAGGATTTCGGGCAGCCCGTCCTCGTGCGCGGCGCCAGCAAGCCGATTGACAGTCGTGCGAGGGCCCGGGTCTCATCGGGAGCCGCAGCCGCCCGCTGGCGCCATGGGCTGGCGGCCCTCAGGCCGGACGCGCGGGCCGGCCGTCCCCCTGCCGGTCGGTTGGCTCGGCCGGTGCGTGTGCGCGTCGCGCCTTCGCTTCTGCCAGGGCAGCGTCGCCTGCCTGCCGGAAGAACGCCAGAAGCTGTTCGCGGCTGCGACCGACGAGCTCGGTGGCGAGCTCGTCGCGGATACGTCGAACCAGCTCAACGGCTCGAATCGCCTGGCTCGCGTCCATGGATCGACACCTCCTGAGGAGAGTAGATGGCGAGCGGCTTGTAGCCGAGCTCGATGTTGACGGCGCTGAAGAGGCGGATGTTGTCCAGCCGGACAATGTGGCGGAAGTTCCAGCTCACGAGCACGTCGACGTCTGCCACGGTCGCGAGCGCGATGTGCAGCATGTCGTTGCGCAACATCGGCGCGAGGATCCGGCGCGCCTCGTACGCGGCGAGCAAGCTCAGGCACTCGTCGGTGGTCGGGACGAGCTCGGCGCCCGAGGCCAGCAGGTCGGCGTGCAACCCACGTACCGTTTCCGGCGCGCGCGCCACCTCCGCCGCAGTCACGTCGGAGAGCACGGCCCGGAGCAGGCCTGCTCGGAAATCGGCCATCAGCCCGTTCGACCAGATCTCGAACTCCGGGTCGAAGCAGCCGCCAAGGACCGAGGTGTCAAGGTAGATCCGCAGCGCCCGCACAGGGCCATCATACGCCGTTTCGAGCCCGCCTGCCTGCGATCCGCCGGACAGCGATCCGCGCGATCGGCGGGGAGATTGGCAGATCGCCCAGGGTCCCGGCAAAGTCGCCGGGACCAGCCGTCGGCGGTCGGCGGCTGCCAGTGAGGCGGGCTCCTGGCGGGGGCGGGGGCGCGGGCTCCAGCTCGCCGGGGGGAAGCCGCCGGCCACCGGCGCCCGAGGGTCGCCGCGCGTCGAGCGGCCCACTGTCAGCCGAAGGGTTGCTCGGCGCCCGGGCCCGGCCGAGCCCGCAAGTTGCAGCCAGGCCGCCCGCGGCGGCCTGACCGCGCCGGGGCACTCACTCAGCTTCGCCGTGAAAGCCGCGAGAGCATGCACATCGCCCGGCCGAGCAGCTCACGGACCTCGGCTGCCTGCGCCGCGCTCACGCGGCGCTCCAGCCCGAGCACGAGCACGGCCGTGGCCGACTCGCCGCACGAGGCGCGCGCGCTCGTCCAGAGCGAGGCCTGGTTGCCGCCCTGCGCGTAGTAGCCCTCGGCGTAGCGCACGAGCGCGCTTCCGAGCGCGCGCTTGAGCTGGTCGCCGGCCGTGCCCCGAGAGAAGGCCACGCCGGGCCAGCGCATGACGGCTTCGTAGGCGGCCAGGAGCACGCGGTGCGTGTCGAGTCGCTCGTGGGGGAAGCTCACTCCGTAGGCCGCGCTCGGCGCACGGATCGGGGCGGCTGGGAGTGGGCTGGCGGTGGCAAGCGGTGCGTTTGAGCTCATGTGGGACCTCCTTGTTGTCCGGCCGGCGACGCGCCGGCCTCGCCCGACCGGGGCCGGCGCGGCGCCGGCCGGCCGAGGAGCCGGCAGCGAACGCGCCGCTTGCCGAGATCTAGCGGCACCGAGCGAAGAGGCTGCTGACGAGCCCGCGGGAGCTGGTCGGC
>JACQWT010000414.1 GCA_016209145.1 Deltaproteobacteria bacterium | reverse complement strand
TCCCGAAAATCGTCGCGCCGCGCGACGATTTTCGGCTGCGCGCAGCGCCCGCGACGGGCGTCGGGGTAGGGGCCCCGACGCCGAGGGTACGCAGCGTGAAGCTTCCGGTCGGCCGGCAACCGCAGCCATGGCGCCTCCGCCCGGGGTCCGGTGCCGAGCGCTCGACAGCGCAGCGCCGAGTGCCACTGGCTGAAGGCCGTGGGGGAACGCGAAGGCGTGAACGCTGGCGTTGGCGGCTTGGGTTGCGGGCGAAGCCCGCGCTAGGAGCGCGCCGAAAGTGGGCGCGGGCCGGGTCGCGGACGGCAGAGGACGCGCCGGGTCAGAGCGCCCGCTGGCGCAAGCTGGAAACCCTGGCGAGACTCGGGAAGTCCCGGTCGCGGTGCACCACCTCTACGTCGTGCCGGATCGCGCAGGCCGCAATCAGGCAGTCGACCGACGAACGGATCGTCCACCCGACGCGGCGGGCAGCGCGGTAGAGCCGCACGGCGTCCTCGAACAGCGGCCGCCCCAGCGGCGATTCGAGCAGGGGGAATGCGAACATCGCGCTGTGAGCCTTGCGGTACGCTCCCTCGTCGCGGAAGCCCTGGAGCACTTCCTGGATCACCGGCAGGCACGTGACCACGTCGTCCAAGTGCAGGTGATCCTCCAGTCGGAGGCGCGCGCGTTTCCGGAAGACCTCGATCCAGACGGACGTATCCACCAGCACCATCAGCGGGTTCTCCGCCGGGAGCTCGCCGCATCGCCACGCATCTCCGGCAGCGACCCTTCCCAGAGCCCCGAGCCGGCAAGGTCCAAAATCTGACGCGCCTGGATGCGCCGTATGAGCTCCTCGAGGGCACGCTGGACGGCGCGCGAGTAGGTCTTCTCCCCGGAGAGCCGCCTCGCCAACTCCAGCAGCTTCTCGTCGAGCACAAGATTCGTACGTTTCATGTGCAAAGTGTGTCGCGGGCGAAGGCGCGCTGCAAGCCATCTGCTCGCCCGGCATGATGCGCCGGCGCGGGCCCGAAGCGCCGAGGTGCGCCGAGCGGTCACGCGCGCGCGGGATTCGCAGGCCGCGGCCGAGGGGGCGACATCGACGCGAGTTGACAGTACGACCAGACCAGACCAGACTAGATCTGTGGCGACAGAAATCATCAATATTTCAGAGGCGAAAGCTCAATTGTCGCGCCTCATCGAGGAAGTTCAGAAGGGCAGGTCCATCATCATCGGCAAGGCGGGCAGGCCAGCGGCGAGGCTCGTTCCCTACGAGGCGCGGGACGGGCACCGGCAGCCTGGCGCGCTCAGGGGGAGGATCCGCGTGGGCGAGGATTTCGACGAGCTTCCGGGCGACGTGGCGGTTGCGCTCGGATTGGCTGACGAGCCATGAATCTGCTGCTCGATACCCATCCCCTGCTCTGGTGGCTGGACGACAACCCGACGCTGTCGGCGTCCGCGCGGCAGGCCATCGGTGACGGGAAGAACACCGCCTTCGTGAGTGTGGCAGCGCTGTGGGAGATCCGCATCAAGGAGGCGCTGGGCAAGCTGGAGCTGCCGGGCGAGTTCGAGGCGGTCCTCGACAAACAGCCCTTCTTGGTCCTCGACGTGAAGGCGCGGCACGTGCACGCCCTGAAAGATCTGCCCATGCCCCACCGCGATCCGTTCGACCGCCTGCTCGTCACCCAGGCACGAACCGAGAGACTCACGCTGGTGACCCGCGACCCGGCGATACTGAGCTACGGCGTGGCGCACATCGTCGCCTGACGGAGTATGAGACAGGACTTCTGGGAGGCGGCACTTGCGGCCCTGGCGGTCGGCGCCGCCGCCTGTGAGCCCGTCGCGCCACCGCCCGGGCGGTTGACGGAAACGGCTCCCGACGGACCCTCGCTCCCCCTGCCCACGGCAGCGCCGGCGTCATCCGCTGCGGCCACGGACCGTGACGCGGATCCGTCTGGCGGTCTGGAGATCGCCTCCATCGCCATGCGCACCTGGGTGTATGCCGAGCCCGACGAGCGCGCGAACAAGCTCGGCTACCTTCGCGCCGGCGCCGTGGTGGCGCGTGGGGCAGAGCCGGCAGGCACGGCCGGCTGCGCCGGCGGCTGGTACCGGGTCGCTCCCCGGGGCTACGTGTGCGTCGGCAAGGGCGCGGCCCTCGAGCTCGACCACCCGGTGGTACAGGCGGCCCGCAGCGAGCCTCGCCGGGGCGAGCCCCTGCCCTACCGCTACGTCATCTCGCGCTCCCCGCCGCCCCACCTCTACTGCCGCCTGCCCAGCCAAGAGGAGCAGGCCAGCGCCGAGGGCGAGCGCCGGGAGCGCAGCATCGCCGCCTTCACGACGCTGCGCAGCGCCTTCGAGCCGCCCGATCCGATCCCGGCGTTTCTTCAGCGCGGCGACACCCTGCCCAAGCCCTACGGGGCCGACACCGGGCTCGCCTACCGTGCCCACCGCGGCCGGGCGCGGCCGGAGTCCGCCTTCGGCCTAGGCGCCGTGTACGAGTGGACGGGCCGCCTCTTGGGCCTGACGACCGAGCTGGATCTCATCCCGGTCGACCGCACGCGGCCGGCTCCGGCGAGCAAGCTGCGCGGCGTTAGCGTCGCGGGCGAGGGCGTGCCTGCGTTCGTGGCGCAGCACGGCGTTTCGACCTACCGGCAGGGCGAGCGCGGCCGCTTCGAGCCCGCGGGCGAGGCCCCCTACCGCTCGGGCTGGGTGCTGACCGGCCGCAACAACGGCTCGGAGCGAGGCCTGCTCGAGACGGCGCAGGGCGCGTGGCTGCCCTACGCCACCCTGAGAATCGCGAAGAAGCGCGAGGATCCGGCCGGCTTCGCGCGCGACGGGCAGAAGTGGATCGACGTATCCGTCCGCCAGCAGATGCTGGTGGCCTACGAGGGCGCGCGGCCGGTGTTCGCCGCGCTCGTCTCGACCGGCCGGGGCGAGCTCGGGGATCCGGAGAAGACCCACGCCACGGTGCGCGGCACGTTCATGATCCACGCGAAGCACGTCACCGCCACCATGGACGGCGACCAGGCCGGTGACGACGCCTTCGATCTGCGCGACGTGCCCTACGTACAGTACTTCTACGAGGGCTTCGCCCTGCACGGAGCCTACTGGCACGACGAGCTCGGCAAGGTGCGCAGCCACGGCTGCATCAACCTGGCGCCGGCCGACGCGGCCTGGCTCTTCGAGTGGACCGAGCCCGTCGTACCCCGCGGCTGGCACGGGGCGCAGAACCCCAACTACGGCACGCTGGTCTACGTCCATCGTTGAGTGCAGCGCTGAGCCGCTTGACCGGCAGGGGGCTTTTCCCTAGGCTTGCGCCGCCTCCAAGAGGCAAGGTACTACCCATGGCTGTGCACATTCGCTTGGCTCGCGCCGGAACCAGTAAGGTTCCTTATTACCGCGTCGTCGCCGCCGACCACCGCTGTGCGCGGGGCGGCCGCTTCATCGAAAGGCTGGGAAGCTGGGATCCGCGCCGCTCCGCCTTGAGCCTGAACCGAACCCGCGTGCGCTTCTGGATGGACCGCGGCGCCAAGGCGTCGGCTACGGTGGCCAAGCTCCTGCGCCAGGCGGAACGGATCGCCGCCCAGGCCGAGCCGGAGAAGCGGGCGGAGTAGGCCGATGACGGGCAAGCCGCTAGTCGAGTTGGTGGAGATCGTGGCGCGTGCCCTGGTCGATCGGCCCGATCAGGTGAAGGTGCGACCGGGTGGGGGCGACCGGCGCCAGCGCATCGAGCTCTCCGTCGCGCCGGATGACGTCGGCAAGGTGATCGGCAAGGATGGCCGGACGGCGCAGTCGATCCGCGTGCTGCTCAACACGGCCGCGGCACGGCTGGGCCTGGGGCGCGCCTACCTCGACATCCTGGACTAGCCCTCGATGGTACGCGTTCACGCCTCCCCCACCCGGCTCGTCAGGCGGCGCGGCGGGACTGGCGAGCGGAGCAGCGCTCCACAGGGCCGGCCCGGAGCGTACTCCTGTACGCGAGGAGCCGGCCCGCGGACGTAGGCCGCGATCGCGGCCGACTCGGCGAGCCGTCGTTGCCGGCGCGGAAATGCCGTGAACGGGTACCCTCGATGAGCCAGGCGGGCGCACCGCACTACGTGCCCGTGGCCGCGGTCGGAAGGCCACACGGGCTCAGGGGCGAGTTGCGCGTCATGCTCTACAACCCCGACTCGGACGTGCTCTTCGCGCGCCGGGTGCTGCGGCTGGTGCCGCGCCAGGGCGAGCCGCGGCTGGTAGAGCTTCGCGCCGCGCGCCGGGGCTCACGCGGCGCTTGGCTCGTGCGCTTGCCGGGCGTGGACAGCATCGAGACCGCGCAGGAGCTGCAGGGGGCCGTCATCGAGGTGGCGCGCGCCGAGCTCGGTCCGCTCGGCGAGGACGAGTACTACTTCTGCGATCTGGAGGGATGCCGCGCCATCCTGGCCGGCGCGGAGCTGGGCGTCGTGGCCAGGCTGATCGCCTACCCGAGCTGCGACGTGCTCGTGATCGAGCGGCCGGAGGGGCCGGCGATCGAGGTGCCCCTGCACCGCGACTTCATCGCCCGCGTCGACGTGTCGGCCAGGACAATCGAGCTTCGCACGATAGAAGGGCTCTGAAGCAGCCGTGCGCTTCGATGTCGTGACCCTGTTCCCGGAGCTGTTCGAGCCGCTCGCGCGCACCGGCATCATCGGCCGAGCCGTGGCCGCCGGCCTGCTGGAGCTTCGCTGCCGCAGCCCGCGGGAGTTCGGCGTGGGCCGGCACCGCAGCGTCGACGATACCCCCTACGGGGGTGGAGCCGGCATGGTCATGCGGGTCGACTGCATCGTGCAGTGCCTGGAGTCGCTCGATGCCGACGCCCCGCCGGCGCCAGGAAGCGGCGAGCCGCAGCGCGCGCGCCGCATCCTGCTCTCGCCGCAGGGCCAGAGGCTCCAGCAGCAGCGCGTCTACGAGCTGGCCGCCGCGCCCGCCCTGTGCCTCGTGTGCGGCCGCTACGAGGGCGTGGACGAGCGCGTGCGCTCCTTCGTCGACGAGGAGCTGTCGCTGGGCGACTTCGTGCTGGGCGGTGGCGAGCCGGCGGCGATGGCCCTGATCGACGCCTGCGTGCGCCTGCTGCCCGGCGTGCTCGGCAACCCCGAGTCGCTGTGCGAGGAGTCGCACAGCCCGCAGACCGGCGGGCTGCTGGAGTACCCGCAGTACACGCGCCCCACCGAGTTTCGCGGCCGGGGCGTGCCCGCCATCCTGCAAAGCGGCAACCACGGCGCCATCGCCGCCTGGCGCCGCAAGCAGGCGCTGGCACGTACGGCCGAGCGGCGGCCGGACCTAGCGGCACGGGCGCCCGACGGCAAGCCGCCCTCTACTTCGGCACCTGGAACGGCTTGAGGCCGCGGAAGGTCACCGAGGTGATGGAGTTGCCGAACACCCGGGCGCGGAAGAAGCCCAGGGCCCGCAGCTCGCCGCCGACCAGGCCCGCGGCCGCCACGGTGATCGGGCCCGAGGGGATATCCATGGCGGAGTACAGGGCGAGGGCGCTCGTCGCGCGGCGCGTCTTGTCGGGCAGCGGCTTGTTCTCATCCTCGTTGAAGTACGTCAGAATGGTTCGATCCGCGTCGACGTCCACAAAGGCGTTCATCACCCGGACGTTGCCGCAGTCGTGCACCTCTCCGCCCACGGCGCCGTTGCCGGGGGTGATCTTTCCGCCGAAGGCCACCTGCGGGATGACCGTGTAGTCGTCGTTGGCCAGCGCCCGGACGTCGTGCTCCCACTCGCCGCCCTTGACCTCGGCGTTCGGGATGAACACGCCGTACTCGTACAGGGGCGCCCACTGCTCGCCGAAGGTCTTGATGAGGAGCTCGGTCTCCGTGGGCACGTCGGTGCACGAGTAGCGGCACTCCCAGCGCTCCTCGCACGTCTTGACGATGTCGCTGCTCTTGACGCCGCCCACCTGGCAGTCGGCATCGGTCTTGGGGCAACTGCCCGCGAGCGCGCCCGGCTCGCCGTCGTCCGCACCGCCCGTGCGCTTGACGCGATACATCTCCATCTCGACCCCGTTCGACTGGCAGCCGTTGGAGAAGACCTTGGCGATGCCCTTCAGCGCGACCTTCTGCGAGCTCGACGGATCGGGCACGGGCGGGTAGCCGCCGGGCTCGTAGCACGAGAGATCGACCGGGCCCGTGCCCGCGTACTCATCCACGTTGGCCGAGCGCTGGGCCTCCTTCAGCTCGGCCGGCGGCGTGAGCGGCACGCCGCAGATGTCGACCTGCGCTCCGGGGCGCGACGCGGCGACCGGGGGGCAGCCGGCCGGGGCCGACGCCGCGCAAAAGGCATCCTCGAGCGGGCGGCATTGCCCGGGGCAGCGGCCGTCGCCGCCGGTCTTGGCAGACTTGCCGATGGCGCTGTCGGCGCAGGTCTGCGCCGGCGGCGGCGTCGCGCCTTTGTCGCCGCAACCGCACAGGCCGGCGAGCAGCGCATGGACCAAGTAGAGGGGGCAGGAGACCGGTCCGCGTCTACGCCATCTCCCACCCGGCTCGTCAGGCGGCCGCGAGCGCGAGCGCGCCCACAGGCCCGGCCCGGAGCGTACTCCTGTACGTGAGGAGCCGGGCCGAGGACGTAAGTCCGTCCCTTCGGGACGGGGTTGGGGTCCCGACGCGCCCTTCGGGCGCGTCACCCCT
>JACQWT010000413.1 GCA_016209145.1 Deltaproteobacteria bacterium | reverse complement strand
GTCTCGACGCTCAAGTCCACGACCGAGCGACCAGGAATGTTGTATAAAATGATGGGGCAGCCGGCGGCGCGCGAGACGGCGAGCACGTGCTCGCGCATGCCTTGCTGCGAAGGCTTGTTGTAGTACGGCATGACCACCATCACGCCGTCCGCGCCCGCTTCGAGGGCCGCGCGGGAGCGGGCGATGCTCCTGGCGGTACAGTTCGTGCCGCTGCCGGCGATCGCGGGCACGCGGCCGGCCGCCACCTTGGCCACGCGCGCGATGCCCTCGCCCTGCTCAGCGTCGCTCAGGGTCGCCGCCTCGCCCGTCGTTCCGCAAGCGACGAGCCCCGAGACGCCGCCCGCGATCTGATCCTCGACGAGCCGCTCCAGCGCCCCGAAGTCGACGCGCTCGCCGCCCGCGGCAAAAGGCGTCACGAGCGCGGTGAACGTCCCGGAGAATCGCACCTGTGCCATGGCCGCGGCACCATGCGGCAGGCCGGCGGGGGCCGTCAAGGGCGAAGCGCGGGGGCTTGTTGCAGCAGTCGTACCTGGCCGCCGACGCTGACGCATGCTACGGACGGCCCAGCCAACGGCGCCATGAACGTCACCACGTACTTCACCAGCATCGGCCACGCGGCCAATACCATCCTGGAAGGGATGGCCGTCACCTTCTCGCACCTGTTCCGCAAACCCATCACCTTCCAGTATCCGGACCGCATCGACCGGCCCCTGAGCACGACCTTGCCCGACCGCTACCGCGGCCTGCTCGAGGTGCAGATCGACATCTGCACGGGCTGCCGCCGCTGCGAGCGGGTGTGCCCCATCGCGTGCATCGCCCTGGACTTCGGCAAGAACCCGGAAACCAAGGCGCGGGAGATGACCCGCTTCGACATCGATCTGGGAAAATGCATGTTCTGCGGGCTGTGCGTCGAGGAGTGCAAGCTCAATTCCACGGGCGCGATCCGGCACACGCGCGAGTTCGAGGGGACGACCGAGGTCTTGGGCGCCTTGACCTTCCGCTTCATCGAGCCGGCCAAACCGCGGCCGCTGTACAAGGCGCCCAAGGACAAGAGCGAGATCCCGCTCGGCCCCTACGGGCCATGGGCGCGCGAAGCGCGCGAGCGCGCGCAGCGCGACAACCCGGCCCTGGTCCGCGAACGGCTCGCGCGCTGGCGCGAGGAGCGGGAGCGCGCGTCGTAGCAGGCATCTTGCCGCCGGCGGGCGGCAGGTGCTAGGGCCGAGCCGTGGACGAGCAGCCCGGTACGGTGCGCGGGACGCTGGCGCGCTATCTCGTGTACCTCGCGGCCGAGCGCCGCGCCGCGGACAACACCGTGCTCGCCTACCGGCGCGATCTGGAGCAGCTCGCCCGGTTTGCCGAGAAGGAGCGCGGCGAGGAACAGGACGGCGCCGTCATGCTCGCGGAGCTCGACGTGCCCCTGCTGCGGCGCTGGCTGGGGCAGCTCGCGCGCACCCTGTGCGCGGCCTCGATCGCCCGCAAGATGGCCAGCGTGCGCGCTCTTTTCCGCTACGCCGAGCGCCAGGGCATGGTCCGGTGCAACCCCGCGACGCACCTCGTGCTGCCCAAGGTCCAGCGACCGCTGCCCACCTTCCTGGAGCCGGAAGCCATGGCGGAGGTGGTGGAGGCGCCGCCTATCGCCGCGGCGATCGATCTGCGCGACCGCGCCGTGTTGGAGACGCTCTACGGCTCCGGCCTGCGCGTCTCGGAGCTGTGCCGGCTGGACGTCCACAGCGTGGAGCTGCCGCCGCCGGGTGGCGGCGAGCCAGGGCAAGTCCGGGAGCGCGAGGAGCTGCTTGGCGCCGCCCGCACCGTGGGCAAGGGCAACAAGGAGCGGGTGGTGCCGCTCGGACAGGCGGCGGTGCACGCCCTGCGGGAGTACCTCGCGCGGCGCGCCGAGCTGCTGCACGGGAGCGGCGCCGAGCGGACGGGGGGGGCACTGTTCCTCTCGCGGCGCGGCCGGCGCATGGGCGTACGGCAGGTGCAGGCCATCGTCCGCCGCTACGGCATGGCCGGTGCGGGCCGGGCCGATCTGCACCCGCACGCGCTGCGCCATAGCTGCGCCACGCACCTGCTCGACGGCGGTGCGGATCTACGCAGCATCCAGGAGCTGCTCGGGCACACCAGCCTCTCGATCACGCAGCGCTACACCCACACCTCGATGCAGCAGCTTCTGCGCGAGTACGACAAGGCGCACCCGCTGGCCGGACCGCGCCGCCGGCCGCCGCCGGAGGATGGATGAGCGAGCCCCGGCCGGTGCGGGCACTCTCAGCGTCCCGCGGCCGGGACGCTGGCGCCGGCCTATGGCAGCGCAGCGAGCAGGCGCGCGAGCGCCTGGCCCGGGGCGCGGCCGCGGCATCGGCCATGGGCCTCGGGCTGGCGCTCGCCGACGCCCTCTTCGCCCTGCGCGGCGCCGCTGGTGCGGGAAGCGCGGCCCGGGTGATCGCCGCGGAGGCCGGGCTTCTGGCGCCGCTGTGGCTGCTCCTGGGCTCGGCGGTGACGGCCGCGGCCATGCTCGTGCATCCCGGACGCACGCCGACGCTCGGCGAGCTCGTGGGCGAGTTGCGGCGCCGGGCAAAAGGCCGGCCGGCCGATGTCGCCGCCTTCGTGCCGCTGGCGCTGCTCGCCGCCTTCGCCTGGGCGACCCTTAGCGCCCAGCTCGCGCGGCTTCTGCTCGCGGTCGGCGCGGGCCCCTCCGTCTGCGCTCTTGGCATGGCGCTCGGCAGCCTGGCCATGGGCGTGCTGCTCGCCCTGGGCGCACTCGCCGCGGTGCCGCCCGTGCGCCGCTCGCTCGCCACCTGGCGCTCGCACTGGCGAGGCTGGACCGATCCCGCCTTCACGCTGGCGCTCGCGCTCGGCCTGGTTGCTGCCCTCACGCTATGGGGTGTGGCCACGGGCACGGTCTCCGGCGACGGCGGCCTGCTCGGGATCTGGGGCGTCCTCAAGCGGCCCGAGCTCGATCTGCGCCCTGCGGCCATGCTGGCCGGCCTCGCGCTCGCGACGTATCTCGTCGAGCCGATCCTGGGCTGGCCGCGCCGGCCGTGGCAGGCGCTCGCGCTCGCGCTGCTGCCGCTCCTGCTCACGGCGCGCGCGGCCACGGCGCTTGACGAGCACGGCAGCATCGGCCAGCTCATCGAGCGCCACGCGCCGCTCGGACGCCGGGCCCTTGCCACCCTGCGCGCCCTGAGCGACCGCGACGGCGACGGCGCGAGCCCCTGGTTCGGCGGCGGTGACTGCAACGACAGCTCGCCCTCCATCGGCCCCATGGCCCGCGAGATCCCGGGCAACGGCATCGACGAGGACTGCTCGGGCGCCGATCTTCCCGCGGCGGCGCTGCGGCCCGCGGCGGCGCCCGCGCCGCCCGCGCCGCCGGAGCTGACCGACCGGCTGCCCCGGGACGGCAGCCTCGTGCTCGTCACCATCGACGCCCTGCGCCACGACGTGGGCTACGCCGGCTACCCGCGCAGGGTCACGCCCAACCTCGACGCCCTGGCGCGTCGCGCGGTGATCTTCGAGCGCGCCTACAGCCTTGCCTCGTACACCGGCAAGAGCGTCGGCCCCATGCTCATCGGCAAGTACGGCAGCGAGACGCACCGCAACTGGGGCCACTTCAACCGCTTCGGGACGGATGACGTCTTCGTCGCCGAGCGGATCCGCCAGGCCGGCATCCGCACCATGAGCGTGCAGGCACACCGCTACTTCGGCGCCGGCGCCGGCCTGGAGCGCGGCTTCGACGTCGTCGATCTCTCCGCGGCGCCGCCCGAGGGAACGAGCTGGGTCACGGATGCGGCCGTCACGGGCGACAAGCTCGCGGACGCGGCGCTCGCGTTGCTCGCCATGCCGGAGAACGTGGGCGGGCGCTTCTTCCTGTGGATCAACTTCCTCGATCCGCACGCCGACTACGTGCAGCACGACGACGTGCCGCGCTTCGGGAGCAAGGCGCGGGACCTGTACGACGGCGAGGTGGCCTTCGCCGACCGGCACTTCGGCCGGCTGCTCGACTTCGCCGACCGGGCGCCTTGGGCCGGACGGACCAGCATCATCGTCACGAGCGACCACGGCGAGGCATTCGGCGAGCACGGCATGTGGCGCCACGGCTTCGAGCTCTGGGAGGTGCTGGTGCACGTGCCCCTGGTCGTGTACGTGCCCGGCCTCGAGCCGCGCCGCGTCGCTGCGCGCCGCAGCCTGATCGATCTCGTGCCGACCATGCTCGATCTGCTGCGCGTTCCACTCCCGAAGCGCAGCGACAACCCCTCGCAGAGCGACTTCGTCTCCGGCGTCTCGCTGCTGCCGGATCTCGCGCCCGCGCCCGGCGCCGAGCCCCCGGTGCGCGACGTGCTCATAGACATGCCCGCGGGGCCGTACAACGAGGCCCGGCGCGCCTTCATCCACGACGATCTCAAGCTCATCATCTCGCGCGGCGCCCACCACGAGCTGTACGACCTGCAGGGCGACCCGGAGGAGCGCAAGGACATCTGGACGACGGAGCGCAGCCGCATCGAGGATGCCTACGCCGCGTTCCAGGCGCGGCTGCGGG
>JACQWT010000354.1 GCA_016209145.1 Deltaproteobacteria bacterium | reverse complement strand
CCTTGCCCTGATGGCAACGTGTGCAACGGCGCGGAGAGCTGCGACGGCAACGGTGCCTGCGTGCCGGGCACGGCGCCGCCGGTCGACGACCAGAACCCGTGCACCGCGGACGGCTGCGACCCGCTTGGCGGCGTCTCGCACACGCCGCTGCCGGAGGGCACCCCTTGTGGCGAAGGACGCATCTGCAATGCCGCCGCCGGGTGCGTAGAAGCGGCCCCGCCTCCCGATGTCGTGGCGCCGCCGATCGATCCGACGACTTCCTCGTTTTTCACCCAGTACTCGTTCCTCTTCTCAGCGCCGCAGCCCGTCCAGATCGACGTCGCCCCAGGAGCCATTACGCCGCGTCGTGCCGCGGTGGTGCGCGGCCGGGTGACCACTTGTGCTGGGGCTCCCTTGGCGAACGTCAAGGTCCGCGTCGCCGACCATCCCGAGCTCGGCTGGACGCGCACCCGGAGTGCCGGAGAGTTCGACCTGATGGTCAACGGCGGGGGCCCGCTCACGGTGCGCTACGAGGCGCCGGGCTACGTTCCCGTAGATCGCCACGTCGCGCCGCGCTGGGAAGACTTCGCCATGCTGCCGGACGTCGTTCCTACGCCATACGACAGCCAGGTCACCGCGGTCGACGTGAGCGGCGCCGTGCCCGACTTCCAGGTCGCCCGGGCGTCCGTAGCAAGTGACGCGGACGGTTCCCGCCAGGCGACGCTGCTGTTTGCCCCGGGGACAACGGCGGGGCTGGTGACAAGCTGCGGCGGACCGATCGCAGAGCTACTGCCCGCACTGCACGTACGGGCGACCGAGCTCACGGTGGGCGCATGCGGCGAGCGAGCCATGCCCTCGGAGCTTCCGGCGCAGAGCTTCTACACCTATGCCGTGGAGCTCAGCGCGGACGAAGCGGTGGCGACTGGCGCCGCGCGCGTGCAGTTCAACCAGCCAGCCATCCTGTACCTCGACAACTTCCTCAACCTGCCCGTGGGCACGCCCGTGCCCACCGGCGCCTACGACCGCTGCACGCCGTGCTGGACCCCTTCCACCAGCGGGCGTGTCATCCAGATCCTCGGGGTTGCCGGCGGCGTGGCGGACATCGACGTCGACGGTGACCTGGTCGCCGACGAAGGGCCCGCCGCCGCGCTTGGCATTACCGTTGCCGAACGCGCCAAGCTCGCCGATCTCTACCTTCCTGGCCAGAGCCTGTGGCGCGTGCCTGTCCTGAGCTTCTCCTCCTGGGACTGCAACCTTGGCGGTTTGCCGGCGGGGCCCGCTCCGGCCGAGGATGTAGACGAGCCGTCCGTCGGGATTGTCGGCTCCATCGACAAGCCGCGCTGTGAGATCCCCGGCGGCAGCAGCGTCGACGTGCACAATCGCGTGCTGCACGAGAGCTTCGAGGTCGTGGGTACGCCCTACCGGCTGCACTACCGCAGCGAGCGCTCCTCCGCTAGGCTGGTCATTCCCCTGACCGGCGCCAGTCCACCACCCAACTTGAAGCGGGTAGATCTGCGCATCTCGGTTGCCGGCCGGCTCTTCGAGCACAGTTTCTCGGCCGCGCCCGAGCAGCGCTTCGAGTTCACCTGGGACGGCGTCGAGGCGTACGGGCGCCAGGCTCTCGGCCCGCAGCCGATCACCACCGAGCTCGCGTACGTCTACGACATGATCTACCAGCGCGTCGAGAACTTCGGCAGCTACGGCGACGGACAGCAGCTCGTACCGGCGCGCCGCGAGTACAGTCTGGCGCGCAACTGGACCGGCTACGTTGCCCAGAGGAGACGGGTCGAGCAACTTCCGAGCGGCTTCAGCATCGACGCGCATCATTCGTATGATGCCCGGGCGAACGTGCTCTACCTTGGCAACGGCACGCGGATCGCTCTCGGCGACTCGGCCAGGGAGACCCAGAACGACCTTGCTCGCCGTGGCCTCGGCATGATGATCGAGACCGTGGCGGGGACGGGTGAGTACGGGTTCTCCGGCGACGGCGGACCCGCCAAGGCTGCCAAGTTGTCCAACGTTGAGGACGTGGCCGTCGGCCCCGACGGCACTCTATATATTGCCGATGCGGACAACCTGCGCGTGAGCCGGGTCAGCCCGCAGGGCATCATTTCGACCTACCTCACCGGCGTTGGCCGGCCGGAATCTCTGGCGCTGGCCTGCGACGGTGCCCTCTTCATCGCGTCGTCGCCCGCCAGCTCTCTGGAGGACCCCCGCATCTACCGCAACGGACAGCGATGGGCTGGTCAGAGATGGATACCGGATCCGCCACTCCCCTGCAGCTCCGAGAGCCCGGACGGCACGCATGCGCTCGCCGTGAGGATATGTCTCGGTGGTCTCTACGGGCTAGCCATCACGGCCGGACCGGACTGCAGTGTCTACTACTCCGAGCTCAACGCGGTGATGCGCATCGGCCCCGACCAGCGCGTCTATCGCGTGGCCGGATTGCCGCGTTCCCCAGGCTTCAGCGGCGATGGCGGTCCTGCCCGGCTGGCGCAGCTCTTCGACCCGAGCGACGTCGCGCTGGACGGTCAGGGCGGCTTGTTCATCGCGGACGAATACAACCATCGCATCCGGCACGTGTCGAACACCGGCGTCATCACCACGGTGGCCGGGCGCGGGCAAGTGCCGCCCTACTACGACAGCGGCGATGGCGGACATGCGCGCGACGCGACCGTCAACGCGCGCTTTCTGGCACGCGGTCCCGATGGGAGCGTGTGGCTTCAAGCACGCTACGCGCCTCTTGGGAACTTCTTTCCCTACGCCATTCGGCGCATCGACCAGCAGGGGATCATCACTCGCGAGGTCGGCTACGTGCTCGGGCCAATCCTGGCAAGCTGCCCCTACGAGGACGGCTGTCCGGCCCTTCAGGAGTTCTTCTCCAGCACCGGCGCCATGGACTTCGGCCCTGACGGCCGTCTCTACTTTGTCGCCGAGAGCCGGCGCGTCAAGGCGGTGAGCCAACCGCGCGCGGTGCCGGGCAGCGACATCGTGATCCCGTCCCCCGATGGAGGCCGGTACTGGGTCTTTCACGAGGTGACAGGAAGGCACCTTCGCACGCACGACGCCCTCACCAACGCTGTCTTGTACACCTACGGCTACGACGGGAACGGCAGGCTGGTCACGATTCGGGACGCGGACGGCCGCGAGACGAAGATCGCCCGGACTGCCGAGGGACTGCCCACGACCATCACGTCGCCGTTCGGGCAGGTGACGAGCTTCGCCTACGACGGGCTCGGCCGGCCGACGGCGATAACGAACCCTGCCGGCGAGACCGTCTCGATGACGTACTACGGCAGCGGCAGCCTGATGAAGACTCGCACGCTGCCCGCCGGGAACACGTACACCTACACCTACGACGAGCAGGGCTTGCTCATCAAGACCGAGGACCCCGCGGGGGGCTTCAAGACGTTCGCCAGGCCGCCGGGGCTTCCGGACCCCAAGAAGGAGGCCGTCACCACGACCACGGCGCTCGGCCGGCAGTCGAGCTACCAGGTCGAGCAGACGCCGAGCGGCGTCGTACAGACCGTCATGGGGCCCGACGGCCTGAGCGCCGTGGCGAGCTTCAGCAAGGAGGCCACGGCGGCTACGGCCCTTCCCGACGGCACCACCATCGATCTCGCCGAGGGGCCAGATCCGCGTTTCGGGATGAGCTCGCCGCTGCCTAAGACCGTGACCCTCAAGACGGGCGGAAAGACGTTCAAGATTGCCACGGAGCAGACGGCCACGCTGGCCGACCCGCTCGACAAGCTCAGCCTGAAGACCTTGACCGAGAAGGCAACCGTGAACGGCCGCGTGTTCACCGCCACGTTCGACGGCACCGGCTTCGCGCCGAAGATCACGCGCACGACGCCCGCCGGACGGAAGACCGTGACCGAGGTCGACGCCGTGGGGCGCCCCACCAAGATCCAGGTGGCAAGCCTCGTGCCGACAGAGCTTGCCTACTACGGGCTGTTCGATCCGCCGCTCCTCAAGGGCCTCTTGAAGTCGACCAGTCAGGGGGCGCGCAAGTACGAGTACTTCTACGACGACTACGGCAACCTCCAGACCGTCAAGGGACCGCTGGGCAAGGTTGTCCACTTGGCCCACGACGCCGCGGGCCGCGTCACCGAGAAGACGTTCCCCGATGGCAGCAGAGCGCGCTTCAGGTACGATCCGAACGGCAATCTCGCAGCAGTGGCCCAGCCGGGCAGCCCGCCCGATTTCAGCCCGGAGCAGGCTCACCGCCTTGGGTTCGAGCCGCGCGACCTGCTGTCGAGCTACCTCCCGCCCGCCATCGGCCTGCCCAGCCACGAGACACTATTCGCCTACTCCTTGGACGCCGAGCTCGACCTCGTCACCCGTCCCGACGCGCTCAGCCTCGACCCGAGCTACGACAGCGCGGGACGCCTGAGCCAGCTCCTGCTGCCGGGAAGCGCGCTGCAGTACAACTACTACTCAGGCGCGCATCCCGACTCGCCCGGCAAGCTGCAGACCGTGGCCAACGTCACCAACAACGTGAGTCTCGCGTTTACCTACAAGGGAGGCCTCCTGCAGTCGGCGACTTGGACCGGGCCAGTTAGCGGGACTCTCAGCTTCTCCTATGACGACGACCTGCGCGTCACCGGCGTGAAGATCGGATGGGACGTGATCGGCTACGCCTATGCTGACGCGGACGGACTACTCACTCAGGCCGGGTTGCTAGGCCTCACGCGGGACCCCGCCACAGGCATGGTCGTGGGGAGCAGCATCGGCTACTCTTCCCCGATCGTCGATTCGCTCGTCCACGACGGATTCGGCGAGCTGACGAGCTACACGGCCCAGCGTGCGGGTGCATATCCAACGTGGGCATGGGTTCGGAGCTGTCACGGCTATGCGGCGAGCCGTACGTCGGCCTTGTAGGTTTGTTCAAGCTGGGTTGATAGGCTGTCGAAGCGACGGGAGAGAACGGCAGCGCGATACGTCAGG
>JACQWT010000353.1 GCA_016209145.1 Deltaproteobacteria bacterium | reverse complement strand
TTGCGGCGTCGGCTGCGGGCCGGGCCAGGTGTGCTCCGCCGGCCAGTGCATGCTGGAGTGCGTGGGCGGGACGACCAAGTGCGGCAGCAAGTGCGTCGCCACCGAGACCGATCCGGCCAACTGCGGCGGCTGCGGGCAGGCCTGCGGCCCGGGAGAGGTCTGCTCGGCCGGGGCCTGCGCGCTCGTGTGCGGCGGCGGCACGACCAAGTGCGGCAGCAAGTGCGTGGACACGAAGAGCGATGTGGCCAACTGCGGGAGCTGCGGTGCTACGTGCGGCGGGGGACAGGTGTGCTCGGCCGGGGCGTGCGTGCTGGTGTGAGGCGGCGGTGCGACGAAGTGCGGCAACGCCTGCGTGGACACCAAGACGGACCCGGCCAACTGCGGGAGCTGCGGTGCTGCCTGCGGGGGCGGCCAGGTGTGCACGGGCGGGCAGTGCGTGCTCGTGTGCGTCGGCGGCACGACGAAGCGGCGGGTGCAACCAGGCATGCGCCGGCGGGCAGGTGTGCTCGAACGGGCAGTGCGTGGTCTTCTGCGGTCCCGGCACGACCAAGTGCGGCAACATCTGCACCGACACCAAGGTGGATCCCGCCAACTGCGGAAGCTGCGGGGCCGCCTGCGCGCAGGGCCAGACCTGCCAGGCGGGCAAGTGCTCGTCGCCGGTCAAGCACGCCACCTGCAACGACATCCTGACCAACCAGAACGCCTGGGGCAAGGTGTCGACCGGGGTGGATCTGCGCGCCTGGACCGCGAGCACCCTGCACTACCTCGGCTGCCCGGGCGACGGCTGCAGCCCCGGGGCCTTCTACTGCAACTTCTCCGACCAGAACCAGACGCTGGAGTTCGGCGCGGCCGGCACCGTGCGCTCCATGGTCGATCCCAACAACAAGTACGCCGACGGCTGGTCGGACCTGTACCAGAGCTGCTGCGACGCCAACGAGGCCTTCATGGGCCTGTGCAACGGGCCGGACGCGAACAACAACGGCGTGCCCGTAGACAACGCCGCGGCGCTGTGCAACGCGCTCGGCTACAAGGGCGGCCAGCTCGTGGAATGGCAGGCCAGCAACTCCTGCCCGGAGGCGCACGTGCTCACGGCCGACGGCCTGACCTGGACCACCGACTTCGTCGCCAGCCAGGGCTACGGCAACAAGTGGAAGTGCGTCGGGTTCAAGTGACGCGGGCGCAGCGCGAGCTGCGGCACCTCTGCCTTTTCGTCACCGAGAGCTGCAACCTGGCGTGCGCCTACTGCTTCGCCTCCAACCGGGAGGGCCAGGGCATCGACGCCGAGCTGGCGCGCCAGGCGATCGACCAGGCGCTCGGTGCGGACAACGTTGCGCCAGATGTCGGGCTGAGCTTCTGGGGGGGCGAGCCGCTCCTGGTCTTCGGGCTGATCGAACGATTGGTGCTGCACGCCGCGGAGCGCGCTCGTGCGAGCGGCAAGAGGGTGCGCTTCTCCCTGCCGACCAACCTGACGCTGCTCGATGACTCCACGATCGACTTCCTCCAGCGCCACGGCGTCGCGCTCTCGTTGAGCTGCGACGGAGAGGCGCCGGCGCAGGACCGGCGCCGCACGCGGGCCGGTGCCGGCTCCTTTGCCGTCGTGCGCGACAAGCTCGATCTCGTGGCGCGCCGCTACGGCGCACGCCTGCCGGCCGTGCGCATGACGGTTAGCCCCGCCACGGCCGCGCGCCTGCGCGAGAACGTGCGCTTCTTCGTCGACCGAGGCTTCGATCACATCCACTTCGCTCCCGTGGTTGAAGCCGACTGGTCCGAGCGCGAGCTGGACAGCCTGGCGCGCGCCGAGCTCGCCCTCGCCGGGGACTGGATCGCCGCGCTTGGCGCCGGGCGGCGCCTGCGCTTCCCGACCTGGGAGAAGGCCCTGGCCTGGCGCCGGCACGCGCGGGCCGGCGCGTCCCCGGCCGAGCGCGCCCTGCTCTGCGGCGCCGGCCGCAGCATGGTGGCGGTGGACATCCACGGCGACGTGTACCCCTGCCAGCGCTTCGTGTTCTACGACAAGCAGGCGCGCAAGCACGCGCTTGGCTCGGTGCATGGCGGGCTCCTCGCTGCCGTCCGCACCGGGCTCGCGTTCGATGCCGCGCGGCTCGGCACGCGCGCGCAGCCCTGTTGCTCGTGCCCGGAGCACGCGCGCTGCACCGCCGTCTGCCCCGCGCTAGGCTACCGGCTTTGCGGCGACGTGCACGTCGTGGACGAGCGGCTCTGTCTGCTCGGCGCGGCGCAGGCGCGCGCGGTTGACTACCTCGAGTCGCGCCTGCCGGACGAGCCGGCGCTCGGCCGCCATCTCGAGCAGGTCCTTGCAGTTGCCGGACAGCGGGATCTCTTCGCGTGGCTCGATCGGGCCGAGCCAGGTCGGCTCGCGGCGCGCGCCGGCGAGATCCTCGCGGGCCTCGGTGGCGGCCGGACGGGAGCGCAATGAGGGATCCGGGACGCCTGGTCAACAACGCGCTGCTGCGCGCCCTGGTCGCCCGCCTGGGCTTCCGCGTCGCGCGGGCGCTCGTCGGGCACGCCCTCGTGCCGCTCGTTGTAGGGCCGGCTCGCCGGCGCCACCTGCGGCACCGGGTGCATGGCTACCTCGGCAGCTACTTCCCCGCGCTCGGCGCCCGGGCGCAGGACGAGCGCGCGCGGGAGTTTCTGAGGCACTACCGCGCCAAGCTCGCCGAGGACTGCATTGCCCTCAACATCGCCGGGCTCGATCGCTTCCTCGATGTTGTCCTCGACCGCGTCCGCTACGAGGGTGCCGAGCACTTCGTGCGCGCGCTTTACGCTCCGGCCGGCATCCTCGCCGTGGGCGCGCACGTGGGCTCCCCCACCCTGGGCACGGCGGCCCTGCTGCCCTTGTTCCTGCGCGTGCCACCCGAGCGCTACCGCCCGGTGCGGCTGTGCATCGAGCCCGAGGCCGAGCGCTACCCCGAGCTTACGCGCAACCTCGAGGGCGTGCTGCGCGAATACGGCGGCGATCTCGGCTTCGTGCCGAGCGGCACCGACACGCGCCGCGTCGCCGGCGAGATGGGCCGGTGCCTGGCGCAGGGCGGGCTCGTCACGACGAACCTCGACGTGCTCGCCGGCGGCGCGAGCGAGCGCACCTTCCTGCTCTTCGGCCGAGCGCGCGTGCGGCTGCCGGCCCTGGTCGGCGCCGCCAAGCTCGCGCTGCGCTCCGGCGCCCTCGTCTTGCCTTGGGTCAACCTGCGCACGCCCGAGGGCTTCCGGCTGGTGCTCGAGCCGCCCATCGGGCCGGTGCCGCAGCTCGGCGAGGCTGTGAGCGAGGAGCATCCCGAGACGGTGGCGCTGTGCGAGAAGCTCCGCAGTGTGCTCGAAGGCTGGATCGCGGCCCAGCCCGAGCAGTGGTTCTACTGGGATAGATTCCACCAGCGGCTGGTGCGCGACTCCCCGTGAGCGTCAGCCCGGCGCGGCGGGGCGGCGAGAATGTGGAATGGGGAACAGGAACGGGGCGCACGTCGGATTCGTGAGACGAGGCAGCGTGGCCGTGGCGTTGGAACACGCCGCCTTGGGCCGGGGAGGCCGGGGCCGCAGCGCGATCGGCGTCTCAATTCCCGGAAAGCGGGAATAGAGGCCCCGATCGCGAGGTGATCGGCCGGTCTATTCCCGCTTTTCGAGAATAGGAGGCCAGATCGCTTGGCGCGCTGCGCAGGGGCCTGGCAACGGCGCTGCCGTCCCAGCAGGAGGTGGGGGACCGTGGCGAACGGTCGCCTGGGCGGCGTGGACGCGCCATGCTGCCATCGTGGATCAGGTCTCGCGCCAGATCCTGGTCGAGCAACTGGCCGCCCTGCCGGACGCGGAGCGGCACGCCGTCGTCTGCGAGGCGAACGCTCGTGCCCGCCCTTCGCGGGCGGGCTCCGCGGGCGGTCCAGCTCTGCCGTGGGCAGTGCTTCGCTGCGTGATTGGCATCGTGCACGGCGGGCCGGCCGACGCGGTCGAGGACTGCCACCGACTCTACGATGGCTGAGGTCGTTCTCGACGCCAACGTCCCGGTGGGCCTGCTGTACCACGGCGATGCGCAGCACGGCCGCGCCTGCGAGCTGGTGGACCGGCTCGAGCGGGAGGGGCACGCCGGGGTCCTGCTCGACATCCTCGTGCTCGAGGCCGTGTCGGTGCTCTGCCGGCGGGCGCGCGAACACCCGAGCTGAGCGCGCCCCGCCGACGCAGCTCACGCGCTATCCGTCGGTCACGGCGCGCTTCGCCGCGACGTCACCGCCGCCGTCATCGCTGCCCCAGCGTCGGTCGGCACGCGCCGCTGACCGCCGCCAACGCGCGAAATCCAGGCTTAAATGTCCTTGCTGCTCACCCCTCCTCCTCGCCGAACGCGGAGGCGTCCAGCTCCCACACCTCGATCTTCCGCTTCCTCACCCCGATCTCATGCGCTGCGAGCAGATCGACGAGCTTCTCCACGTCGATGAGCGTAATCGGTGCCGCGCCCTGCTCGAAGGCAGCCTTCTCCGTCCCGGACGAGAACCGGCTCGTCGTGATCAGCGTGCCGCGGACCGCCCGGAAGCGATGGAGGCACCCGCGCAGCGCGTCGAGGTCCTTGCGCTGGATGGTGCCTCGGTGCCGCTTGACCTGGACGACCTCGCGCACGGCGGTGATGCCGAGCTGGATGCGCCCGATGACATCGACACCCTTGTCGTTGGACGGCGCCGTGACCTCGACCTCGTCGTAGCCCATCGCTACGAGCAGATCCCTGATGACGTGCTCGAAGCCGAGCGGGTCCATATCCGCAAGGATCTCGCGCAGCGCCTCCTTGACCTGCTCCTGCTTTCGCTGCGCCAGCGCTAGCAGCTCGGCGTTCGGGTCCGCTTGCCGGTTTGCAGGCTCATGCCACCACCTGAAGGCGATTTTCGCAGGGTCATGCCGCCAGCCGATTTGCAGGAGCATGCGGCCACCAGCGAGAGGGGCCGATCGGATTTTCGCAGGGTCATGCAGCCGGGAGCGACGGGGTTTTCGCAGGGTCATGCCGCCAGG
>JACQWT010000352.1 GCA_016209145.1 Deltaproteobacteria bacterium | reverse complement strand
GAACTACAGTGCACATGACAAGCTCGGCGCACCAATCTGCTAAGGTACCCGGCGTGCCGACCCAGCCAAATGCCGCCGCGCCGCGCCCCCTACCCGACCGTCTCGTTAGGCGCGATCCGCCCCGTGGAAATCCAGGCTAGTCTCTTGGCGGCGAAGTTGATACCGATTCGGGCAGAAGTTGCAAAGGGCGGCATCGTGCAAGGGACAAGGGACAAGGGGTAAGGGTCCGGATCTCTACCGCGAGCGCAGGGCCGCACCGACCACGCGGTAGCTCCAGAGCCCTCGGTAGCGATCTCTACCGCGAGCGCAGGGCCGCACCCCTGCGCGGGACCAAGCGCAGGAGCTGGCGGAGTGCTACCGCGAAGTCGAACGCGCGCTCGCCGGCCTCGTTCGCTTCGTGGAGCGAACGTTGCAGCACGGCTTCCGGCCTTCTTCCCTTGCCCCTTGCCCCTTGCCCCTTGCCCCTTGCCCCTTCTTGGTTCCGGCTCTGCCGGGTTAGGCATTGTCGGCGCGTGTGCTGCTTGCGGGCGGTGGCGAGGCCCTGCGGCGCACCGGGAGGAACGCCTGGATGACCTCCGTGCGTGCGTGGACCCTCCCGCCCTCCTGGATGGCCAGGCCCAGCTCGATCAGGGTGTTGATGTCGCGCGACAGCGTCTTCGTCGTCTTGGTGGCGTAGGCCTTGGCCAGGCGCGGCGTGAGGGCCATGAGGTCGCGCCGCCGAACCGGCGCAGGCTGCCGGGACAGATCCAGCAGCAGCCACCTTCTTCGGTCCGTCGTCGCGGACTTCTCAAGCCGGTCGAACTGCTCGTGCACGTGGCTGCGCCACGCGACGTCGAGCTGTTGCTCTCGGACGCGATCGACCTGCTGCCGCAGCTGATCCACGAGACCGCGCATCGCGTAGAGCAGGAAGGGCACGGGGCCGTTGTCGCCGCGGCTTGCACGGTCGAGCTGGTCGTAGTAGCGCGACCTCGTCTCGTTGTAGTGGTTGCTCAGCAGATGGGCGGCCGGAGCCGGAACGCCCGCCTCGAACAAGATCGCCAGCTCCACGAGCCGGGCCGTGCGCCCGTTGCCGTCCCCGTACGGGTGGATCCACGCGATGTACAAATGCGCGACGACCGCGCGCACCATGGCCATCGCCATGCCCATCTCCGCGGGCGCGTGCTGGTCCAGATCGCGCAGCCAGCTCGTGAGGCGATCGAGCAGGTACGCGCAATCCTCGGGAGGAGCGCCGCGGTAGCGCGCGACGCCGACGGCGTACGTCCGGATCGCTCCGGGCACCACGCCCTCCCTGAGCTCCAGGTCGGCCAGGACGCGTCGGTTGAAGTCGTTGATTGTGGCAGGGTCGAGCTGGACGGGGGTGCCACTCGCGATGGCGGATACGACGTCGTTGCACGCCCCGAGGATGTTGCGGATCTCCGTCTGGAGGTACTGCTTCGAGGGCGGGAGCTGCAGCTTGCCATCGAGGTGCTGCGCGACCTGCTCCTCGGTGAGGGTGTTGCCCTCGATGGCGGTCGTCGCGAGCACGCCCTTCGCCAGGTAGAGTGCATGAAGCTGCTTGGCGGTTTCCGGCCGCAACGGCACGCCGGCGAGGTGCTCGCACTTCGACCGGGCCTCGCCCAGCAGCAGCCACAGCTCAGCGGGGAACCTCCGCAGATCGAGTTCGAACCCGAGCCACGGATGCGTCCGTTCGTACGTCCTGGGCATATGTCCAGATTTTCCTGTTTATCATCAAAGGGTTACGCGCAAACACGTCTACTCTGTGACCCTAGGATTGCGAGTCTATCATCAATCGGATGTCCGCCTACGGCAAGGAGATTCCGCGCCATCCGTTCCTGCCTGCGCGCACTTCGCCGCGCTCGGCGACAGTCGACTCGATCGCCTACGCCTGCGACCCCCGGCAAGGCACGTTGGACCGGCACGGCGCCATCCAGCCCATCATCGACGTGGGCTCCCGCGGCCCACTACCCGTCGGACTCCGCATCGTCGTCGATCTCGCTGACCTCCCATCGGTGCAGGCGCGGTGATCGCAACAAGTCGATCTCGAGGATCTCGCTGCACGTGGCGGTCGTCGGGTCCGCCAGCGCGATCAGCTCGAAGTGGCCGGGGGTGATCTCGTGCACGTGGTAGAGGAAGTAGCGGCAGGCGAGCTCGCGCGCGGCGGCGAGCTCGTTGCCCGCGAGGCGCACCGTGCCTCCAGGCGCGCTGCTGCCCTTCACCTCGATGCAACGCGCCGCGAGAGTCGGCACGTAGCCGCTGCGGCAGCGCTCACGCGCCTCGGCGGTCTCGAACGACAGCAGGTCGCACCGCGGCGTCTCGCTGCCCTGCAGATGGTCGACAGACAGGGGGAACCTGCCCTGGTTCTCCTCGAACCGCTCGGCCACCTCCTGGCAGCGTTTGGGATCGATCGCGCGGCCTCCGCTGGAGCCGCCGGCGCCCGTGCGGGGTGTGGCGCGCACGCGCATCGTGATGGTCCGCGCGGGGCGCGGTGCGTCGGGCGGCGCGGGCTCCGCCTCTACCGGCCCGACCGGGCCCGTGGCGACGGGAACCACGGCCCCGCCGCTGCTCGCTTCGCCAACGGCCGCCACGTCCGTCACGACGGGCGGTGCTGCCACCGTGGCCACGAACGGGCGCTCCGGCGGAGGTGGTGGGATCGGCGGGCCTGTCTCCGCCTCAGGCGGCTCGCCGAGGCGCTCGCGCGCCTTCGCGACGAGCGCGGCCACTTTCTCGCGCGACTCCTTGAGCAGGTGTGCGAGGAACCGCTCGCGCTGATCGTCGCGACACGCGGCCAGCCGGGCGATGTCGGCGCTGTTCTCGAGCCCGAGTAGTTGCGCAAACGCCTCGCCCACGACGTCGGCGATCACCGGATCGTCGAGCAAGCGACCGCCGCAAGGCTCCTCGACGACTGCGTACACCTTGTGCCCTCCGTGCGACAGCACGACGTCGCCGGTCACGAGCGTGATGTCGCGAACCCCATGCTCCTCTGCAACTTGCGCCGTCGCGCGGCGACACAGGTGCACGGTCCCGTCGCGCAGGCGCGCAATCGGGGGCTCGGTCGCGGCGTGGCTGCGGAGCGCAAGCACCCAGGGCTTGAGCGTTGCCACCTCGCTTGCCAGCTCCGCGTCCCGCGCATCGGCCTCGTCGGGAACCACCTCGAGGCCGAACTGCTTCGGGCACGCAGTGGTGACGAGGAACGTCCGTGCAACGCGGTCCCCGCCTCGCTTGCGTGGCAGATCCACGAGTCGGAGGGTGCGCGAGAGCACAGCGGGGAGCGGCACATCCTCGTACCGGAGGCTCCCGACGGCGAAGTACCCGCGGCTCGTGCCCTCCTTTCCCCAGAGCTGTCCGTCGCGACCGAAGCGCTCCTGCGCGGGTCCGGATTCCGGCCGATCGCCCCGCTCGAGCAGCTCGCGATACAGCGCGGCGGCGGCCGTGCCATCCGGATCGCGCCCCGGCCACGCGAGCAGCAACTCGTACACCTCGTCCCATGAGAGCCGTGCGAGCGAGGGGCGCACTCCCACGCGATCGAGTGCCCGGTCGATTTCCCGTTGGGTGAGCCCCAGCTCGCGGTCAGTCCGCTCGAGTTGCCCGCGATCGGGCGAAGGCAGCATTCGTCGAAGGCGGCCGGCAGCGCCGTCGTGGAGGAAGCAAAGGCGAGGCTCCGCCCGCGCACCCGCGCGGGTGGGCAACCACGCTGTGCTCTCGATCCGCCATACCGCGTATGACGGGAACCGACAGCCGACGAGCGCTCGGTCCAGCTTCTGGCGTGGCCACCGCAAGCGACCCTCGGGATCACCGTCCTTTCGCAGCTTGTCTAGCCTGAAGTTCCCGAGCTGAGAAGGCGAGTTTGGTCTTTCGTTCCATGGAGATGGTGGATCGCGGGGTGTGGCGGCACTGTCTACGGCGAGATGGACCGGAGCAGCTCGAGTGCCGTGCGTTGCTTCGCGTTCGGGG
>JACQWT010000351.1 GCA_016209145.1 Deltaproteobacteria bacterium | reverse complement strand
CGCTGGCTGCGGGAGGAGCTCGCACGCGACGAGGTCAGGCGCGCGGCCTTCCGCGTGCTCTTCGTCCACGATCCCATCTACGTCAGCCGGGGCCGCTCCTCCGAGCTCCTGCGGCGTGTCTGGGCGCCGCTGGTGCGCCGCGGTGGCATCGACCTCGTGTTTGCGAGCTGGCACATGTACGAGCGCTCGCAGCAGGACGGCGTTACCTATGTCATCTCCGGCGGCGCCGGCGCGGAGCTCGTCTGGCTCGATCGGGATCCGGCCATCTTCTCCCAGGCGGAAGCCAGGCGCCACCACTTCTGTCGCGTGGATGTCGAGCCGGGGGCGATCCAGCTTCGTGCCATCGCCGAGGACGGCACGGTGCTGGACTCGTTCACGCTCGTGCCACGCTCCGGCGCGGCCGCTTCCGAGGACGACGCGCTGCGGCGCCGGGCCGGGCGCCTGGCACATGAGATCGCTGTGGGCTCCGCCCCGGGAGCCCCCGAGCTTGCGCTCCAGCTCTTCGGCTCGGGCTGCGGCTACTGCCGCCGGCTTCTCGGGCGCGATCTGCCCCGCTGGGCCGCGCGGCACGCCGTGGCCTTGCGCGTGCGCCACTACGATCTCGGCCTGCCTGGCACCCATGAGCTGCTGCTCGCGGCCGAGCAGAGCTACGGCCGGCGCGGCCTCGATCTGCCCGCTCTGTTCGTGGGCGGGGCCGCACTAGGCGGCGAGGAGCAGATCGGCGCCGCGCTCCCGCTCGCGCTGCGGCACCGGCGGCGCTCTCGGCGCCGGCGAGCTCGCGGCGCCCGGCTGGGCGCGCGTGCTCGTGGCCGGGCTCCGCGCCGGCACGGACCCGCAAGCCTCGACCGCGCTGGCCTTGCTGGCCGCTCTTCTCGGCATAGCGGCCGGGGCAACGGGGCGGCGCCTGCTCGCGGCCGGCGGCGCCTTTGCGGCGGCCGTGCTGCTCGCAAGCCTCGTTGCCGGCGTGCTCTTCTACGAGCTTGGCGGTATGCGCCTCGGCGGCACCAGCGTCGCCGGGCCGATCGACGCCGGCCTGGTCGGCGCGCTGCTCTTCCTGGCGGGCCGGAGCGCGGCGCACGCTTCTCGCTCTTTGGGGGGCCGCGCCGCGGGGTCGATCGGGCCGCGCGGGCACCGGCAGGCGCAAGGCGCGCCGCGCCGCCCGCTTGCCTTGCCCGCAGCCTTCTTCTGCCTGGGCGCGCTTGCTGTCCTTCTTGCCCCCGTATGCCCTGACCGCACCCACCTCGACATCGTGGCCACGATCGCCGAGCCCCGCTCCCGCGCCGCCGCGAGCCTCAGACTTCTCCTCTACGAGCTGGGCTTCGTCGTTCCGCTTGTCGTGGTATCCATGGTGGCGGTCCTCGGGCTGTGCTCCGCGCGGGCCGGCCGGCGCGGCGCGGCCGTCAAGCTCGTGCTCGCGCTTCTGTTTGCGGGCTTGGCGGCGCTCGCGCTCCGCAAGCTTCTCCTCCATGGCTAGCACCACTGCTCCCGCCGGACGCATCCTTCGCCTGAAGCACGGCTACAATCCGAACTCGAGCTCCATCGGGAGCATCGTCTTCGCGATGCCGGCCTCTCTGCTTGCCCTGACGGTCGCCTTCGGAGCCGCCACCGGGCTCGTGTGTGCAGCGTTTCTGGACCGCCGGCCTCCCAGGGGCGGCGGACCGAAGGCGGCGGCGGGCGAGCGCGACCCAAGCCCCAAGCAGGAGGGAGTCAGGAAAGTGGAACAGGGATGAGCAAGGGGAAGCGGATACTCTCTTCCGCCCGTCAGCAACTCTTTTCCGCCACGAGCCTCGCCCACATCGCCCCACATCGCGAAACTACAACGGAACTTCTGCCAGTCGCATGGCCCCCAGGTTGCATGCCTGAAGGGCGCCTGACCGTGAGCGCAAACCACCAAGCGGCCCGGGCGCCCAGCCCGCGACCAGTACCGACAGGTCTGGGCTGCCGGGCCGAAGGCAGCGTCCACGCCTTCGCCTCGCCACCGCCCGCCTGCAAACGCCCGGCCGAGCGCCCTCCCCGTGCTGCCGGGCAACAACGATGGAGGCAACCATGCTACGACGCTACCTCACCGTCCCGTGTCTCGCCGCCCTGGCCGGCACCGCCTCTGTCGGCTGCACCCAACCAGCCGGCCAGGTAGATGCCGGCCCCGGCTCTACCGGCTCGAGCTCGGGCTCCACCACCGGAGGTGGCGCAGCAGGCGTTGGCGGCAACCTGAACGTCGACGCGGGCAAGCCCGAGCCCGCGCTCTGCCAGTGCGAGGATGCCGACTACTGGCTCGAGGTTCTTGGCGACGGCGAGCCCCAGAAGTTCAAGCTGCCGTATGCGCTGCCGCTCGGCCAAGCCTTTGGCTACTCATGCGCGTCCCCAGCCCCCTACCTCATTACCGACCTCGGCCTAGACTCCGCGCACGCGCACCACTTCATGGCGGCGTGCGCAACCGCCAGCAACTCTACCTCGTGCATTTTCGCACACAACTCCCCATCCAGTCCAGACGACAACCCTTCGCCCTATTACCCTTCGGCCCATTACCTTGATCGCACCGGAATCCTCTGGAAACTCTCCACTGCAGTCATAGACATTCACGACCTGTCCGTTTCGCCTGATGGCGGGAAGCCACCCGGCCTCGCCCTAGGCAAGCTGGCCACTGGGACATTCTCGGCTGTTGGCAGCAGCCCCGATGGTGGAGCCACTACCCTGACGGGAAGCGTCCAGCTCTGCGTTGTCGACGTCTCTCTCATCCCGCGATAGCCTCCACAGAGACCACGCCATGACCCCCAATTCGTGCCCGCTCACATACTCTGAGCAACGCCTACTCGCCTGCACCCTAGCTCTGGTGTTTGCGTGTCCTTCCTGCAGCGATCCGGCCACTGCACAGGAGGCCACAGCCTCCCGGTCGCAGGCGGTCCAGTTGGACCGCTACGACAACTACTACGACGTTGTCCTTGGCTACGTCGACCATAAGGGCGACGCCGCCCAGGCCACAGGAGTCGTCTTCGCCCCCAAGCTCGACGAGGACGGCAACGGGTGGAGATCCAGTGTGGGCATAACTTGATCGTGCGACTGTAATGATAATGACGAGCGACGTGCTTTCGGGTTGCGCAAGATCATTGCGTGTTGCATGAGAAGGGACCATGAGCAAGCCGGACGACTTGAAGCAG
>JACQWT010000350.1 GCA_016209145.1 Deltaproteobacteria bacterium | reverse complement strand
GGCGACGAGGCCGCCGCGCGCGCGGTTGGCTCCCCTGCCATGCTCATCTGGGCTAAGCTCCCTTTGGCCGACGGGCTCGGCCCGGTGCATCCTCTTTGGGGGCCGGCCAGACGTCAAGGCTTCGCAAGCGGAGCACCAACCATGGCGATCGTCACCATCTCCAGAGGAACCTTCAGCGGCGGACAACAGCTCGCCGACTGCCTGGGGCGGCGGCTCGGCTACGAGGTCGTGAGCCGCGAGGTGCTGGCCGAGGCCAGCGAGCGCTACGGCGTCTCCGAGTCCAAGCTCGCCGCCGCGTTGCAGCGCAGCCCCGGCCTGCTCGATCGGTTCCTGCACGACCGGCGCCGCTACCTCGCGTTCGTGCAAGCCGCGCTCTGCGAGCACGTCTGCCGCAACAACGTCGTCTACCACGGGCACGCCGGGCACCTGCTGCTGCGCGGCGTGCGGCACGTGCTGCGCGTGCGCCTCATTGCGCCGCTGGAGTACCGGATGGCGGAGGTGAACAAGCGCCTGTGGCTGGCGGGCGACGAGGCCGCCCGCCACATCGAGCGCGTCGACCGGGAGCGGGTGCGCTGGACGCAGTTTCTCTACGGCGCAAGCTGGCACGACCCCAGTCTCTACGACGTGGTGCTGAGCCTCGCAGAGCTCGGCATGGAGGACGCCTGCGAGGCAGTGGCCGCCCTTGCCGTGCGCCCGCGCTTCCAGGCCGACGAGCAGAGCCGCGGCGCCATGGCCGACCTCCTGCTCGCGAGCCGCGTGCGCGCGGCGCTCGCCGCCGACGAGGAGACGGCGCCGGCCGAGATCGACGTGCGCGCCAGCGACGGCGCCGTGCGAATCGAGGGCAAGCTCGCCGATCCGGTTCTGGTCCAGGCCGTCGTTGCCAGGGCGGGCGGCGTCGAGGGCGTCAAGAGCGTCGAGTACGGCCCGCGCGCGATGCCCGCGCAGGGCGGCGGGTAGGAGAGCAGTAGATCAAGGCCCCCCGCCGGCCAGCTTCTCGATGTCCGCCTCCATCTTGGCCTGGTAGCGCCGCACCAGGGCGGCGTCGCCCATGATCATGTCGAGCTGGCGCGTGTGTATGAGCAGGTAGCCGACGACCTTGAGCTTGTCGCCGCTCGGCCCGGCGCCCGCGCCGGCGAAGCGGGCGCGCGCCAGGTCGTCGTGGATCTGTACCTCGAAGCCCTGCTCCTCGAGCAGCGCGCCGATGAGCTCCACGCGCCGCAGCCGCCGGTCCGGATCCGCCGCCCCGCCCTTGAAGGCGAAGCAGATGTAGTTCTCGCCCGTCCGCTCGCCCACCAGGGCCTCTACCGTGGCGAAGTGGAAGCCGAAGCGCGACTGCAGGTTCATGAAGTCGCTGGCGATCATGAAGTAGTTGCGCTCGGCGTAGGGCTGCCCGAATGGCGTGGCGAGGCCGGGGTTGGCCGTGGCCTCGAACATCACCGACGCGAGCCCGCGGCCGCTCAGCAACGGGGGCCCATCCCAGGGGATGGCGGTCATGCCCTCCCAGACCGCCAGCATGGGCGCCGAGCGGATGTCCTCGAGGCGGACGTACTTGCCCTGGGGGCCCTCGCGCACGCCGTCGTCGAGATCGAGCACCCACCACTGCATCGGCACCTTGAAGTAGAGCTGCCGGCCGGCGTGGCGCGGCAGCGGGCTTTGCCGGCCCAGGCCGAACATCTCGCGCACGCTCATCTCATGGCAGAAGCGCGTGATATCGTGTAGCGTGCGGCAGCTCTCGGGGCGGAACGCCGGCTCGTCAGGGTCGAGCAACGTCAGCGGGGTGACGTGACGCAGGGCTTGCTCCAGTCGGGCGCGGCCGGGGCAGTCGCGGAGCGGGCCATCCGAGAGCGCTGCCGAGCGCGCCAAGAGCGGCGCGGCGATCCGGCCGGCGTAGATGGCCCGCCCGTCGGCATCGAGCGTGGCCTGTGTGCCGGTTTGCAGCCGCTCGAGCTGGGCGCCGAGGTCGAACAGCGCCGGCTTGCCCAGCTCGCGCGCCACCGTGGCCAGGTGCCCGGCCAGGCTGCCGTGGACGGCGGCGACGGCCGCCGCGCGTCCGAGCAACGGCGCCCAACGCGGCGCCGGTACGTCGAGCAAGAGCAGCGCGCCATCCGGCAGATCCCGCGCGTCGGCGTCGCGCTTGACCCAGTAGACCGGCCCGACCGCCGCGCCGGGGCTCGCCCGCACCCCGCCCGAGACCAACGCCTCGGGGGTGGCCGGCCTGGCCCCGCCGTTTGCCGGCGCCTCCGGCGAGGCCAAGTCGCCCTCCCGGTCCTTGCCGCTGGGCTCGCCGTCGCCCGCGCCAAGCGCATCCCCGCCAAGCGCTCCCTGGATCTCAGCGCCGATCGCTGCCAGCCGCTCCTGGAGCGCATCGAAGCGGCCCGGCGCCATCCGCTCCAGGCTCGCCACCATCCGGCCGACCTGCTCGTGGAGCTGGAGAAGGCTGGCCGGGAGCTCGGACGGGTCCGGGGCGCGCTCGCCCGCCGCCCCAAGCTGCACCTCGGCCATCAGCTCCAGCGCCTCGCTGTTGGCCGCGAGGAGCCCGCGGAAGTCCTGGTAGCGGTTGCGGAACAGGCGGGCGAGCTCCGCAGCCTCCTCGGCCGACGGCGGCTCCGGCCGGCCGGAAAGCCAGCGCCAAAGACGTCCCAGTGCCTTGCTCACGGCTCCCGCCCCATGCCCAACGGCCAACAGCTAACAGCTAACAGCTAACGGCTCTTCCTAGCGCGGGCTTCGCCCGCAACCCAAGCAAGAAGATGAACCGCCAAGGCGCCGAGAACGCCAAGGAAGAAACAAAATCGGATTCGATCTTGGCGCCCTTGGCGTCCTGGCGGTTCGTTTTTCTTCGCGCCACGCGACGATTTTCGGACCTAGTAGATCAGTGGCCGAGCTTGAGCCCGGCTCCCTCGAACAGGTACAGCACCGCGAAACCGTACCACACGGTGTAGATCACGTAGAAAAGCAGCGAGAAGAGGACCACCGCCCAGCGATCGCCGATGCTCTGGGGATCGATACGATAGTAGTTGTAGGCGCACTCCACGGCCTTGGCGCTGATGGCGTCCGCGCTCTTCGCCTCGCGGAACCGGTGCTGCCGGTTCAGATCCTTGACCGCCGCCCCGAGCACGCGCCACCAGGTGTGCAGCGCCGCCCGCTCGTCGAGGTGGTAGCGCCGCACCAGCGCCGCCCCGTCGTTGTGGAACATCCGGTCGGCGTCGTCGAGGCAGCTTGCCAGGATTGCCCCGAGATCCCCCTCGACCGTCACCTCTGCGCCCTGCGCCGCCGCTCTTGCCCCGGCGCCGGACAGCAACTGCACTGCCTGCGCCGCCTCCCCGGCGCTGCGCAGGCCGAGGGCCATCTTCACCGAGTCGCCCGCCAGCTTCCGGTTCGCCTCCCGCAACTCCGGGATGTAATAGGCCGATCCCTTCGAGATCGTGTTGTAGAGGTTATCCAGGTACTCGAGCGCGTTGCGGCCCCCGAACAGCGGCATGAACAGCACCACGAGGCCGATCGCGAACACCCCCATCATCGTCCCTCCCACCACCAGCCTCCGCCTGTCAATCCGCCCGCTCACGCCCGCACCTCCGCGCCCCGCAGCCTGCCGATGTTGCGCACGAACGTGCCCAGCACCCAGATCCCGAAGCTGCCCAGTACGATGAAGAACGCCCACAGCCCAATCGCGTCCAGCACGCGCGTGACCCCCGGGGGCACGCCCAGGATCTCCATCTCCGCCAGCTTGCCCGGGAGCGCGAAGATCCGGTTGACGAATCCCGAGAGCACGGCCATCGCATAGAAGCCGCGGATCGTGATGGCGGGCACCACCTTCGTCACCATCGCGCCGATCTGGATCCCGAATAGCGATCCGATGAGCATACCCATTGCCAGCGTGTAGAAGATGAAGCCGTGGATGGCGTATTGCGTTATGGCGGCGTAGCCCGCGGTGAACACGATCTGGAAGATGTCGGTGCCCACCGTCGTCAGCGACGACACGCCGAGCCCGTACACGAAGATGGGGAAGGTCAAGAATCCCCCGCCCACGCCCATGATGGCCGCCGCCAGC
>JACQWT010000163.1:1591-3748 GCA_016209145.1 Deltaproteobacteria bacterium | reverse complement strand
CGGGCACGGAAGGTCGAAGCCCGCAGCAGTCGCGCCATGCTCGTACTATCGACACGAGCACGCTCGCAGTTGCGTCTCGGTGTCCCCTCTCCCTCCGGGAGAGGGGCAGGGGTGAGGGTAACGATCCTGCCGGCGTCACGAATCCCGCAGTCTCGCGAGATCACGCCTCCCGACTTCCGGCCAAGAGCGCTTTTCCCCGACACACGCCTAGAACGGCGGCGGCTCCGGCCTCGGGCCGGCGTCCCCGCCGGAGCTCGGCCCGGCGTCGCCGGCCGGCCGGGTAGGGGCTCCGCCCTCAGCCGCCTCCGCCGCGGCGTCTGCGGCAACGTCGGCACCCGCGTCCGGAGGCTCGGCCACCTCCGTCGGCGCCGTGCCCGTCACGAACACCTCGTCGACAGGGTCGAGCTCGGCCGGGTAGGCGCGAAGCCCGCTCTCGCGGTCGATGGCCACGCGCTCGATGCCGGGCGGCGCGGCAAAGGCGGGGGCCGGGCGGCCGGCGCGCGCCTGGCGCATGAAGTCGACGAACACCGGCACGGCGGCAGTTGCGCCCGATTCCCGGCGGCCGAGCGGGACCGCATCGTCGTAGCCGATCCAGACCACGCACACGAGATCGGCGCTGTAGCCGGCGAACCAACCGTCCCGGGCGTCATTGGAGGTCCCGGTCTTGCCCGCCACGCCCGGGCCGAGCACCCGCGCTTGCCGGCCGGTGCCGTCCTGCACGACCGAGGTGAGCACGCTCGTGACAACGTAGGCCGCGGCCTCGTCCATCACGCGCCGCGCCGGTGGCCGCGGCGGCAGCTCCAGGGAGCGACCGCCCTGGCCCACGATCTTGGCGATGAGCGTCGGCGGCTCGTAGAGTCCCCCGGCGGCAAGGGGCGCGTACGCCGCCGCGAGCTCGAGCGGTGTCACCTCGTAGGCGCCGAGCGCGAGTGAGAGGTCGGCGCCGAGCCGGGACTGGATCCCCATCGCGTGCGCGAACGAAACCACGTTCTCCGGGCCAAGCTGCTCCAGGGCCGCGACGGCGGCCTCGTTGACGCTGCGCGCCACGGCATCGCGCAGCAGCAGTGGCAGCCCATCGGGATGCTCCGCCGTCGCGGGGGTGCGTCCCACGACGCTGGCCGGAGTCAGGCGCCGGCTCTGGATCCCCTGAGCGTACACGAAGGTCTTGAAGGCGCTGCCGGGCTGGCGGCGGGCGCTAGTAGCACGGTCGAGGGCGCCGCGCAGGGCCTCGTAGCCCCCGACCAGAGCGCGGATCTCGCGGGAGCGGGCGTCGATGGCCACGAGCGCGCCTTGCGGGCCGAGCTCGATGCGGAACTCGTGCGGCAGCCCGTCGGCGCCAAGCCCGCGCTCGAGCACGGGGCTGACGCGCAGGAGCTGGCCCGGCTCGGCAAAGGCGCTCGCGGGCAGCTCCTTGGGGTTGTAGCGGTCCGGGATACGAGCCCGGCCCGCGACGGAGCCGACGCGCAGGCCGAGCGTGCCGGGCGCCTCGCCTGCGCCCGTGACCACGGCCCAGTAGACGTGGTGTCCCTGGGCGCTCGGCACGCCCTGGAAGGGCTCGACCTTGCCGGCGCTCGGACCTGCGGGCGCATGCTTGCGCGGCGGCCCGAGCAGGCCATGGCGCTCGGCGTAGGCGTCGAGGCTGCGGCGCAGCGCCGCGCGAGCCGCGGCCTGCAGGCCGGGATCGATGGTCGTCGTGACGGTGTAGCCGCCCCGGACCGCCGCCTGGCCCACGAGATCGTGCAGCATCCGCTCTGCCGCACCCACGGCCTCCGGCGCCAGCTCCGCCATGGTCTCGACCTCCGGGGCCAGCGCGATGGGGCTGCGTATCGCCTGTTCGACCGTTTCCCGGGGCGCGAAACCCTTGGCGCGCACTTGTTCGAGCACCTCGTCGCGCCGGCGCCGCGCGCGCCCCGGATCGACGCGCGGCGAGAACACGGCCGGGCCTTTGGGCAAGCCGGCGAGCAGGGCGGCCTCGGCCAGCGAGATCTCTCCCACGCCCTTACCGAAGTAGTAGCGACTCGCCTCCTCGATCCCGTAGCGACCGTGGCCGAAGCAGATGTGATTGAGGTACAGCTCCAGGATGTCGTCCTTGCCGAGCTCCTGCTCGATGCGGCGCGCGAGCAGGACCTCGCGCGCCTTGCGCGCGAAACTCCGCTC
>JACQWT010000163.1:0-1564 GCA_016209145.1 Deltaproteobacteria bacterium | reverse complement strand
TCCGCTCCGGGGTGAGCAGGACGTTCTTGACCACCTGCTGGGTGATGGTGCTGCCGCCCTGGCGCATGCTGCCCGAGCGCAGGTTGACGTAGAGCGCGCGCAGCATGCCCAAGTAGTCCAGGCCCGCGTGCTCGTAGAAGTCGGCGTCCGCCGCGGCCAGCACCGCCAGTCTTGCCACCGGCGGGATCTGGGCGATGCGCACCACCGTGCGGCGCTCCACGAACAGCTCGGCGAGCAGCGTGCCGTCGCGGGCGAGCACGCGCGTGGTCTGCGGCGGGGCGTAGTGCCGGAGCTCGTCGATCGACGGCAGATCCCGCTCGTAGTGGCGCAGGAGCAGCCACAGGCCCGCGGCACCGAGCAGGCCGGCGAGCAGGCCGAGCAGCACGAGCCGCTGGAGCCAGCGCACGAGCCCGCGCAGCACGCCAGGCCGAGCCGGCTTTGCGACCGGGCCGGGGGCCTGCTCGCCCGGATCGGAGGGAGGCGGATCGGAGGCCATGGTGCCTACTCGGCGGCAAGTGGCGAGAGCACGTAGTCCGCTCCGGCCGCGTGGCAGCCGGTGCACAGGCCCACGCCCAGGTCGCTCGCCAGCGGGTGTGCGCCGTCCGTGGTGCTGTGTACCTCGTACCAGAACCAGCCGAGCCCCGCGTCGCTCGACGCGGAGACCTTGACGCTCGCGGCCCAGCCCGTGAGCTCCTTGCCGCCCGCGCCGTACAGCTCGGCCACGGCAGCCGCCGCGGCGGGGTGCTCCGGCCGGTCCTCGGCGAGCGAGCGATCGAGGTCGGGGCTGAAGAACACCCGCACCCCGCCGGCGCCGTGCTCCGCGGCCGAAGGATGGACGGCCGGCTCGTGGGCGAAACCAGCGTAGCGGCGCGCCCGCAGGTACGCGAAGAGCTCCGGCCCGGTGTGCGGCACGGGGCCGCCGGCCGCCGGGGCGGCGGGCATGCTCGTGCCGGTGCCCGTGCCGGGCTCTCCCAGCCAGCCGGGCGGCGCCCCTCCGCCAGCGCGGCCGGTGCAGGCCGCGGCGCTGGTGCACAGGGCGAGAAGGCAGAGGCGGAGCGGGGTCATTGCCATCCATGGCTTACACAGAGCAGGCCGGAGTAGCAATGAATGCGGGCCGGCAGAGCTGCCCCGCCGCACACGACCTGCTCGCCAAAGTGATCCAGCCGCTCACCCATCTGGCGCACCGCAGTGGCCGGCGCGAACTCCGGGGGCTACGCTCCGCCCGCCATGCCGGTGCTCGCACCATCCGAGCTCGCGGCGGCTGCGCCGGGATGTGCGCGAGCTGCGTATGGAGCGGGAAATACCCAAAAAAAAGCCGCGGCCTTCTTCGCGAAAGAGAACGGGTGAGGTTCACCGTCATCGCCGCGGAGAAGGCCTCCCTCCCGGTCCGGGTGCTGTGCAGGGCTCTGAAGGTCTCGAGGTCGGGCTTCTACGCCTGGCATGCCGAGCCGGCTCGCTGCCTGCGCGACGCTCTCGACTATCTCGCGGCCCAGTGGCTTCCCAACTTCGGCACCCTCTTCGCCAACGGCGAAGGCTACGGCCTCGGCCTGGGCCGCCGCGCGCT
>JACQWT010000400.1 GCA_016209145.1 Deltaproteobacteria bacterium | reverse complement strand
TTCCAGCGCTCGAACCAGAACACATGCATCAACCAGCGTCCGCTGGTGAACGTGGGCGACAAGGTGCGCGCCGGCGAAATCCTCGCCGACGGCCCGTCGACGGACCTCGGCGACCTCGCGCTCGGCAAGAACGTGCTCGTCGCGTTCATGCCGTGGATGGGCTACAATTTCGAGGACTCCATCCTGCTCTCCGAGCGGGTCGTCTCCGATGACATCTTCACCTCGATTCACATCGAGGAGTTCGAGTGCGTGGCGCGCGACACCAAGCTCGGCAAGGAGGAGGTCACGCGCGACATCCCGAACGTGGGCGAGGAGGCCCTGAAGGATCTCGACGAATCAGGCATCGTGCGCATCGGCGCGGAGGTCAAGCCGGGCGACATCCTTGTGGGCAAGGTCACGCCCAAGGGGGAAACGCAGCTTTCGCCCGAGGAGAAGCTCTTGCGGGCGATCTTCGGCGAGAAGAGCGGCGACGTGCGCGACAGCTCGCTCAAGGTCCCGCCCGGGGTCTCCGGCATCGTGATCACCGCCCGCGTCTTCTCGCGCAAGGGCCAGGAGAAGGACGCCCGCGCCCGCGAGATCGAGGACCAGGAGCGCGCCCGGATCGAGCGCACCCGCGACGAGGAGATCAAGATCCTGCGCGATTCCTTCTACCGCCGCGTGCGCGAGTTGCTTGTGGGCAAGAGCACGACCGCGAAGCTCGTCGACGACCACGGCAAGGTGCGGCTGCCGAAGGGCGTGGCCATCACGGCGGAGGCTCTGGGAGAGATCCCGCGCAAGTACTGGGGCGAGATCGCCGTCCCGGAGGCCGCCGGGGTGCAGCAGATCCTCCAGGAGCTGGAGGACATGGTGCGCTCCCGCGAGGAGCACTTCCGCGACAAGATCGAGCGGCTCTCGCGCGGGGACGAGCTTCCCCCTGGCGTGATCAAGATGGTCAAGGTCTACGTGGCCATCAAGCGCAAGCTTCAGGTCGGGGACAAGATGGCCGGCCGGCACGGCAACAAGGGGGTGGTGAGCCGCATCGTGCCGATCGAGGACATGCCCTACATGGCCGACGGCACGCCGGTTGACATCGTCCTGAACCCCCTGGGCGTGCCGAGCCGCATGAACGTGGGGCAGATCCTCGAGATCCACTTGGGCTGGGGGGCGCGCGAGCTCGGCCGGCAGGTGCACGAGATGCTGGTCGCCGAGCGTAGTCGCCACGAGGTGGCCGCGCGCCTCAAGGAGATCTTCAAGGGTGACGCCCAGCTCGACGGCCTCGTGGACGGTCTGGCCGAAGCCGACCTGCATCGCCTGGTCGAGAAGTGCCGGCCGGGCATCTTCCTGTCCACGCCGGTGTTCGACGGGGCCAGCGAGGCGGACATCAAGCGCTCGCTGGAGATGGCGGGACTGCCGCGTTCCGGGCAGACGGTGCTCTTCGACGGGCGCACGGGCGACGCCTTCCACCAGGACGTCACCGTTGGCGTGGTCTACATGATTAAGCTTCACCACCTGGTGGACGACAAGATCCACGCGCGCTCCATTGGGCCCTACTCGCTCGTCACGCAGCAGCCGCTGGGCGGCAAGGCGCAGTTCGGCGGCCAGCGCCTGGGCGAGATGGAGGTCTGGGCGATGGAGGCTTACGGCGCCGCGTATGCGCTGCAGGAGTTCCTGACCGTCAAGAGCGACGACGTGCAGGGGCGCACGCGCATGTACGAGGCCATCGTCAAGGGCGACTACATGCTGGAGCCCGGCCTGCCGGAGAGCTTCAACGTCCTGATCAAGGAGCTGCAGTCGCTGTGCCTTAACGTGGAGCTGGTGGAAGCGGGCCCGGACGACGGCCGGGCCGGTACCGCGGAGCAGTCACCTCGTTCTCGGCCATCCGCATCTCGCTGGCCAGCCCCGAGAAGATCCGGCAGTGGTCGCACGGCGAGGTGAAGAAGCCCGAGACCATCAACTACCGGACCTTCAAGCCGGAGCGGGACGGGCTCTTCTGCGCGAAGATATTCGGGCCGGTCAAGGACTACGAGTGCAACTGCGGCAAGTACAAGCGCATGAAGCACCGCGGCATCGTCTGCGAGAAGTGCGGCGTCGAGGTGATTCCCTCGAAGGTGCGGCGCGAGCGGCTGGGGCACATCTCGCTCGCGACTCCCGTGGCGCACATCTGGTTCTTGAAGAGCCTGCCCTCGCGCATCGGCAACGTCCTCGACATATCGTTGAAGGATCTGGAGAGGGTGCTCTACTGCGAGGCATACATCGTCGTCGATCCTCTGCAGACCCCGCTTACCCGGGGCGAGTTGCTGCCCGACAAGTTCCAGGCCGGCATGCGCGGCGAGGCGATCCTCGAGATGCTCAAGCAGGTCGACGTCCACACGATGAGCGAGACGCTGCGCCAGGAGATGCGCGCCGCGACGAGCGAGGCGAAGCGCAAGAAGCTGGCCAAGCGGCTCAAGGTGGTCGAGGCTTTCCGCGAGAGCGGCAACCGGCCCGAGTGGATGATGCTCGGCGTCATTCCCGTGCTGCCGCCGGACTTGCGGCCGCTCGTGCCCTTGGACGGGGGCCGCTTCGCGACGAGCGACCTGAACGACCTGTACCGGCGCGTCATCAACCGCAACAACCGCCTCCGGCGCCTGCAGGAGCTCAACGCGCCCGAGATCATCATCCGCAACGAGCGGCGCATGCTCCAGGAGGCGGTCGACGCCCTCTTCGACAACGGCCGGCGGGGCAAGACCATCACCGGGCCGAACAAGCGGCCTCTGAAGAGTCTGAGCGACATGCTAAAGGGCAAGCAGGGCCGCTTCCGGCAGAACCTGCTGGGCAAGCGCGTCGACTACTCCGGCCGCTCGGTGATCGTGGTGGGCCCGGAGCTGAAGCTGCACCAGTGCGGGCTGCCGAAGATCATGGCGCTCGAGCTGTTCAAGCCGTTCATCTACAACAAGCTGGAAGAGAAGGGTTACGTCACCACCATCAAGAGCGCCAAGAAGATGGTGGAGAAGGAGCGTCCCGAGGTGTGGGACATCCTGGAGGAGGTGATCACCGAGCACCCCGTGCTGCTCAACCGCGCGCCCACGCTGCACCGGCTCGGGATCCAGGCATTCGAGCCCGTGCTGATCGAGGGCAAGGCGATCCAACTGCACCCGCTGGTGTGCACCGCCTTCAACGCCGACTTCGACGGCGACCAGATGGCCGTACACATCCCGCTGTCGATCGAGGCGCAGATGGAAGCGCGCGTTCTGATGATGAGCACCAACAACATCCTCTCGCCCGCGAGCGGCCGGCCCATCATCAACCCCACCCAGGACATCGTGCTCGGCCTCTACTACGCCACGCGCGAGCGCAAGTTCCTCAAGGGTTCCTACCAGGCGGGCACGCTCAAGCTCGACAAACGGGGCAGGCTCGTCGGACAGCTTCGCGACGTCTACGCTTCGCGCAAGGAAGTGCGCATGGCCTACGACGCGGGCGAGGTGGCCCTGCACGCCCGCATCCAGGTGCGGGTGCCGCTCATCGACGAGCACGATCGTCCCGTCCTGGACGAGCACGGCCGGCCGCGCCGGCAACTGGTGGACACCACCGTCGGAAGGGTGCTCGTGAGCGAGGTGCTCCCGCCGGGATCGAGCTTCGATCACGTCAACAAGACGCTGGACAAGAAGGCCCTGTCGCGGCTGATCGACATCTGCTACCGGCAGCACCGCAACAAGCAGACGGTGCTGCTCGCCGACCGGCTGCGGACCATGGGGTTTGCCCACGCGATGGAGGCCGGCATTTCCATCTGCATGGACCACATGGTGATCCCGCAGAAGAAGGCGGAGCTTCTCGGCGAGGCACAGGGCGAGGTCGAGAAGGTCGTCGAGCAGTACCAGGAAGGGCTCATCACGGACGGCGAACGTTATAACAAGATCGTCGACATTTGGGCCGGCGTTGCCGACCGCGTCACCGGCGAGATGATGACTGAGATCGGCAAGGAGCGCGTGGTCGACCCCGACTCGGGGCAGGAGTCGATCGAGCCGAGCTTCAACCCGATCTTCATCATGGCGGACTCGGGCGCGCGCGGTTCCACCCAGCAGATCCGTCAGCTCGCCGCCATGCGCGGGCTGATGGCCAAGCCTTCGGGCGAGATTATCGAGACCCCCATCACGGCCAACTTCCGCGAGGGTCTGAGCGTGCTCCAGTACTTCATCTCGACGCACGGGGCGCGCAAGGGCCTGGCCGACACGGCCCTGAAGACCGCCAACTCGGGGTACCTCACGCGCCGGCTGGTGGACGTGGCGCAGGACTGCACCGTGACCGACGTCGACTGCGGCAGCCTGGACGGCATCCGCGTCACCAAGCTGGAGGAGGGCGGCGAGGTCATCCAGCCCCTGGGCGAGCGCATCCTCGGCCGCGTGGCCTTGGAGGACGTCATCGATCCGCTCACCGGCGAGGTGCTCGTCGGGGCCAACACCGAGCTCGACGAGGTCGCGGTCAAGAAGATCGAGGAGGCCGGCATCGAGGAGGTGGCGATTCGCACCGTGCTCACCTGCCAGGCGCGGCGCGGGGTGTGCGCCATGTGCTACGGCCGCGACCTCGCGCGTGGCTACCGGGTGAACATCGGCGAGGCGATCGGCATCATCGCGGCGCAGAGCATCGGCGAGCCCGGCACGCAGCTTACCATGCGCACCTTCCACATCGGCGGCGCGGCCGCGCGCGGCAAGGTGGAGGCGAGCTACCTCGAGGCGCGCACCGAGGGCACGATCCGGCTCGTGCGCGCCGTCATCCAGACCCGGCGCGACGGGCGCATGGTGGTGATGAACCGGCACGGCGAGCTCGTCATCGTCGACGACACGGGCCGCGAGCGCGAGCACAACCGCCTGGTCTACGGTGCCGAGCTCAAGGTCAAGGATGGCGAGCGGGTGAAATCGGGGCAGCTTCTGGCCGAGTGGGACCAGTTCGCCACGCCCATTCTCACCGAGGTGGCGGGGCGTGTGGAGTTCGGCGACCTGGTCGAGGGCGTGAGCTTCCAGGAGCGGGTCGACGACGTGACGGGCCTTTCCGCCAAGGTGGTCATCGAGTCCAAGGCCGCGGATCTGCGCCCCCGCATCACGTTGAAGGATCCCGACTCGGGCGAGACCCTGCGGCTGCCGGGCGGCGAGCTCGACGCCCGCTACCTCCTGCCGGTCGGTGCGTATATCGTGGCGCAGGAGGGCGACATCGTGGAGGCGGGCGAGGTCGTGACCAAGATGCCGCGCGACACCGCCAAGGTCCAGGACATCACCGGCGGGCTGCCGCGGGTGGCCGAGCTGTTCGAGGCGCGCAAGCCCAAGGACCACGCCATCATCTCGGAGATCTAGGGCGAGGTCGCCTTCGGCAAGGATACCAAGGGCAAGCGCAAGATCGTGGTCACGCCGTTCACGCTCGATGGCGGCCTCATGCCCGAGCAGGCGCGTGAGTACCTCATCCCCAAGGGCAAGCACCTCCAGGTCCAGCCCGGCGATCGCGTGCGTCCGGGTGAGCCGCTGCAGGACGGCCCGCCCAATCCGCACGACATATTGCGCGTCAAGGGTGAGCGGGAGCTCGCCGGCTGGCTCGTCAACGAGATCCAGCAAGTGTACCGGCTGCAGGGCGTCTCCATCAACGACAAGCACATCGAGGTGATCGTCCGGCAGATGCTGCGCCGCGTGCGGATCAAGGAGGTGGGCGACACCAGCTTCCTCGTCGACGAGCAGGTCGAGAAGAACCTCTTCGAGGCCGAGAACGAGAAGGTGCTCTCGCGCGGCGGCCGTCCGGCCACGGCCGAGCCCCTGTTGCTCGGCATCACCAAGGCGAGCCTCTCGACCGACTCCTTCATCAGCGCCTCGTCGTTCCAGGAGACGACCAAGGTCCTGACCGAGGCGTCGATCTGTGGCAAGACCGACAACCTGCGCGGCTTGAAGGAGAACGTGATCATGGGGCGCCTCATTCCTGCCGGCACGGGCCTGGGCGCCTATCAGCGGCTCAAGGTCGTGATCGACGAGCAGGAGCCCGGGCTGCCGCTGCCGTTGCCGCCGCCCGCCTCCGGTGCCGTGTCGCTGGCTGCGGCGAACGAGGAGTAGGGAGCACAGCGGACCAGGCCGTGTCCTCCCCTCAAGCCCTCAACCAGCGCATCGCCGACCGGCTCCTGGCGGACGGCCGGATCACGCAGGAGGAGCACCGGCGCGCCGTGGGCCACGCGGAGGTGGCCGACATGCGCGTGGAGGAGGCGCTGCTGTCGATCGGCATCCTGACCGAGGAGAAGCTGCTCAAGTACGTGGCCACGGTGCACGGTACCCAGTTCGTGAGCACCGACAGCCTGAGCAAGGCGCGGGTCGATCCGCGGCTGCTCAAGCTCGTGCCCAAGAAAGTGGCCGAGATGTACCGCGTGGTGCCCCTGGTGTTCGACGCGCGCGCGGCACGGCTGGTGGTGGCGACTCCCGATCCGGACGACCTTGCCGCCCTGGACGAGGTCAGACTCGCCGCCGGCGTGCGCCAGGTGCGGCCGCTGGTGGCGCGACCGGCGGCCGTCAGCGCCGCCATCGCGCGGGCCTACCTCGGCGACAAGGGCGCGTTCGCCAAGCTGCTGCGGTCGAAGGTCAGCGACATCGCCGACCTGCTGGCGGACGATCCCTTCCTGGAGCGCGACCGCGAGGCGGCCGAGGAGGCGCCGGCCGCCGGCGGGGCCACCTTCCGGGGCGACATGCCGAGCAGCCCGCCGAGCGGCATCGACGCGCCGCGGCCGGCGGCCGAAGGGGCCAGGGCTACGCCGCCCGCGCCGGCCGGGGCGAGGGCGCGGGCTCCGGCTCCAGCGCCCGTCGCGGCGCCGGAGCCCGAGCCGGCCCGGCCGGCAGGAAAGACCGATCCGGGCATGGGCTTCGCGCTCGCCGGCGACGAGCTGGCGGCACAGGAGGAGCTGGCGCCCGCGGCGGCCGCGGCCGCCGTGGCGCCTGCGGTCCCGGCGCCGCCGCGCGTGGACGCGCCGCCGCTCGATCTCGATCCGGACGTTTCGCTGGGTGCGGTCAAGCTGGGGCTGGGGGGTGCGGTCCAGGAGGCGCCGCGAGGCTCGTCGGCCTTCGGCGGCAAGGCGGCTCGCCGGCCGGCGGCCTCGCCGGCTCCGCCGGCCCAGGACGACGAAGACCGAGCCGGCACGCTGCCGCGGCAGGTGCGCCCGCCCACGCTGGTGCCCTTCTTCATGCGGCCCGAGCCGCCGCCGGCGGAGCCGGCGGCCGGGAGCGGGGACGACCGCTGCCTGGAGACGCTGCGCGTGCTGGTCAGCGTCATCGAGAACGAGCGTCGCGAGCTCCGGGGGCACTCGGCGCTTGTCGCCAGGCTTGTGGCGGCCACCTGCGAGCGCATGGGCATGGCCCCGGCGCAGGCCCGTCCGCTCGTGATGGCCGGCTACCTGCACGACTTGGGCAAGATGGGGCACCATCATCTTACCGCGCTCAACGTCGCCGACTTCGAGAGCCACACCGTGGCCGCGCGCAAGCTCGCGGGCCTGCCGCAGCAGCTCATGAGCTCGGTGGGGTTGCCGGAGCAGACCCAGGCGGCGCTCTGCCGCATGTACGAGCGCGTCGACGGCAAGGGGTTTCCGGCGGGCATGCCCGGCAAGGAGATCCCGCTCGGCGCGCGGCTCTTGGCGGTCGCGGACGCGTACGCGGATCTGACGCAGAACTCCCGCAACGCCTACCGCAAGACGATGCGGCCGGAAGAGGCGCTCGACGTGATCGAGGATCGCGCGGGCACGATCTTCGACGCCAACGTGGTGCAGCTTCTGCGCGAGGCGATCACCGGAGAGAAGATCGTCACCGACCTGCTCGCCGACCGGACGGCCGTGCTCCTGGTCGATCCGGATCCGGAGGACACGATGGTGCTGCACCTGCGGCTGGCCGAGCAGGGCTTCCTCGTGCAGATCGCGTCGAGCGCCGATGAGGCGCGCAAGGCCCTCGAGGCGCGCCGCTTCGCCATGGTCGTGAGCGAGGTCGATCTCGACAAGGCCGACGCGGGCCTGCATCTGCGCGCCGAGGTGGCCCTGAGCGGGCGCGACAGCGAGGCATGCTGGGTCTTCTACTCCTCGCGCACGGGCCGGCGCACGGCGCAGCGGGCCTTCGATCTCGACGCCGACGACTACGTCGCCAAGACGACGCCGGTCGAAGTGCTCGTCGCCAAGCTCATGCAGCTTCTGGAGAAGAAGGCGGCGGCCATCGCCCCGCGCGGCGTGAGCGGCTCGCTCAGCGAGATGGGTCTGCCCGACATCGTCCAGGTGCTGTGGCACGGGCGCAAGACCTGCGCCCTGCACGTCAAGTCGGGCGAGTGCAACGGCGAGGTGCACTTCAAGGAGGGCCAGATCGTCGACGCCGTCTGCGGCGATGCCACGGGCGAGGTGGCCTTCTACCGGCTGCTCGTCCTGCGCGACAAGGGCTCCTTCCAGGTCGATCCGGAGTTCGTGCCCCGCCGCAAGCGCATCGACGCCTCGCCCGAGGCCCTGCTGCTCGAGGGCATGCGCCTCATCGACGAGAACGCGGTGCCGTAGGAGCTACCTCTTCGTCCGGATGTCGAGCGGACCGCCAGTCGTCGTGGCGGCCGGGGGCGGCTTGCTGGCGGGCCGCACCGATCTCGGCGGCTGCTTCGCGGCCGAGGCCGGCACTGCCGGCGCGGCGCTGGCCGACGCCGCCGCCGGGGACGCCGTGCCGGCCGGGGCCGTCGCGGCGCTGCCCGCCGACGTCGCTGCCGAGGGCGCGCGGGAAGGGGCGGACGAGCCCGGACGGGACGGCTCCGGCGAGCGGGGCCAGAAGGCCAGGGCGGCGAGCGCTCCGCCGAGAGCCACGGCGCCGGCAGCCGCGATCCAGAGGGGTCCGCGGCCGAGCTTGTCTCTGCCCCGCCCGATCGAGCCGGCATAGCCGACCGAGGCCGTGTCGCCAGCGGGCGGCGCCGCGGCCGCTGCCGTGCGGCCTTCCGGTATGGTCGGCTCGTCGCTGACGGAGGACATCGAACGGCCCGTCTCGCTGCTCCGGTCCGCTGTGATGCTGGGCAGAACGATCTCCTGGCCGTCGAGGACCTCCTTGCCGAGCTGCTGCTCGATGATCGCTTGGATCCGGGCGCGCTCCCGCGCGAAGTGCTCGCCCACCATTCCGCCGATCTCGCGGCAGCTTGCGCGCGAGCCGGACTCCTCCAAGAACGCCTCGATGTCGGCCTGCAGCTCGGCGGCGGAGCCGTGGCGCTGCTCGGGGCGCGGCGCGATCGCCTTCTCGATGATCTGCCGGAGGCGCGGCGGGATCGCCTCCGCCTCGGCGCCCAGCGCGGGGATCTCCCCCCGCGAGATCCTCGGGATCACCGCCGCGTCGGGCAGGTCCCAGTAGGGCCGCTGGCCGGTGGCGATCTGCCAGAGAATCATGCCGACGGAGAAGACGTCGGCCCGGCGGTCCACCGGCTCGCCGCGGGCCTGCTCCGGCGCCATGTAGGCGGGCTTGCCCTTGAGCTCTCCGACCTGCGTCTGCACGATGGAATGTCGCGCCTTGGCAATGCCGAAGTCGACGACCTTGACCTGGCCGGCATAGGTCACGAAGATGTTCTGTGGCGAGATGTCCCGGTGCACCATGCCGAGCGTGGCGCCGTCGAAGTCACGCAGCTCGTGGGCGTAGTGCAGGCCGGCCAGGGCGTCGGCCACGAGGCGCAGTTGGTGGCCGAGGGGCAAGAGCGCGGGCTCGCGGCCCATGCGGTTGAGTACGCGGCCGAGCGTCTGGCCCTCCAGGTACTCCATGCAGATGAAGTAGCGGCTGCCGTCGTGGTCGACCTCGTTGGTCTGCACCACGTTGGGATGGTTGAGGCGGGCGGCGAGCCGCGCCTCCTGGAGGAACATGCGGACGAAGTCGGGATCCTCGGCCAGCTCGGCGCGGATGAGCTTGATGACGACGAGCTTGTTGAAGCCGGCCACGCCGCTGGCAACGGCCAGATAGACTTGCGCCATCCCGCCGTGCCCGAGCTCGGCGAGCAGCCGGTACTTGCCAATCATCACGGACTGTGGGCCCGAGCCGTCCATCGATCCAATGGGAGCGTACCGCCGCGGCTCGCGGGGAGCAACGAACGTGCCGGCCGTGGGCGGCGCTACCGGACGTAGACCATGCCCCAGGCCTGCGTGGCGCACCAGCCGCGGTGGAAGGGGCTGTAGCCGGGGCAGTGCGTGCCGAGGTCGCTGCCGTCCTCGTGGCACGACAGGGTGTTGGCGTAGCCGAAGGCCCACGAGTAGCAGGGCGTGTCGCTGTCGTGCCAGTGGGAGCCGTTCGACCAGACCGGGTTGTCGGAGTAGACGATCGTCCAATTGTGGCAGCTCGTCTGCTTCACCTGGCCGGCGATCTGGTTCATGTGGAACTCGCAGTCCGCGCGGTGGAAGATCTCGGCGCCGTACTTGCCGCTGCCGCTGCCCGGCGTGGTCACCCAGTAGCCGATCTTGGCGCCGGCGCTCGTGCGGATCTGGTTGATGAGCGCGTCGCTCATCTTCTGCAGCACGCCGTTGCCCGGCTGGTTCGGGTCGGTGGGGAAGGGCTTGGATTCGCCCGCGCGGTCTACGGTCGCCAGGTCCGCGCCGAGGCCGGCCTTGAGCACCAGCGTCCAGCCACCCCCGTAGTCGGTCATGTTGCAGTAGACGTCGAAGGCGTCGCCCGGATCGCCGCCGGTCACGTCCAGCTTGTAGGTCCCGCTCTTGACGCTCGGGTCGGCATCGAGCAGACCCTTGCAGCTCTTGAGGAAGCAGCCCTGGTTGACCACGCCGTCGCAGTCGTCGTCGGCGTTGTTCTTGCAGTCCTCCTGCTTGGCCGGCAGCACCTCGCCCGTGCACGCGCCATAGGCGGTGCCCTGCGGGTTGCAGGTCTTGCTCCCCGCCTTGCAGGTCCCCACGCCCAGCGTGTTGAGCGGCCCCGAGTAGCACAGCTCCTTGCTGTTCGGCAGGCAGGCCGTGCCCTTGCAGGCGCCGTTTTGGCATACCTGGTCCTTGCCGCAGGTGTTGCTGCACGAGCCGCAGTTGACCGGATCGAAGCCCGTGTCGACGCACTTGCCGCCGCAAGCCACCGTGCCGCCGCCGCAGGACAAGCTGCACTGGCCCTTGGAGCAGAGCTGCCCGGGCGCACACAGGACGCCGCAGCCGCCGCAGTTGGCCGGGTCGGCCTGCAAGTCGACGCACTTGCCGCCGCACTTGCTGCTGCCCCCGACGCAGGCCAGGGCGCACTTGCCCGCGGCGCACACTTCGCCCGCGTTGCAGCTCAGGCCGCAGCCGCCGCAGTTGGCCGGATCGAGCTGTAGGTCCACGCACTTGCTGCCGCACTTGGTCGTGCCCCCCAGGCAGGTCAGCGCGCACTGCCCGGCCGAGCAGACTTCCCCGGGGCCGCAGGCCAGGCCGCAGCCGCCGCAGTTGGCCGGATCGAGCTGTAGATCGACGCATTTGCCGCCGCACTTGACCGCGCCGCCCATGCAGGCCACGGCGCACTGGCCGCCCGAGCAGACCTGGCCCTGCCCGGAGGCCGTCCCGCAGCCGCCGCAGTTGGCCGGGTCGAGCTGTACGGCGCAGACTTCGCCCGTCTCGCAGCCCAGGCCGCAGCCGCCGCAGTTGGCCGGGTCGGACTCGGTGTCGACGCACTCGACACCGCACTTGGTGGTGCCCCCCAGGCACTTGAGACCGCACTGGCCGGCCGAGCACAGCTCGGCCGGTCCGCAGACGACGCCGCAGCCGCCGCAGTTGGCCGGGTCGGACTCGGTGTCGACGCACTTGGCCCCGCACTTGATGCTCCCGCCCGAGCACTTCAGATTGCAGCCCCCGGCCGAGCAGATCTGGCCCGAGGGACAGACGTTGCCGCAGCCGCCGCAGTTGGCCGGGTCGAGGGCGAGATCCACGCACATTTCGCCGCACTTGGCCGATCCGCCCAGGCAGTCGACGCCGCACTGGCCGGCCGAGCACACCTCGCCCTCGGCGCAGGCCAGGTCGCAGCCGCCGCAGTGGGCGGGGTCGAGCGTGGTGTCCACGCACGCGCCGCCGCAGTGCGTCGTGCCGCCCAGACACGAGACGCCGCACTGGCCGACCGAGCACACCTCCCCGTCGCCGCAGCCGTGGTTGCACTGGCCGCAGTGGGCGGGGTCGAGCTCGAGATCGACGCAGCTCGCCCCGCACTGGGTTGTGCCCCCCGCGCACTGCACGGCGCACTGGCCGGCCGAGCACACCTCGCCCTCGGCGCAGGATACGCCGCAGCCGCCGCAGTTGGCCGGGTCGGTCTTGGTCGCCACGCAGTGGTCGGCGCAGGCGGTCAGGCCCGCGGGACAACCCGCAGCGCCTCCTGCGCCAGCCGTCGTCGACGGCGCGCCGGGGGAGGTCTCGGCCACCCCGCCCGAGCACGCGCCGGCCCACGCCAGCGCTGCCCCGAACGCGACGATCGCCCACCGCCCCATCCGCTCCTGCGTCGTCCTGCTGTTCATCTTTCCCTCTCCCGGTTGAGCCGCCTCCGCCGGCCGTGCGGCGCGACACCGGGATTGTACGCGATCTTGGCCAGGCCGGCAGGGACTCGTAGGGCCGCCGGCGCGAGCGCCGGCGACACCGCGCTCCTCGCGCTACGGGCGCCACCACCTCTCGGTGAGCTGGCCCTCGGCTCCTCGCCCGTCGTCGCGTCGGCCGCCGTCTCGTAGGCCCTCGGCTTGTCGGCAGTCGGCCGTCGGCCCTCGGCCTGGCGGTGCTGCCCGGCGCCCTCGCCTGGAGCGTAGACGGACCGCAGGGCTGCTGCCAGGTAGCGGGTGGGGAGGCGGTAGGTGCATGGCACTAGCCTGGATCTACCAGGTTGCTCGAGAGCTTCCCGTTGAGCCATTCCAAGCGCGCGCATGACAGCTCGTGCCCCTGCTCGCAGACCGACTTGAAGAGGTCGCGCGCGCGAGCCTCGTCGGGCCTTGGTCCCCAAAGGATCATGTTCGCGAGGTCGAAGGAGCCGGTGTTTCCGTCCTCGCACGCCTTCTCTTGGCACGCGAGCGCGCGATCCTGGTCCGCGCGGCCGGCGAGCCCAAAGTAGAGGAGATGGGCGAGGTTGCTGCAGGCAGAGAGATCTTCGGGGCACGCCCGCTCAAAGAGCGCGGCTGCCTTCTTCGCATCTTCTTCAACGCCGTGGCCGTGGCGGTAGTACCAACCGAGCCCATTGCAAGCCATGGCCGTCCCCGCTTTGCACGAGTCCTCGTCGAGCTTGACGGCCTGCTCCGGGTCGGGGTGGGTACTGAAGCCCACGCTGAGGGCCCAGCTCCATTTCGCGCACCCGAGCTCGTCGCCGCCGTCGCACGCCCGCTTCACGAACGACGCGAACTTCCCCGCATCCGGCAGAACTCCACTACCAGACAGGTAGTCGTGAGCGGCGTGGATGCACATCGTCATCTTGCCGGCGTTGCACGCGCGCTCGTGTCGCGCGGCTTCGTCCTCGGGACTAGTCCCCCCGTCGCGCTTCTTCTTCATGTCGTCACGCAACGAGCACGCGATGGTCCGCCCCGCCGCGCACGCCTCATCGAGGTGCCCGAGCGTTTCGGCGAAGACAGACTTCCCGGCCCCCACTTCTTCCACGAGACCAGCCAGCGCCGAGCATGCGCGCGCAGCGCCGTCGAGGCAGGCATCGGCGAAGTACTCGGTCGCAGCCTCGGGGTTTTTCTCGACGCCCGCACCCCGGAGAAGCGCCGCGCCGACATTGCTGCATCCCCACATATCCCCGGCGAAGCACGCGCGTTGATCGAGCTCGTACGCCTTCTCTCGGTTCAGCGCGACGCCGTATCCACGCGAGTACGCCCACGCGAGGTTGGTGCATCCTTTCGCGAACTTGCCTTTGCATGCCTCGTGGTAGAGCTTCACCGCGCGTCGCATGTCGACGAGCATGTCGAGGCCATGCTCGAGGTTCCATCCGAGCGTGTCGCACGCCGCGGCCCCACCCGCGCTGCAGCTCTTCTCGAGAATCTCCTGCGCCTTCGCGGCGTCCTCGACCACGCCGTCCCCCGCGAAGTACAGCTCCGCGAGCCACGCGCACGCCTGCGAGTCGCCTCCGTCGCACCCACGTTCGAACAGGGCCTTCGCCGCCGTCGGATCGCCGAGAGCGCCGCGACCCAGTATGCGAGCGTTGCCCAGCTCGCCACAGGCGGCCGCATGGCCCTTGTCGCACGCCAACTCGAAGATCTCCACGGCGCGTTGGTGTCCATGTGGCGCAGCCCGAAACGTCGCGAGCCTTCGTCCCAACTCGAAGCAGCCGCGCGCGTCCCCTTTTTCGCAAGCGGCGTCGAGGAGCTCGACTGCTCGACCGTAGTTGCGAGACGGAATCGCGTGTTTCGTGAGCTCGATCGCGAGCACGACGCACGCGTTCATGGATCCGAGCTTGCACGCCGTCTCGCACTCGACCTTGTGGGCGCCCCCGCACGCAATCTCGGCCGTGGCCGAGCTAGCCGCCGGGCGCCCTTCGGGCCGAGTATCGCGCCTCTGCGGGCCGGGGATCGCGCTCCCCCCGCACGCCAAGAGCGACACGACCAGCGATCCGGCGAGGAGGACTCGACTCGGATGGACCACACGCACGAGGAGAGCGTTGCCCAAGCGCCAGCCGAGCTCAAGCGGAGGCGAGCGGAGAGGCACCATGGTCCCTTGGCGGCGAAGTTGATACCGATTCGGGCAAGACTTTGAATGCTCGGCCGCAAGGGGCAAGGGGCGGTGCGGCCTTCGGCTGCGCTGTTCGCCACGTTGCACGCGCTCGTTCTTCCCTTGCCCCTTGCCCTTTGCCCCTCCGAACAAGAAGTTGTCGCTGGAACGGCCGGAAGCGCCTACGCGCTGATGGCGCGCTACCCCGGCTCGCGGAGCGAGGTTGGCGGCCGGCAGAAGGCGTGCCACAATCCTCCCCGTGCTCGGCCAACCCGCCCGCGTCCTGTGGCGCGTTCCCTGGCTCGCTGCCGCCGTGCTCGCGGTGCTGCTCGCGGGGGCGAGCCCCGGGGCGCAGGCCGACGGCCTCGCCGACGAGGCGGATCTGCACTTCGAGCGCGGCGCGCAGTGCTACGCGAAGGGCGACTACCCCTGCGCCCTGGAGCACTTCCTGCTCTCGGGCCGGCTCGTCCCCAACCGCAACGTTGTCTACAACGTCGCCCGCACCTACGCGCGCATGGGGCGCTTCGCCGACGCCCATCGCTACTACGTCGACGCGCTGGTCGGCGAGACCGACGCGGCGGTCAGCGCCGAGATCGAGGCAGCCATCGCCCAGATCGCGGCCCGCGTCGGCGTCTTGCGCGTGGCGACCGAGCCGCCCGGCGCGACCATCTACCTCGATCGCCGCGACCTGGGCTCGCGCGGCCGCACGCCGCGGCCACTGGCGGTGGTCCCGGGGCGCTACCGGATTCTCGTCGAGCTTGCCAGGTACGAGCCGGAGGAGTCGCGCGAGATCGAGGTCGGCACGGGTCAGGAGGTCGCGGTCCCGTTCGCGCTCCGGCGCATCCTCGGCACCGTTCGGGTGGCGATCGAGGGCGCGCCCGACGCCGTGGTGCACGTCGCGGACGAACGTGCCCCGGCGGCGTGCCGCGCGCCGTGCGACTTCGAGCTGCCGCCCGGGACCCACCTCCTCTATTTCACGCGCGAAGGCTACCGGGCGGCGGCGCGGCAGGTCTTGGTGGCCGCCAAGCAGGTCGTGCATACGACCGCCCGGCTCGATCCGCTCAGCGGCTCGCTCCTGGTCGAGGCGGACGAGCGTGGGGCGGTGGTCGAGATCGACGGCAAGCCGATGGGCTTCACGCCCGCGGTGGTCCAGAACGTCATGGTGGGCAGGCGGCGCGTGCGCCTGAGCTTGCGCGGCTACAAGCCCCTGGAGCGGACGGTGGAGATCCTGCCCGGACAGCAGGTCGATCTGCGCGGTCTGCGGTTGGATCCGCTGCACCAGGTGACCGCGGTGTCCCGCTACGCCGAGGAGATCGACGACGCGCCGAGCTCGCTCACGATCATCGACGGCCAGGAGCTGCGGGCGTTCGGCTACCCCACCATCGCCGAGGCGCTGCGCGGCGTGCGCGGCGTGTACCTCTCCAACGACTACGCCTACAGCTCGGCCGGCGTGCGCGCTCTGGGGCAGCCGAACGACTACGGCAACCGGCTGCTCGTGCTGGCCGACGGGCACTCGACCAACGACGATATCATCAACAGCTCCTACATCGGCACCGACGCACGCGCCGATCTGCACGATGTCGAGCGCATCGAAGTCGTGCGGGGGCCGGGATCGCTGCTCTACGGCACCGGCGCGGTCTCGGGCGTGGTCAACCTCGTCACGCGCCCGCGGGACGAGCCGAGCGGCGTGCAGGGCAGCTTCGGCACCTGGGGCAACGGCGTGGCGCGGGCCCGGGCCGGCCTGCGCTACCGCCTCGGCCCGGAAGCGGGCGCCTGGGCGAGCGTGTCCGGCTCGCGCTCGGACGGCATCGGCGTCCCGGTCGCGCTGACCGATCCGGCCGGTGGGGCGGCCGTGCAGACGGCCGGCGGCGCGGACGGGCACCGGGCGCTGACGACCGCCGGCCACGTGTGGTGGGGGCCGCTGGAGGCCCAGTGGTTCCATCACGAGCGCGCGCAGCGCGTCCCGGTTGGCGCGTATGCCGCGCGCTTCGGCGATCCGCGCAGCGTGCTCAAGGACGCACGAACGTTCGGCGAGATCCGCTTCGAGCCGAGGATCTCCGACGCCGTGGCGCTGTTCACCCGCGTCCACGTCAACCACTATGCCTACGACGGATTCGTGGTTGCGCCGCAGGGTGCCGACTGGGCCGAGCAGTACAACGGCGCATGGTTCGGAGCCGAGGCCCGCGTCGTGGTCACGCCCATCGAGGCGCTGCGCCTGGTGGCGGGCGGCGAGGGGCAGTTCCATCCGCTCGTAAGCATGTACGGCGAGGGGCGCGGCCCGGACGGGCAGCCCATCCCCGGCAGCATCTACCTCGACGAGCGGCGGTCCTTCGGTCTGGGCGCCGCCTACGCCCTGCTCGATGCCTCGCCGGTCGCGTGGTTCCGCCTCTCGGCCGGCGCGCGCGTGGATCTGTACAGCACGCTCGGGCCCATCGTGGTGCCGCGCGGGGCGCTGATCTTCAAACCCGTGCCGGGAGGTGTGCTCAAGCTCATGAGCGGCCGCGCCTTTCGCGCGCCGAGCATCTACGAGCAGTACTACGAGGACAACGGCGTCTCCCAGGTCGGGGCGACCGGCCTCGGCCCGGAGTCGATCGTGTCGAACGAGATCGAGTACACGCAGCACTTCGCCCGGGACTGGTCCGTGACGGGCGCGGCGCATGCGAGCTTCGTCGAGGACATCGTCGACACCGAGCTCGTGCCGGGCAAGAGCGACGTCATCCGGTACGTCAACAGCGACGACCCGGTGCTGGCCATGGGGGGCGAGCTGGAGATCCGCCGCCAGTGGCGCCGGGGCTGGATGCTGGCGGGCTTCTACGGGCTCCAGCAGGCGCGCTACCTCGATCCCGACAATCCCCAGCGCGCCGCCAATCCGCGCCTCGTCAACGCGCCCGAGCACCTGGCCGGGCTGCGCGCCGTGGTGCCGGTCGTGCCCGATCTCGCCACGGTCGCCGCGCGCGCCGCGCTCGAGGCGCCCCGACGCGTTAGCCTGGACAGCAGCGAGGCGACCGGCTGGGCCGTGGTCGCCGATCTGGCGCTCTCGGGAGGATCTCCCGATCACGGGATCCGCTATGTCGTCGGCGTGTACAACCTATTCGACTGGCAGTGGGCGGTGCCGGTGGACGAGACGTTCGCCAGCTCCACGATGCGCCAGCCCGGACGGACGTTCCTGGCCGAGGTGTCGCTCGCCTTTCCGTGAAGCGCCTGCCCCCCCTCACTGCGTCGGGGCGTAGCCGCCTGGAGCGGCCGCCCCGGGCGGCCCAGCGCCCCAGGCGCCCCCGCCCGGCGGCGCGGCGGCGGGCGCCATGGCCCGGCCGGCCCCGGCGGCGGCCAGGATCTGCTCCTCGGCCTGGGCCGCCAGCTTCTGGACCACGACGGCAGCGTCGGCCGGGGGAAGACCATCGAAGTAGCGCAGGAACTGCTTCTCCAGACCAGGCGTGACCCCGCCCAGCACGAGCACGACCGGGATGGTCGGCTTCTCGATCTCGCCCAGCTCCTTGGCTCGCTCGCGCCAGCGAGACTGGCCCGCCACCGAGCGCACCAGCCACTGGCCGGCCAGCCCCACCAGCAGCCCCCCCATCGAGCCGGCTACGAACAGGTCACCCAGGTAGGTGTCCGGCTCGATGGACAGGCTCGGGAAGATCAGCGCCGCGAGCAAACCCCCCACTGCCGAGCCGACCACCATGCCGGGCTCGCCGCCGTTGTGGTGGGCCGCGAGTCGCACAATCGCCGCCGCCTGCAGACCCGCCTCGGGCGTGTTGGCGAAGCGCCGCAGCGCCACGAGCGTGCGCGCGCGCCGCATCGAGGCAGAGCGGACGCTGACGTAGCTGATGATCAGCGCCGCCAGCGCCACCCCCACGCCCACGCCAATCGCCGCGCCCATGGGGAACAGCCCGTCCGGCAGGGGTGCCTGCACCTTCTTCGTCTCGGCCGTCTTCTGGGCGGCTTCCGCGGCGGCGCCGAGCTTCTTCGTGGCGTCGTCCACCTGCGCCTTGAGCTTGTCGAGCGGCGCGTCGGCCAACAGATCGTGCAGCCTGGCCGTCTTCGTTTCCTCGGCCTTCTTGTCGGCCTTGACGGGCGCCTTGAGGCGCGCGGCGGCAGTCACCGCGTCCCACGCCCGCTTGGCGTCCTCGTCCGCACCGGTCGCCTCCTCGGTCGGCTCCCGGCACTCATCGAGCGCCTTGGCCTGCTTGTGCACGTTCTGCGCGATCTTCCAGCGCAGTTGTGGCTTGGGGGGCTCGGCCTTGGGGAGCCGCCGTACCACCCGATCCTGCTCGGCCGCCTTCTCCGCGTTCTCGACGGCGGTCTTGTGGCGCCTATTGAAGATCCCCAGCTCCTGGCTCAGTTTTTCCGCCGCCGTGCCGCACTTCTGGTAGTCGTCGGCCGCCTTGCGCGCCGCTTGACCGGCCTCGATGGCCTTGGGGTCGGCCACCATCGGCCCCTGCGCCAGGACCAAGCGCACGATGGCGATGGCCACCGACAGCACGAGGACGGCCACCGTGACCAAGATCCAGCGGATTTCTTCGCGGCGGGTGTACTCGTTCAAGCCGTGGTCCTCGTCCCCCGCCGGGCGGAGGCGCGCGGGTCAGCGCCGGGCAGCATAACGTAGTTCGGCGCCAGGGGCGCAATGTTCCGACCAGGCTTCGACCGGTTTCTCCCGTGGCCCGGCCCAGGGTCCCGGCAAAGGTACGCGTTCACGCATTCTCCCAGCCGGCTCGTCAGGCGGGGCTGCGCGCATGAGCGCGCCCGGAGGCCCGGCCCGGAGCGTACTCCTGTACGTGAGGAGCCGGGCCGAGGACGTAAGTCCGTCCCTTCGGGACGGGGTTGGGGT
>JACQWT010000399.1 GCA_016209145.1 Deltaproteobacteria bacterium | reverse complement strand
CCTTGCCGCTGTCGTCGAGACCCAGCCCCCGGCACACGAGCTTGAGCCCGTCCCTCGTGAAGGCCGCGAGGATCTCGGGCAAGGTGGCCTTCTTCGAGCTGGCGATGGCATCGAGCAGGGCCGCCTTTGCCCGGCGGTCGGTCACCTCGATCTGGAAGCGGTCTGCGACGGCAACCAGGTCGTCGCGGGCGAGGAGATCGAGGACGGCGCGCTTGGTGGGCATCTCGGCTGCCCCGCAGGGTAGGGCTGCGGCGGGCTGGGATCAACGGTGGGGGCCCGCTGGGGCGGGGCGGCAGCCCGAGCACACCGCGGAAGGAGGGCATGGCGCCGGGCGAGACGACGGGCTTCCCGGCCGCTCACCAAGGGCGGGGAGACGGCTCAGCGCGCGACCAACCGCGACGGCCACCTGGTGCGTGTCGGCGTTGACGAAGGTGGGCCCTCTTCGGCGGCGGTCTCCGGGCCGAACGCGCATGCACGCAGAGCCGGGTTGGTCAAGGTCGCCGAGGTCGGGCCAGCTGGGGGCGCTGCCGCCCGACGAGATGCGCTTGATCGAAAGCACGCCAGGTGGCACCTTGGAGGTGCATGAACGCCAGTCGTCGCGAGCAGGCACCTCCCTCTGGGATTGCGCCGGAGGATGTAAAGAAGGCAATCGGCCAGTCAGGATACCCACTTGAGATCCGGCTCCTCCAGTGTTTCCAGGACGAGGAGCATGTCACTGTCGAGTTCAACCCGCTTGTTCCCTCGAATGCGAGGGACCGCAAGGAGAGTGCGCCGGACCGCAAGGAGATCGATCTCTTGGCTCTCTTCCATGCGTGGCGAGACCGTCCGGACGGTTCCGGTGGGGGCATCGACTTCGCGGCAAGCCTGCGCGTGCTCATCGAGGCGAAGGGATTCGACGACGATGGTGCATTCGTGGGGCTGAGGAGCACGAAGATCCGCCACGAGCCCGACTGGCTACTGCGACACCGATGCGTTCTAGCCGGCCACCCGAGTTGCGACGTCATACCTGCCCTCCAGGAGGGCTGGCACGCCGTCTGGAACGGGCCGCTTCCGGGGTGTCTCGATCCCTTGGCCGTGGGTGGCGTGTAGAAGAACCGAAAGGGGGCGAGGGGGAACAGGTTGGAAGGCGGCAACTACATTAGCGCACCATATCCTACCTACTCCTACCCATACCTACCAGGTTGGCTCCTCGGTTCCCGGGCGGTCCCGCGCCGCTCCGCGCCGGCCCGCGTGGGGGCGGCTAGCCGCAGCTTGCCAGGATCGGGGGCGGGAGGGTAGAGGCGCGGGCCGATGGGGGCCGCACCGCTCTGCCCGGTAGAGATACCGTGATCGCCGTGATCCGGTCGGCCAGCGCCCTTGCCCCCTCCAAGCCGCTCCCCTACTCTCGGGCCCGTCATGTACGATGTTGTGCTCCGCTACCTGGCCCGCGTCTTCGTGACCGGGACAGATCGTCCTGCCTCCGCGGCGAACTTCGGGGCGTTCGCGAAGGCACTGGGAAGAGACGACTACCTGCCGCTGCCGTTCAACGAGGTCGGGCCCTCCGGCGTGCACGCGCGCATCGGGCTGTGCTCGGCTGACGCGACGCGGCTCGTCTTCGTCCGAAGCGAGAGCGTCGACTTCGAGTACCGCCAGCCTCGGGATCCGAACCACGGGCGACCTTCGCTCGCGGATTTCTGCCAGGATGGCGGCGAGTTGCTGTCGCACGCGCTTGACTTCCTGGAGGCGCGCGCCCACCGGATCGCCGCCCTCCAGGAAGGCCTGCTACGGGAGATGCCCGCTGCGGCCATGGATTCCGTGGCCCGCAAGCTGCTGGCGATTCCTCCGCGCTGGGCGGGTCAGGCGCCTTTCGAGTGGGACTGGCGGGCGGCCGTCCAGATCGAGCGGCAGTTTGGCGGCGATCCCGAGGTCACCAACACGATCGCGACGGTCAAGCGGCTCTCGGGCAAGTTCAACGACGGTGCCGCGTTCGACCGCCTGTTCGTGGCGATGGACGTGAACACCACGCCCGGACGCACTGAGCCGAGGTTCGACGAGGGGCTGGTGCGCGGTTTCTTCGGCCACGCGGCCGCCTGGCACGACGAGCTGGGCCAAGACGTGCTAGCGTTCTGTGGAGTTCTCGATGACGCGTGATCTCGCCTCTGCAGAGCCTCCGCCGATCTCGCTGCTGCCCGCAATGCTGGCCTGCTGCGTGACGTTCACGTCAGGGGCGGCGGTGACCTCGTGCGCCGAGGAAACGCCGTTCCAGACGTCTGCAGCGTGGGGGGTGGTCTTCTTTTCGGGTGCCGCGGCCACAAGTGCAGGGCTGGAGGAGGCCGGCGAGATCCTGCCCGGTGGTCCCGTGACATTGCTCTCAGTGGACGGCGCGCGGGTGACGGCAGAGGCCGTCGAGCGCGGCGTCTACGAGGTTCGTCCGGGAGCGGAGGACATCCTCGCGCGCGAGCCATCTCTCGCGTTGTTCCTGCCGGAGGTCTGCGCCAAGGTGCGCGAAGTCTTCGGAGGCGATGCCGACCTCGCCTTGGAGCGGTTCGACGACCCCGAGGCGCCGCAGAGCGAGCCCATGCTCTTCGTGCTGGTCAAGACGCGCCTCGACGGCCGCACGGCCGCGACCGCGCTGGAGCGGTTCCATGAGGAGTGGTGGCTCGACAACATGGGCAGGGCTCAGGGCAAGCTCGAGGTGTCCGTCGAGTTCGGGTGATGTTCGACTGGGCGGACTACCTCACTCTGGCAGAGAGGCTTGCCTCATCGTCGGACGAAGCCAGCCAGCGGAGCGCCATCAGCCGCGCGTACTACGCCGCGTTCCACGCAGCGGCGCGGTACGTCGCAAGGACCAAGCCCGAGGTGGAAATCCCGCGGGACGGCCGCAAGCACCAGGTGGTCTGGACGGCGTTGAAGGACGGCACGCGCCAGGAGCGCGGCGCCAAGGCGTGGGGTATCAAGCTCCGAGGCAAGAGGACGCAGGCGGACTACGAGCTTGTCGGGCTCAGCTTCCCGAGAGATGCTGCGTTCGCGCTGGAAGCAGCGCGGGGTGTGGTCGACAACCTGCGAGCCGCCCAACCCGCAGGCGGAACAGCACCGCCATGAAGCGCATCGAGCAGTTCGATCTGCGGGTGGCGCAGAGCTGAGCCTGGTATCCTTCGGGCCGGGGATCTCTGGCCCGGTGCCAGCGGCAAACGGAGGGTGAAGCAGATGACGATGCGGACGACCAGTGTGCGTAGCAGCGGCGCGCGCGGCGCGGCGGCTGGTGCGGCGGTGCTGGCAGCTCTGCTGGCGCCGGCGGCAAGCCTGGGTGCGGCGGGCTGCTCGGGCGATACTGCCGCCACCACCCCCGCGACCACGGCCGCGGCAGGCGGCGGCCAAGCCGGCTGCCCTGCGGGGCTGGAGCCGTGCGAGGGCCGCTGCGTTGACACGGCTACCGACCGCGCCCACTGCGGCGCCTGCGGCAAGAGCTGCCCGGCGGGTGAGGTCTGCGTCTCGGGCCAGTGCAGCCTGGAGTGCGGCGGCGGCACCACCAAGTGCGGCGGCAAGTGCGTGGACACGAGCGTCGATCCGGCCCACTGCGGCGGCTGCGATCAGGCCTGCCCCTGCGTGTAGAGGAAACGAAGGGCCAGGGCGAGGTAGCAGGTAGGAAGGCGGCAACTACATTATCCGATCTTGTCCTACATACCCCTACCTAGACCTACCAGGTTGGCGGCCTCGGCCGGCCGGCCGGCCCGAGCAAGAGCGCTGGCAAGCGCCAGCAAGGCGTCGAGCGACTCGGGCTGGAGGAGAGACGCCACGCCGAGCAGGGCGATGGCAGGGCCAAGCTCGCCCTTGCCGAGCAGCATCCGCCCCAGGGCGAAGTGGACGGGAGCGAGCTGAGCGAGCAGGCCGCGCAGCAACGCCTCGGCCTCCCCGGGCTGGCCATCGGCGGCGAGCTGCCCGGCCAGGCGCAGCACCTCGGCCAGGCCGGAGGGCTCGGACTCGGCTGGTTGCCCGCCAGAGCTCTCTTGACCCGGCATCGATTTCCCTCTGCGCGCGTGGCAGATGGCCTGCCCCGGAGCAGTGGCGCAAGCGTACGAGGGCGGCCCCTGGTCGGTCAAGCCGCTCGCCGCGGCGCCGCTTGGCCATGTAGGAGCGGGTAGGACCCCCCCCCCACATGCACCCACCGTGCTGCTGCGCCCATTCTTCTCTTGATCCAAGCCCACATCGGCAGTAGGGTCACGTTGCTCGCGGAATTCGATCCGCGGGCGCTGGTGCGTGTCACCCGCAGCCTCACCCGCGTGCGGCTCCCGGCACGTGCCGTCACAAGGAGAAACGCCTATGCGACAATACGTAGAGACGGTATTCAACGACAGGATCTACGGCATTACGGCGACGTACACAGCGCCGCAGCATAACGACCGGCTGGGCCAGTGCGAGTACCTGTCGTTCCAGGCGCTGATCATGAGCGTGGGCGGGACGAACACGACTCTGACCGTGGGGTACGAGACTTCGAACGACCAGCTCAACTGGATTGGCAGCACCGGCAACATCATCAACGCGGTTGACATCACCGGCGCCAACAAGACCCACTCCGGCACCTTGACCCAGACCAACGGACTGGGCGCCATGCGGCTCAAGATCAGCCTCGGCGGCACCACCCCGGTGGAAGCCCACGTAGCGATCATCGCCTGCGGCCGGACCGCCGGTTGACCCGGGACGGCGGCGCGGCGCACCCGCGGGCAGCGAGGCGGCAGCCCGGGCTGCGGCCGCAGCGGCCGCGGGCCCGGCCGCGAGCGGGACGACCGGCCCCGGGAGGGCGGCGACCGCCGTCGCGGGGAGGTAGCATCGAGATGGGCGACGTGATGCAGGACGTGCGGGACGAGCCGGAGCGGGAGCGGCACGTAGAGCAGCGGCGCGAGATGGAGGAGCGCGTAGTCGGCCCGCCGCCTCCGCCGGGCGAGCCGGAGCCCTTTGGCTCGGCACCGATGCCAGAGCTCGGCCGCGGCCGGGAGGCGGCGCCGTTGGAGCCCGTCCGGCCGCTGAGGGCCGGGCCGATGCGGGCACGGCCTTTGGAGGCGCGACCCCTCGAGCCCGGAGCGCCAGCGCCGCTCGGGCCGGCGCCGTTCGCTCGGCCTGGGCGCGGGGCTGCGCCCTTGCCGTCCCCGGGCGGCGAGCGGGTCAGCTTGCTCGGGCCGGCGCCGTTCGCTCGATCCACGCGGCAGCCTGCGCCCTTGCCGCTTCCGGGCGGGGAGCAGGCCGGCGTGCTCGGGCCGGCACCGTTCGCGAGGACGCGGAGGCAGCCCGCCCCGGATGTGCAAAGTGTGCTCACCCCAGCGCCGTTCGCGCGGACGAGGCGGCAGCGTGCCCCCTTGTCGCCACCACTTCCGCTCACCGGCCCTCCACTGCCCGGCTCTCGCAGCAACCTCTCCGGCGGACCGCCCGACCAATACGCACTTCTACCCGGGATGATGCCCCTTCCCGCCTTCAGGAAGCCTCCGAAGAGCAAGGGCCAGCCCGCGGAGAAGCCAGCCGGCCGCATCCCCCCGTCCCTCTCACCGAAATTGCCAATTTCCGTCGACGACTACCTTGGCACGCTCCCGTCATGGGCATAGGCGTTAAGCGAGTTGCGCCGACGCAATCATG
>JACQWT010000146.1 GCA_016209145.1 Deltaproteobacteria bacterium | reverse complement strand
GCGGTCGCAGCCGACCAACGCTGCCGCGCGGGGGTCGGGTCCGACCGGCGGTCGAAGGCCGACCGGCTGACGGCGTCCGCCCTGCGGGTGGTCAACTTCTGACAAGCAGACCCGGGCAACTTCTCGCGAGCGTCAAAGCGCATGCCGGCGTGAAGCGGAAAGGAGCCCAGGTGGAGCGGTCCCGGACAGGCCGCGCCATGGCTGGCAGCACGTCGAAGCTGGGTCCCGCTGGCGGCCGCTGGACGAGGCGGCCATTCGGCGGCTGTGAACGGATACCAGAGGTCATGTCGTGGCCGACCGCGCCGGTGCACAGCGCAGCCGGCGCGGTCACGCGCGCCGGAGCCCACGTCGGGACTCGAAACCAGTCCCGAACAAACGGACGGCGCGAGCGCGCGAGGTGCAAGGCGCTACGGCGAGTCGCCCGAGAAGGCGCGCTCTACAAACTCAAGGATCCGCTTCGCGGCCTGTGCTGCGCGCACCGCGGTCGCGGCGTCCGTCTCGCCAAAACCGGGGTAGCGGCTGACCACCGCAAACGGGCTCAAGAAGGCGGCGTCGGCGCCAAGCGCGCCCGCTTCGATGCCGGCCAGCCGGAGCTCCTCGATCAAGGCGAGCAGGTCGTGGACCCACGGGGGCGTGCGACCAGCGGCGTGGAGCAGCCCCTTGAGCGCCTTCTCTGCGGCCTGCTGGGAGAGGAAGCAAACCAGATCGGGTAGCGCCGCATCGCGGAGCAGGTCGAAGGCCCTGCGGTCCTGCTCCGACTTGCGAAGCCAGTCGGCAACTTCAGGATCGGTCCGTGGTCTCAAAGAGCACCTTGCCGGTCCGGTTGGCCTCGTAGACGACGCTGCTCGTCCAGGTCGAGAGGCGGGCGTACTCCTCGGGCGTGTAGACGAGGATGTCCATGGGCTGCGGGAAGTCGCGCACGGCCCAGCGCGCGCGCAGCAGCCGCTCGCCTAGAGGCAAGCCGGTCTGCGCGACGACCAGGAAGTCGTAGTCGCCGTGGACGTTCCGAGCCTGTCCCTGGGCCCTGGAGCCGAACCAGACGACCCGCAGCGGGCTGAGCTCGCGCACCAACCGCTCGGCGACGAGCCGGGCGATTTCCTCATCGGACATGGCTCAATTCTCCACCGCCACTGCCGCCGGAGGCGGCTTCGTGCAACTCTATCTTGTGCGATCCAGCCAAAGAGGAGCAAGAAGCAAATCGCGAGGCTGGCGAGCCGGCGGGCTGCAGGCGTTTTCGGTCGCGGCCATCGACGGCGTGGGCGGCGGCTTGGGCTCGAGCGGCGGCTCTGGCGGCGGCGTCTGTTCGGCCTCGTGTTCCTTCTCCGCCTCGAGCTCGCCGATCCGCCGCTCGGCCTGTTCGCGGCACGAGCCCTTCACGTGCTCGGCCAAGTACTTCTTCCAAGCCTGGGGCGTGTCCTCCTTGGTCGCCTGCTCGCAGTCTGCGCGCTCGCGCGCTCGCGCTTGCTGCGCCTCCTGGCGCTGCTTCTCGGCCAGCCTTCTCGCCTCCCTCGCCTCCTGGGCCTTGATCCGGTTGATGTCGCCCGGGTAGCGGCACTTGCCGGCGTACCACTTCTTGGTCCCGCGGCACTGCTGCTGCTCCTGGGCCTGCACTGGCAGCGCACTGGAGGCTGCGGCCGTGGCCACGAGGACCGCCGCGAGTGTGCCCCTCAATCGCCCGCGCACCGCCGCTCGCGCCGCCATGATACTACTGCTAGCACGACGAGCGGGCCGCTGGTGCAAGCACACTTGGCCCCCGCCCTGGCCGGGCGGCCGCTACCCTCCTGCGTGTGCGCGGTGGGGAGACCGACCATGCGGCACCGACCGAAACCTCGGACTTCGTACCCTCCCTACCTGCCCGAGGGCGGGAGCTGGACGGGCTGCCCCAACGGGGTCGGCCTGGTGGGTGCGGCGCCCGTCACGGCGTGCATCGCGGGATCGACGGCGCGTCCCGCCCGACAAGCGCCGCGCCGGGCGCCGGCCTTGCCATGTGGTCCTTCGAAGCGGATGACTTCGGCCTTCAGCCTACGTCGTTGTTCTCGCGCTGCCGTCCGGTGCAGCCGGACGGCGCTCGTGGCGGCAAGGGCCATCAGGCTTGCCTGCGCCTGTCCGCGCCGCCGATCGGGCTCGATGCGGTACTGGTCGGGGCCATCAAGGACCAGCAGGCGCTCATCGACGCAAAGGACCTGGCCGCGGCACAGCTCGGAGGCCACCAGGCGGGCCCAGTGGTAGGCGGCGCGGGCCCGCAGCCCGGGGCAGCGGCGGCTTGCAGTGACGGCGCGATGTGGCGGCCGCTGGCGGCCGCCATGGCGGCGCCAGGGACGGTCGCCTCCGGGCGACGTGATTTCGCGGGGCTGGCGCTGGCACGCAAGCTGCAATGACACAGCGGCATGCCTCACACCGACCGGGCTTTCCGCGCCCTGGCGCGCGAGCAGCCCCAGACCATCGCGGCGCTGCTCCAGCTCGTCGCCCCGCATCTCGTCCGGCCGGGCGCGGTGCTCGCGCCCGAGCACGTGGGCGACCCGCACCTCGACCCGCCGCCGACCATCGAGGC
>JACQWT010000398.1 GCA_016209145.1 Deltaproteobacteria bacterium | reverse complement strand
GAGACCTTGGCCGCGCCGTCGCTGCGGGGCACGCTCGTGCCCACGGCGCGCCCACCAGCGTGCGGTGGAGCCGAAGTGATCGTCATCACCGCCTATCCTACTCGGCCTAGCCGTCGGGGCGCTACCTGGCGGTGCGCAGCGGGAAGAAGCGCGGCGCGCCCTGGCCCCAGCGGGCCAGCTCCGCCGGCGCATCGAGATCGGCGAGCACCGCCGGGTCGTCCACCGACACATCCGCCACGCGCTCGCCGAGGCCCGCCAGGAGCTCCCGCAGCGGCGGGGGGTCGGGCGAGTCGTAGCGGCCGAGCAGCGCCGCGCGCACGAGCACCGGGTGCCCGCGGCGGTTTCCCACGCGGGGCCGCGCCGCGTACAGGCGCCCGTCGCCGGCCAGGCGCCGGCGCAGGCCAGCCACGACGCCGGGCGCCGCCGGCGGGCAGTCGACCGGCGTAATCAGGACGAGCTCGGCCGGCAGGCCGGCGCGCACGGCGGCGGCGAGCGAGCCGGCCGGGCCGAGAGCCTCGTCCGCGCCGGAAACCACGAGCCGGGCCCCGGCCGGGAGCCACGGGCCGAGCGGCTCCGCCATGTACGCGCGCACGACTACCAGCACCGCCATGCTGTCGCTCGCGAGCCGCGCGGCGGCATGGGCGGCGGCGAGCGGCAACTCGGCGCCGCCGAGCTCGGCCGGGACCTGCCAGGCGAGCAGCGCCTTGGGGCCGCCCAGGCGCAGGCCCTGGCCGGCGGCAAGCACGACTGCGGTGAGCGGCTCGAGCGTCACGGCGCCTTCGACGCGCCCGCGCGGCCGCGGGCGGCGCCCAGGAGCCCGGCGCGCCACCCGACCAGCTCGGCGGCAATGGCCACGGCGACCTCCAGAGGCGCGCGCGCTCCCACGTCCACGCCCAGGGGCATCCTGACGCGCGCGGCCTGCTCTTGCGCGAGCCCCCTCGCCACGAGCCGCTGGCGGATGCGGGCGGCCTTGGCGCGACTGCCCACGCCGCCGACGAACGCGAAGCCACGCGCGAGGGCCCACTGTATTGCGCGCTCGTCGAGGTCGTGGTCGTGGGTCATGACGAGGGCGGCCGCCCGGGTTTCCGGCGCGCCCAGGGCCGACATGACGGCCGGATCGTCGTGGTCGGCTACGACCGCGCGCAGGCGCGGCGACGGCGCGCCGCTCGCCCCGCCGAGCACGGCGGGCCGGGAGTCGCACACGACCACGCGGAAGTCGAGCTGGCACAAGAGCGGCCCGAGCGCCGCGCCAACGTGGCCGCCGCCCACGATCAGCACGGCCAGGGCCGGCCCGAGCGGCTCGAGCAGGATCTCGACGGCGCCGCCGCAGCACATGCCGAGCTCAGGGCCGAGCTCGATGCCCACCAGCTCCGGCTCGCCCGGCTCCGCCTGCTGCCTCTCGGCCAGCATCGCGAGCACCTTGTGCTCGAGCGCGCCGCCTCCCACCGTCCCGAGGGCCTCGCCGGGCCCGAGCAGCGCGAGCTTCTGCCCCGGCCGAGACGGCGCCGAGCCGCGCGTGGCGACGACCGTGGCCAACATGACGCGGCGGCCGGCGCGCAGTCTTTCCAGCGCCGCGCCCAGAACCTCTTCGGGAGGCGCCGAGCGGGCGGGGGGCGGGTCGGGCTCGTGAGGCATGGATGATCGCAACCCATTACTGTAGCGGCTGCCGGCCCGGGGGGACAGGGCGAAAGAATGCTCCCGGCACATACCCCCTGGACTACCGGCCACAAGCGCCGTAGGCTGGACTACAGACGGGCCGCCTGGCCGGCCCCGCTTGGGGCATTCTTGGCGGCGCGGGCGCGCAAGGGCTTGCCGCCGAGCCGCCGTAGGGAAGAGACAAAGCCGTGGACGAAGGCACAGGTGGCTCGACCAGCACCTCGACCTCGTCGTCCAGCTCGGGCGCCAGCTCGAGCAGCAGCTCCAGCGCGAGCTCGAGCTCCAGCTCGACATCAGGCCAGCCGCCCGACTGCACCGGTCTGCTCGAGGGCGAATGCGGGGTCTGCCTGGAGGGGTCCTGCTGTGACGAGCTCGGCATCTGCGGCGAAACCGAGGGTTGCATGGACTGCCTCACGGGCGGCGAGTGCACCGGCGGCGAGGAAGAGGCACAGGCGGTTGCCACGTGCGCGCAGGACAACTGCGAGGCCGAGTGCTTCGGGGAGCCGCCTCCGGCGATGGATCCGGCGTGCAAGGACGTCCCCGACCCGTCGCCGAGCAAGGGCGCGTGCGCCAAGGTCGGCGATCCCGGCCTCGACTGCAACCCGGTCACGAACGAGCCGTGCGACGGCAAGGCCGGCCAGGCTTGCGACAGCAACTACCAGGACAGCAAGTTCCAGTGCTACGACCCGCCCAACGAGAACAAGCTGTGCACGGCCTGCGGCGACCAGGACGGCTGGTGCCTGCCGACGTACACCTGCGTCGGGAAGTGCGCGAAATACTGCTGCGACAACGCGGACTGCGGCCCCGAGGGCGTCTGCGACAAGACGATCTTCGCGGACTTCGGCAAGGGTGAAGTCGGCGCCTGCCTCCTGGCGGGAGCCGGCGGGGCCGGCGGCGGCGAGTAGCCCTCGCCCCTGAGCCGGTGGCGTGCCCAGGCCGCGCACAACGCGGCCTGGGCGTCGTGTTGCCGCGCGCCGGCGAAGCCCAAGCCCTACTCGTCCTCGCTCGGCTCCTGGTTCTGGCCCTTGTCCTTCTCGTCCTTGGCCGGCTCGAGGAGCGCGCGGTCGTACTTGACTTCCTTGGCGAGCGTGCTGCGCAGCCGGTTGATGTAGAGGACAAGGACGTCGTTCTGCTTCTCGCTGCGCAGGCGGTCGCGGTAGCGCTCCCGCTGCGCCTTCCAGTCCTCGTCCTTGGCGGGCTTGCGCTCCGAGAGCTGCGCCACGGCGTAGCCGCCATAGAGATCGACTACGTCGGCCGGAAGCTGGCCGGCCTTGGTCAGGGCGAAGAGCGCGGGATTGCTTACGCCTGGCTCGCGCACGCCGGGGAAAGGCGGCTCGAGCACGGAGAAGGCCGCGCTCTGCTCCACCTTGGGGCGGTTCGGATCCTCCTCGGCGCGCTTGCGGGCCTCATCGCCCTCCTCCTCGCCGTCCTTCTTCTTGGCCGTCTTCTTCTTCTTGCCGTCCAGCTCGCCGCGCTTGCCGAGCGCCTCGTCCAGGTGCGCCTTGACCGCCTCGGCGAGCGGCTTGCCGGCGGCGGCTGCCGCCAGGATCTGCTTGGCGCCCTCGGCGCAGAGCCTTTCCGACTCCTGCTTCAGGTACAGCTCGCGCGAAACCTGGGCACGTCCGATGGCCTCGGCCTCGGCGTCCTTGGCCACGCGCTCCAGCTTGATGAGGTGAAAGCCGAAGGTCGTCTCCACGACGTTGGAGATCTGGCCTGGCTCCAGGGCGAAGGCCGCGTCCTCGAAGGGCTTGGCCGTCTGGCCCCGGCCGAAGCAGCCTAGCTCGCCGCCCTTGCTCGCGCTGGCGGCGTCCTTGCTGTGCTCTCGCGCCAGCGCGGCGAAGTCCTCGCCGCCCTCGACTTTCCTCTTGATCTCCTCGATCTTGCTCCGCGCCTCCTTCTTGGCGCTGTCCTTGTCCGGACCGGCGGCGTCGATCTCGATGAGGATGTGCCGCGCCACGCGGCACTCCGGCAGGAACTCCTTCTTGTGCGACTCCCAGGCCGGGTCGACCTCGTCGCGGTGCAGCCCCGCCCACTGTTCCACGCTCTTGGGCGACTGGTCGATGACGTGCTCGGCGTAGAACGAGCCCAGAAGCCTCACGTAGTCCACCACGATGCGCTCGTTCTCCCGCACGAATTGGCTGCGGGCCTCGGCCTCGGCCACGCGGGCGCGGGAGCGGATCAGGGCTCGCATCCGCGCCGCCACGAGCTCGTGGCGCTGGAAGTCGCGGAAGTCGCCGGGCGTCTTGCCGGTGATGGCCCGGATGTTGCGCTCGTAGCGCTTGTAGTCGAACTCCTGGGTCTTGGGGTCCACCACGTCGAGCTCGCGCACGCCGCCCGGCCGCAGGGCCAGGTAGTAGCCGAGGCGGTCCTCGAGGTGCGCCGGCAGCGATAATCTGGCCCGCCCCTTGGCGAGCTCGCGGTTGACTTCTTCGTCCGAGATGCTGAGACCGAGGCGCTTCGCGTCCTGGTTGAGCAGCCAGCGCTCGAGCAGACCCTGGAGCACGAACTGCCGCAGGCTCGAGCGGCGCTGCCGGTCGTCCTCGCCGCCGCGCGGCGCAACGAGCCGGTAGGCCGTCACGTAGTCCGAGTAGTCGATGCAGTCGCCGCCGACCTCGATGGCGCAGTGCGCGCCGCCGCTCCGGCTTCCGGGCGAGCTCCGGCCCGGGCGGAACTCGAGAACGAACACCAGCGCGATGGCAACCACCGCCGCCGCGACGAGCAACTGCTTGATGGCTGAGGGCATGGCTCGGTGCCGGCCATAGCACGGCGGCTGCCGGCTGGGTACGGGCGCCGGGGCTTGCGCCTGGAGTCGCCGGCTACCGCCCGCAGCTTCCCGGCGCCCGCAGCGTCGCCCGCGCCAGTGCGCGGATGGCCGGCTCGACGCGCCGATCGACGAGCGGCGCCAAGCGCGCATCGAGATCGGGAGGATGAATCCGGCCAAGGGCGCCAAGCGCGGCCAGGCCGAGGGGGCGGTCGTAGGGCAGCACCGACGCCGCGGTGCGCTGCACGAGCTTGGTGAGCAGTCCCACGGACTCGGCATCGCAGAGCGCGCCCAGGGCGTCGATGGCCGCCTCCCGGACGTCCAACGTCTCCTGCGGCTGGTCCGCGAGCCTACGGACGGGCTCGGCCGTGGCCGGGCTGCGGCGCCGGGCTATGGCGCGCAGCGTGGCGCGCCGCACCGCGGGCGCCGGATCGGCGAGCGCCTCGCCGAGCGCGCGGTCCGTCTCGGCCGAGACGCGCCGGCGGGCAAGCGCGCCCGCGGCGGCCGCCCTGACGAAGGTCCAGGGGTCGGTGTGCAGCAGGCGCACGACGGCCGTTTCGGTCGCCGCAGGCGCGGCGGCCCCCGTGGCAGTGGCGAGGGCCTCCAGCGCCGCTTCACGCACGCGCGGCTCGGCATCGCCGAGGGCGGCGCCGAGCTCGGGCAAGAGGGCCGCCAGGCCCGCGCTCGCCCGCGCGGCCTGGGCGCGCACGTGCGGGCTCGGGTCGCGCGCCAGGCTCTCGCGCAGGAATCCTCGCGCGCCGGCATCGCCCCCGCGCGCGAGCTCGGCGGCGGGGGCTTGCAGCAGGTAGCGCGCCCGGAACGATCGGTCCTCGGCACAGAGCTGGGCGAAGGCCGCGGCGGCCTCGGGCAGGCCCGCCGCCTCGGCTCCAAGCGCGCGGAGCAGGTCGAGGCGGACGCTAGCCGGACGCGTGCCCAGTGCCTGGAGCTCCAAAGCGCGCCGGAATGCGGCCCGGCTCCGCTGGGCGCGTGCCGCCGTCCCGAGGGCCGCGCGCAGCTCGCGCCGCAGGGCATCGGGAGCAGCGCCGTGC
>JACQWT010000397.1 GCA_016209145.1 Deltaproteobacteria bacterium | reverse complement strand
CTAGCCGCGGGCGCATTCCCAATTCCCGGTTCTCTGTTCCCTGTTCGCAGTTCACCGGTTGGCGCCCATGCGCGTGCCGGGTGCCGCCCCCGCTACCGGATCATCGCCATCGAGCCCGCCACGAAGTCGTAGACCGGGCCCCAGTAGATCCCGAGCAGCAGCACGGGCACGGCCAGCGCGACCGCCGTGGCACCGAAGGCGTGGCGCACCTTGGCCGGCTCGCCCGGAGCCGCCTCGCCCAGGTACATCGCCTTCATCACCCGCGCGTAGTAGAAAAGCGAGATCACGCTGTTGAGAACGCCCACCACCGCGAGCAGCCAGTTCCAGAAGCCGCCGCCGCGGATCAGCGCCGCAAACAGGTAGAACTTGCCCACGAAGCCGGCCATGGGCGGGAGGCCGGTCAGCGACACCAGGAAGATGGTCATCAGCACGGCCATCACCGGCGCGCGCCGGCCCAGTCCCTGGAAGGCGGTCATGGTCTCGTCGCCGTCGCTCGCCTCGGCCACCGCCAGCACCACCAGGAAGGCGCCGAGGTTCATGAAGCAGTAGACGAGCAGGTAGAAGGCGATGGCCTCGACACCGGCCTGGCTGAACACCGCGAAGCCGAGCAGCATGTAGCCGGCATGGGCGATGCTGGAGTACGCCAGCATCCGCTTGACGTTGTCCTGGTGCAGGGCCGAGAGGTTGCCCACGATCATGGTGGCCATGGCGAGGCAGCCGGCGAGGACCGGCCACGGCACGGGCGCGGCCAATCCGCCCGAGCCCGCTCCCAGCGCCTCGTGGGCGCGCAGGGCGTCGGCGAAGAAGCGCACCATGACGGCGAAGCCCGCGGCCTTGGGGCCGGCGGAGAGGAAGGCCGTGACGGCCGTGGGTGCGCCCTCGTAGACGTCGGGCGTCCACATGTGGAAGGGCGCCGCGGCGATCTTGTAGCCGAAGCCGGCGAGCATGCAGACGACGCCGACGAAGACCACCTCCGGCACGCGGCCGGCCGGCGCGCCCGCCTCCGTCACCCGGGCCGCGATCTCACCCAGGTTGAGCGAGCCGGTGGCGCCGTAGATCCAGCTCATGCCGTAGAGCATCACCCCCGAGGCCACGCCGCCGAAAATCACGTACTTCAGCGCGCCCTCGCTCGACTTGCGGTCGAAGAGCTTGAAGCCCGCGAGCACGAAGCTCACCACGCTCACGAGCTCCAGCGAGACGTAGATCATCAGCAGCGAGCGGCTCGCGGCCATGAGATCCATGCCGAGCGCGACCACCAGGAGCAGCATGATCATCTCGGCGGCGTTGCGCCCTTCGCTGCGCGCCCGCCGATCGGAGAGCGCCGGAGGAACGACGAAGAGCAGGGCCACGGCCGTCACAAACGCGAACAGGATCCGGAAGCCGCAGGCGAAGCGGTCGAAGACGAGCAGGCCGTGGAACAGGTTCTGCGGCGCGACCGGGGCGGCGAGGTAGAAAGCGCTCGCGCCCGCCGCGTAGGCCAGGCCGAGCAGTCCCAGGCACAAGGCACCGAGGAGCTTGGCCCGGTGCTCGCGCACGAGCACGTCCCAGAGGATGACGGCCAAGATCGCACCGACGAGCACCAGCTCGGGGCTGAAGTACGCCAGGCTGGCGACGTTGCCCAACGATTCGACTCTCGGCGCGTTCGGCACGGCGAGCTCCCTAGCGCGGGCTTCGCCCGCAACCCAATGGTGAAACCGATGCGCCCGCACGAACGGAGCGGGCCGACGCCACCAGCAACGCCTCGCGGCCGTAGCGCGCTGTAGCCACAGGCGAGCCGTCCGCGGCGAGAATTCCACGCTGGGGCTTCGCCCCAGACCCCGCGAACGGGGCCCCAACCCCGCTCGCCCTTACCGGCCGGTCTTCTGTGCCAAAGCGCATCGATACTCTGACCTAGTGGATCAGCGGACCACACGCCGCTCGCCCGGCGCCGCCCGGCGGCCAGGCGCGGAGGCAAGCGCCACCGACTCGCCGCCGGCAGGCAGAAGCGAGATCTGCCGCGGCCCGGCCGGATCGACGAGGCGATGGACGGCGAGTGAGCCCTCGTCGATGAGATGCAATAGCGGCCGCGGCCAGAAGCCCAGCAGCAGCACCAGGAGCGCGAGCGGGGCCAGGCTGCACACCTCGCGCAGGTTCATCTCCGGGAACTTGCCGCCGAAGGGCTGGAGGTACTTGCTCTGGCGCCACGACTCGCGGAACTTGCCGAGGAACATGCGCTGCAACGCCCAGAGGTGATAGGCGGCCGTGATGATGACGCTGCTCGCGGCCACGATGGTCAGCACGCGATAGCGCGGGAAGGCGCCGATGAAGGTCAGGGCCTCGCCCCAGAAGCCGCTCAGGCCCGGCAGTCCGAGCGAGGCCATGAAGGCGAAGCCGGTGAAGGCCGTGTACAGGGGCATCTCGCTCGCCAGCCCGCCGAACCGGTCCAGATCGCGCGTGTGCACGCGGTCGTAGACCACGCCCACCAAGGTGAAGAGCATCGACGTGATGAGCCCGTGGCTCACCATCTGCACGAGGCAGGCTTCGATGCCGAGCGGCGTGAGCGCGCCCAGCCCCAGCAGGCAGAAACCCATGTGGCTTATCGAGGAGTTGGCCACGAGCTTCTTGAGGTCGCTCTGCGCCATGGCGTTGAACGCCCCGTAGACGATGTTGATGACCCCGAAGACGGCCATGGCCAGCGCCGCCCAGCGCGTCGCCTCGGGCAGGATGGCGAAGTTGAAGCGCAGGATGCCGTACGTGCCCATCTTCAGCAGCACGCCGGCCAGGATCACGCTGATCGCCGTGGGCGCCTCCACGTGTGCGTCCGGGAGCCACGTGTGGAAGGGGAACATCGGGATCTTGATGGCAAAGCCGATGAAGAGCAGCACCCAGCAGACGAGGTGCGCCGGCAGGCTGAGGATCTGCAAGCCCGAGGCCGCCCAGGGGATGCGCGCGAGCTCGGGAATGGCCAGGGAGCGGGTGACGAGCTGGCCGTCGCACAGGTACGTGTAGGCTTGCGCCGCCCCGCCCGCGGTCGCGGCCTCGGCGAACCACAGGTAGAAGAAGATGAAGGCGAGCAGCATCAGCACGCTGCCGGCCAGCGTATAGAGGAAGAACTTGATGGCCGCGTACACGCGCCGCGGGCCGCCCCAGATGCCGATGAGGAAGTACATCGGCAAGAGCATGAGCTCCCAGAAGACGAAAAACAGGATGAGATCCAGGGCGACGAAGGTGCCCATCATGCCGGTGACGAGCAGGTTGAACATCGCCCAGTAGCCCTTCAACTGCTTGTCCACGCTGAAGCTGGCCAGGGCGGCGGCGAAGGAGACCAGCGCCGTCAAGAGCAGCATCGTCACCGAGATGCCGTCGATGCCGACGAAGTACTCGGCACCGAGCGAGCCGACCCACACGCCGCGCTCGATGAGCTGGTAGCCGTCGTTGCCGTGGGCCGGGAGCAGGCCCGGATCGAAGCGGGCGTAGACCCAGAGGGCGAGCAGGACCTCGACGCCCATCAGGCCCACGCTGAGCCACTTGATGTGCTCGTCCTTCTTGTACCGGACCAAGTGCGCGACGAAGGCGAGCACGAGGCCGAGCAGGGGCAGGAAGACCATGAGGCTCAGCACGTGCGCGCCAAGCACGCCGAGCGCGTTCGGCTTCTCGGCGTGGATGCCAATGGCCACCGGACGCGCGGCGGCCTGCGCCCCCTCGCCCGCGCCCCAGTAGACGAGCACGTGGCCGTACAGCTCGCGCGCCCGCGCCTGCGTGCCGTCCCAGCGCACCACGGCCCGCTCCGACGCCCCCGGCGCAATGACGAGCGGCAGCTTGCCGGCCGGCGCGATCGAGACCCCCGGAGGCAGGCGCGGATCCTCGGGCCCGTGGCGCGGCTCGATCCGCGTGACCGTCAGGGGCCCGGACCCGCGGTTGTGGATGCGCACCGGGGCACTGAAGATCTCTCCCTCGCGCACGAGCTCCAGCGGTGCGCCGCCCTGCTCCGCCACGAGCTCGATGTGCCCCGGCGCGGGCGCGTGCGGCTCGCCCTGCGCCGCTGCGGCCCGGGCCGCCAGGCCGAACGCCAGCAGCAGGCCGGCGCAGCCCAGCAGGACGCCGAGCTTGAGCCTGCGGCCAGAATGAATACCGAGCAGTAACTGCAACGCCTTCATCCCGATTCTCACCACAGCAGATAGCGAACGATGGCGATCACCGCGATGCCACCGAGGATCCCGTAGACATAGCTCTGGATCCGCCCGGTCTGCACCCGGCGGATCCGGTTCCCCGCGCCGAGCGTGCCCCCCGCCACCGCGTTGACCATGCCGTCGACCCCGTGGTTGTCGAAGGCCCCGACCGCCCAGGCGGCCGCCCGCCCGGCCATGGCCGCGGCATTGACCAAACCGTCGACGATCCACTTGTCGATCGAGGCAAAGAGCAGGCGCAGAGCGAGAAAGCCGCGCACGATGGTGGCCGCGTAGATCTCGTCGAGGAAGTACTTGTGGTGCAGCAGGCGGAAGAAGGGCAGTAGTTGCTCACGCCTCTGCCAGTCGGCCGGCCGCCTGAAGCCGTAGCGCCGGCGCGCCAGGAACCAGGAGCCGATGGCGCCGGCCACCGACAGGGCCATCAGCGCATACTCGTCGCCGAGCGAGCCGTGCCCGAAGCGCCCTGGCGCCAGCACGAACGAGGGGTGCAGCCACTCTTCGAGCAGCGGCTCGCCGTGGCCGCCCACGAAGTGCCGCGAGAAGCCGAGCAGTGCGCCGGCGACGGCCGAGAAGAAGGCCAGCACCGCCAGCACCCACGTCATGGCCGGCGGCGAGTCGTGGACCTTGTCCGGGATGTCCTGCGTGGCCGGTTGCCCGGTGAAGGTCAAGTAGTAGCTGCGCCACATGTAGAAGGACGTGCCGAGCGCCGCGACGAGGCCGAAGGCGTAGATGAAGCCACCCAGCACGGGGCCCGTGCCGGCGGCGTTGAACGCCTTCCAGAGGATCTCGTCCTTCGACCAGAAGCCGGCGAGAAGCGGGATCGGCGCGGCCGTGATGGCCAGGCAGGCGACGTAGTAGGTCCGGGCCGTGAGCCTCATCTGCTTGCCCAGGCCGCCCATGTTGCGCATGTCCTGCGCGCCCGCCTCGTCGTGCACCACCGCGTGCATGCCGTGGATGACCGAGCCCGAGCCCAGGAACAGGCAAGCCTTGAAGAAGGCGTGCGTCGTCAAGTGGAAGATCCCCGCCCAGTAGGCGCCGACGCCCACGCCAATGAACATGAAGCCCAACTGGCTCACGGTGCTGTAGGCCAGCACCTTCTTGATGTCGTACTGGAAGAAGCCGATGCCGGCCGCGGCGAGCGCGGTGAGCGCCCCGACCAGGGCCACGGCGCCGCTACCGACCTCGGTCAGCGAGAAGAGGAAGCCCAGGCGCGCCACCATGTACACGCCGGCCGTGACCATGGTCGCCGCGTGGATCAACGCCGAGACCGGGGTGGGCCCCGCCATGGCGTCGGGCAGCCAGACGTAGAGCGGGATCTGCGCGCTCTTGCCCGTCGCGCCGACGAAGAAGCACAGGCAGGCGAGCGTGACGAGCATGATGCCCCAGACGGTCTTGTCCTGCAGGGCATCGCGCACCAGGAATCGGCCCGCCCCGTCCTGGACGACGAGCTGGTCCTGGATCTCGCGGAAGGTCAGGGTCGGGCCCACCGGCGCGACCACCACCTCCTCGCCCGGCTGGATGCGCACCCGGATGCTGGCCATCTCGGCGCCGTCGCCGGCCACGGTGGCGCCCGCGCCCGGTACGACGACCAGACGGTGCACGCCGGCCGGCACGCTCTTGCGCAAGAACGGCGAGACGGCATAGCACTCGGGCGTGAGGGCGGGGCCGGAGGAGCCGCCGCTCCACGCCGGCAAGCTGCGGCAGTCGGGCAGGCCCTGGGAGCGGAGCTGCTCCACGCTCATCACGCCGAGGTAGACGCGCGCTCCGGCGTACGAGGTCATGGTGAGCGTCCCCGTCTCGTGCGCCGCCGCGCTCAGGCTGCGCAGGTCGGGCCCCCGCCCGGCCTCCGGCCCACGGTGGCCGGCACCGGCGCCAGCACCGTGTCCAGGGGCCTGGTGCTCCTCGGCGGTGGCCGGCTCGGCGTGCACGGCGATGAACCGCTCGCCGAAATCGGGCAGGAACTCGCCGCTCCCGGCGAGCCAGATCCCGCCGAGGCCCCAGAAGAGCAGCGCGATGCCGCAGACGAAGCCCCAGTCGCCGATGCGGTTCACGACGAATGCCTTCATGCCGGCCGAAGCCTTGGCGTAGTCGCGGTGCCAGAAGCCGATCAGCAGGTAGGAGCACAGGCCCACGCCTTCCCAGCCGAAGAACATCACGATGAAGTTGTCCCCGAGCACGAGGAGCAACATCGCGAAGATGAACAGGTTGAACTCGGCGAAGAAGCGCCAGTAGCCGGGGTCGTCCGCCATGTAGGCCGTGGCGTAGACGTGGATGAGTGCGCCCACGCCCGTGACCACCAGGGTCATCACCGCCCCGAGCGGATCCATGGCGAACGAGAAGCTCGCGTCGAGCGAGCCGATGCGCACCATCTGCCAGGCGTGCGAGTAGAGGTAGCGATGGCCGTGCTCCAGCGACGCGAGCTGGACCACGTCGCAGAGCGCAAGGCAGAACGCCAGCGCCATCACGCCCACGCCGATGGCGCTGACAGGCAGGGGGCCCACGTGCAGCCGCTTGGCCAGGGCCCGCCCGAAGCCCCTCTTCTGCAACCACCACCCGGCGCCGGCGTTGGCCGCGGCCCCGAGGAAGGGCAGCAGCACGATCAGCCATAGCGGCACCAGCGCGAGCTCGACGTGCGTGACCTGGCCGGAGTACTCGGGCATGTGGCTTACATCTCGAAGCTCGCCGCGAGCCGAGTCTCGGGTCGAAAGGCACCACCGCGGCGGGGCGCGGGGCCGGCCGCCCCGTGCGACCGCGCGAGCTGGCACCCCGCGAGGGAGCCGGCGCGGCCTGATAGCAGGCGGCGGGACCCTAGGAGACAGCCGGGCGGGGGTCAAGCGCGGGCGCGCTCCCGCTCGACGGGCCCGGGCAATCCATGCCAGGATGCCGCGATGCTGACCCTCTTCGAGGTGTTCCTCACTCCCGGCGCGCGCCGACACGGGCGTGCAGGTCATGACCCCGGAGCAGGCCGAGAAGGCCGGCTTCCAGGGCGTGCCGGACGACGCGGAAGGCCGGCCGCGCTGCCTCGTCGTGTGCCGGCCCGAGGACGCGCGGCGGATCCACAAGGCGCTGGAGGCAACGCTCTCGTCGGCGGCTTCCGCCTGCACGAGGTGGCGGACTAGCCCCTACCCCGCGGCCACCGCCGCCCGTAGCACCGCCCAGATCTCGGCCGTGCCCTCGCCGCTCGCGGCCGAGGCACCGATGACCGCCTCGCCGGCCGCGGCGCGAAGCTGGGCGATGGTGGCGCGGCGGCGGCTGCGCGCCACCTTGTCGATCTTCGTCGCCACGAGCACGACCCGCGGCCGCGCCGTGGCGGGCCGCGGGGCGCGCACGAACTCGATGAGCTGCCGGTCGTCGGCCTCCAGGCCCCGCCGGGCGTCGAGCAGCACCACCACCGCCCGCAAGGCGCGCCGGCCGGCGAGGTAGCTCTCCACGAGCCGGGCCCAGGCGGCGCGCTCGGTCTTCGCACGCGCCGCGTAGCCGTAGCCCGGAAGATCGACGAAGCGCAGCTCGCTCCCGTCGCGGCAGCGCACCTCGAAGAAGCCGAGCTGGCGCGTGCAGCCCGGCGTGTTGCTCGTGCGCACGAGCTGGCGGCGGCCCAGCAGCGCGTTCATCAAGCTCGACTTGCCGACGTTGGATCGGCCGGCAAAGGCCAGCTCGGGCGGGCCCTTGGCCGGAACGCACTCAGGCGTGGGGCAAGTGCAGAGCAGGCGGGCATCGACCACGACCGGAGGCTCTGCCCTTGCCCCTTGCCCCTTGCCCCTTGCCCCTTCCATCAGTACACCGAGTTGGGGTCGATCTGCTCCCCGTGGGGCGTGAGGCCGAGCTGCTTCCACCGCTCCTCCTCGGTCAGGCCGCGCTCGGCCGGTCGCGGCGTCTGGTCGCGCACCACGAGCTCGACCCCCCCGGCCTTTCGCGTGACGATGACGTGCAGCTCGCGCTTGGGCTCGGCCTTGGGGTGGGCGCGAACGAAGACCGTGCGCACCGGCCCGGTCTCGACGTGCTCGGCCGCGACCCGCTGGCGCACGAAGTTGCTCGCGGCCTCGAAGCGCACCTCGCCGCCGGCGAAGACCTCGTCGGGGAAGCGCGCCGCGACGCGCATCTCCCGGGGCAGCACCAGGCCGAAGGCGCGCTCGGTGCCCTCGGCGAGCTCACCCTCCTCGGTCGTGTCCACGGCCGGGCGCGCGCTCGCGGCCACCGAGGCCGAGCCGGCCGGCCCCCCCGCGCTGCGGGCCGAGCCGCGGCCACAACCGAGCCCCCCCAGCGCTCCGACCAGGCAGAGCGCCACCGCGCCGGCCCATCCGGCCGCCCCGGCGGGTACGCGTTCACGCCTTCTCCCAGCCGGCTCGTCAGGCGACCGCGAGCGCGAGCGCGCCCACAGGCCCGGGCCGCAGCGTACTCCTGTACGTGAGGACCCGGGCCGAGGACGTAAGCCGCGATCGCGGCCGACTCGGCGAGCCGTCGTTGCTGGCGCGGAAATGCCGTGAACGGCTGCCACGGCGGCCGCTACTCGACGATGCTGGCCCACGAATCGACGATGGTACGCTGCCGCGGCGGCGGCAACTTGCGCGTGGAGACGCGTGTCTTCTGGCCCGGCGTGATCTCGCCCGCGGCGCCGGTCTGATAGACGAGCTGGTAGCCCGAGGTGCCGCAGCTCCCGATGCTCTGGTGCGTGCCGATGGCCGGGTCGGCCACCGACGCCTCCTCGTAGCAGGTCGGCGTCTGCATGACCGCCACGCCGAAGACCACCACACCGGCTTCCATGTCGATGTGGTCGGTGTAGACGATGGGCAGCACGTCGGGATCGACCGCGAGCTTCGGCAGCGGACGCGGGCCCTCGGGCGTCACCTTGCTCTGCCGGTAGTCCACGCCCCAGAGCGATCCGTAGCCGTCCGAGCAGGCGCTCGCCACCGGCGGCTCCGGCTTGAACGTGGCGAAGTAGGTCACGCCGTCGAAGAGCGACATGGCGCCCGTGACGCGCATGCTGGCGGTGAAGGGGATGAACCAGTTGCCCTTGGTCGAGAAAGGCACGCTTCCGACCGCCTTGGGGTACTCGGTCACGCTCCAGACGCGCGTCTTCATGTTCATGACCAGGCTGAAGGTCTCCTGGTCGCCGGTCGAGAACTGCACCACGGTGTTGCCGCCCTCGTCGATGCCCACGACCGGCGCCGTGTCCACCGGCTGGCCGTCGGTCGAGGTGTCGTCCGCGAGCGGGTAGGAATCCCAGAAGATGCTCCCGTTCCAGTCCGTGCGGTTCGGGCTCGCGAGGCTGAGGCGCCAGAGGGTGCCGGCGAGATCGCCGATGTAGATGCGGTCGCTCACGCGGCCGATGCCGGACGGGTACGGGACCGGCTCGCCCGTGATGGGCGAATCGAAGGGCACGACCTTGCTCACCGCCGGGTTCAGGCCGGCGGGGCCGTCCCCGGCGTTGCCGCGGAAGTACGCCAACACCTCGCCGTCCTTGAGGCGCACGATCGCCACCGCCCGCTCCGGCCCCTTGTTCCAGCAGCGCACCTTGGAGCGCGGCTGAAAGCTCGGATCGACATGCGCGAAGGAGCCCGTCTGGCGGGCGCAGTCTCCCGCCGCCGCCGCCGCGTTCCACCCGCCCGGCAGGATGGCCACGGCGATCTCCTTGAGCACGCCGTTCTCCTTGTAGGCGATGTTCGTGATGGCGGGCTTGCGGGCCGTCGTGCCGAAAAGCGACGCTCCCGCGGCGTCGGTCGAGAGCTGCCAGAGGAACTCCGGCGCCGTCGGATCGGTGATGTCGAGCGCGAAGTAGTAGCCGCCTCCGCCCCGGCCGCCGGCCACGAGGATGGTACGCCACTCGGCCCCTCCCGGCCCGCCGCCGGCCACCGACTGGCTCAGCGTTCTCTCCATGACGACGTCCCGCACCACCGGCTCGCCGTCGAGCAAGATCTGCTGGATGCTTGGGTACATGCCGAGCAGGCCGGACAGCACGTACGGCGGCATGAACGACCAGAGCTCGTTGTTCTGGAGCTTGTCGCCCTTGATGCCGGTGGCGTCGGCCGGATCGTTCGCGGCCACCTTGAAGGCGTGCAGTTGTCCGTCGGTCGTGGCCGTGTAGAGCATGAGCGGACGGGTGCTCTTGGCCTGGGCGTACTGCGAGTACGCCTCGTCGCGCAGGAACTCCCGCGGCCGGTTGAAGACCGTGGGCGTCGAGTGATAGACGGCGCCAAACTCGTTGCCCGAGCGGCTCGGCAGGTCGCTCGCGTTGGTGCCGCCCAGGGCCCAGGTCATGACGCGCTTGGCGCACTCGCCCGGGGTGTTCGCCTGCAAGAGCTTGCTCTGGCAGGCGACCGGGAGCGGATCTAGCTCCATGGCGGCGGGGCTCGACTGGACCGTGGCCGCCATGACGCCGTAGTCGCCGCTCACGGTCTTGCCCTTGTACAGGCCCACGCCGTCGTCCGGTCCCTTGAAGTGAGGCCGCATGGTGCGCCGCGAGTAGATCGACGCGCCCGAGCTCTCGCCCAGGACGGTGTAGAACTTGCGCGGGGTCTTGGCCTTGCCCTCGTTGACGTTCTTGGCGAAGTCGTCGCCCTTGATGGCGTCCACGGGCTGCAGCTTCGCCGTGAGCACACCGCTCACGTTCTCGCAGACATAGCGCCGCCGCTCGATGTAGCCGCGCCAGAGCAGGCCGGGCACGGGCGCGAAGGACGAGGCGAACTGGTAGCCCGTGGCCCCGGCGTCGCCCGCCGCCGCGGCCGCGCCGCCGAAGGCCGGCGCGGTGCGGCTCGTGGAGTTGCCGGCAATGACCTCGAGCACGGCGTTGATGGCGGCCTTCAAGCTCACGGCGTCGTCGGCGAAGTATGCGCGGGTCGTGCCGCCCGCGTACGCGACGCGCATCAGCGTGCAGCAGGCGTCGAGCGCGCCCGTGGCACCGTCGCACTTGCCGTTCTTCTGCAGATCCGTGGGCACGGTCAGGGCGTTGCAGTCGAAGCCCACGCCCGACGACATGCCGAAGCCGATGGCGAAGGTCTGGATCTTGAGGTTGAGGTTCCCCGGGTTGGCGAGCTCGTACGCGACCTCCCAGGGCTTGCGGAAGGGGCAGTTGCCACCGAGAAGCTCGCAGTAGGGACGCATGTCGAGGTTCGGCTCGCCGTCGGAGAGCACGATGACGAACGAGCCGCGGCAGCCGCCCAGGTAGAACGGGTCCTTGGCCGGCCCGAAGTCGTAGCCCGAGCCGGACGGATCCTTCCAGTCGTCCTTCTTGTAGAAGGTGTAGGCATCCTCCATCATGCCGCCGAGCGGGGTGGCGCCGTAGGGCCGCAGCGCGATGATCGCCTCCTGGATGTGGTCGTTGACCGTGCGCACCTCGGCGATGGGCGAGTCCCAGCGCCCCATGGAGATGAGCCGGCCCTCCCACGGCGGCGCGGCGGGGTTGCGGGCGCCGACCTCGAAGGGCTGGACCTTGTTGCAGCCGCCCGGGTTGCCGCTGGCAGCCGTGCCGCCGCTCTCCCAGTTGTCGTAGTAGCTCCACATCCCCTGCACGCCGGTCAAGGCGTCGTAGGCCAGGCCGGCCGTGACCCCCGTGCCCGCATTCGGCCGCGAATCGAAGGTCATCATCCCGAAGCGGATGCGCTCGCGGAACACGTCCATCAGCCCGTCCGGCTTCTGGTCCCACGTGCCCAGGGCGCAGGCCGCGGCCTTGTCGCTCCACTTGTGGTAGCCGACGGCGCCGGCCGGCCAGTCGAAGACGGAGAGGGGCGCCGTGCCCGGCCCGGCGACGCAGCCGTTCGACACCATGCGGTGATAGGGCAAGAGATAGCCGTAATCGTACGGCCCCTGCCCGCCGTAGGAGAACTCCGCCACGAAGTCGGCCGCCCGCCGGTCCATCCGGTAGCAGGAGGCGCCGTTGACGGTGCCCGTGAGCACGTTGACGAGCACGCCCCAGCGGTTCACGTCCGAGGGGCTGGTGAGCGGATCGCAGATCTTGGGCAGCGTGCCGTCCGGCAGGTACTCCATCGAGCCGGAGTTGTCGACCAGGAGCAGCGCGTTCGGCAGCGGCGGGTTGATGTCCTTCTGCGCGGCCGCGGGCGCGGCGACGAGCAGCCCGGCCGCGGACGCAAGCAACGCCGCGAGCGGCGGCCCCGTCCGGCGAATGTGGTTCGTGGTGCCCATGGCGTTCCTCTACAGCTTGGCCGGCAACGGCCCGACCACGGGATGGGCGCGCGCGCTCTCGATGCCGGCGGCGCCGGCCGAGGCCGCGTCGCACTGCCCGGGCACGAGCCGGCGGGGCCGCACCTGCCCGGTCGCGGTCACGGTGATGTTGTAGTACTTGACGGTCACCGCCTCCGAGCTCGACAGGTCCATGCCCGGCACCGGCGGCGAGGCATCGCCCAGATCGGTGAGCTCCACCAGCAGATCGCCCTCCAGCCAGCCCGGACCGAGGCTGCCCGGCGCAAGCGCGGTCGTCGGCACGAGCAGCGTCGCTCCCGGGTTGGACTTCTGGATCTGCGTCTGCAAGTCGGCGTAGGTGGCACGGAAACAGGTCGCGTTGGTCACGGTGCTCAGGCTCTGGCATTCCGCGGGCTTGCCCGTGTTGGCAACCATCATCCTGGCATACGCCTCGCGCCGCGCCCCGCCCAGCTCGCCCGCGGCGGCGACCATGCCGTAGTCGGTCACGTAGTGGGTCTGCGTCATCTGGCGGCCGTAGCCGCTCGCCTGCATGGCCTCGCTCGCCGAACGCACGGCGAACAGGCCGAGGGCCGAGAGCAGCGTGATGACCAGCACCACCACGAAGACCGCCGCGCCGCGCTCGCTTGCCCTTCTCATGGCGCGGGCTTCGCCCGCAACCCAAGGGCAAGACCGATACGCCCGCGGGAGCGGAGCGGGCACACGCAAACAGCAACGCCCCGCGGCTGTTGCACGCTGTGCGCGCAGGGATGCCGTCCGCGGGAGAACATCACGCTGGGGCTTCGCCCCAGACCCCGCGAACGGGGCCCCAACCCCGTTCGCCCTGGCCGGCGAACATAGGAGTAGCACAGGTACCATCACCACGTCACCCCCGTCATGTTGGGCAGCGCCACGTTCGCGACGAGCGTGCGCACCCGCGCGTAGCCCTTGTTCGGCCCGAGGTTGTAGCGAAACACGCCGCCGTCGGCGGCCGCCGGCAGCCCCACGTTGCGGTCGGCGGCGCGCGCGCGCGCGCTCAGGCGCACCTGCACGCCGCGCACGCGCTCGGGCGAGCCGCCGGCGAGGATGTCGGCCGCCGTGAGGTAGACCGCCGGCGTCCCCATCTGCTGCACGGCGAGCGTCGGCGTGTTGCCCGCGGTCGCGGTCGTGACGCCGAGCTTGAAGTCCACCGCGAACTCGGCAACGACCTCGAGGCTCGCCGGGATCTCGGCGCCTTCCGCGTCGAGCTCGACGCGCACGAGCTCCGTGCGCTGCGGCTCCGGCCCGGCTCCCTTGTGCTTGCCCGCCTCGGGGTGGGTGGCCGTGGCGAACATCCCCGCGTAGCGCGGGTAGACGGCCGGATCGACGTAGCGCAGGTCGTACAGCACCCGGGCGATGGGATTCACGAGCGTGCCCGTGCCGAAGCCGGAGTAGCCGCACACCGGCGTTATCTCCTTGCGCGGCACGATCGGGCCCGCGAGCAGCTCGACGCGCGGCGCCGCGGGATCGTCGGTGAAGCCGGCGATGACGCCGTACTCGTGCCGCCCCTCGGCATCGACGATGCGCAGGAACCGCCCCGGGGCGAACAGGTCCTGGAACGAGAGCGCGCCGCCGGCCACGGCCGCCCGCGCGCGCGCCATCGGCCCGCTGTCGGTCTGCAGGTAGACGCTGAGGCCGCCGGCGCCCTGCGAGATGGTGCGCACCGGGAACTGCTCGGTAGTGCCCACGGCCCCGCCGATGATGAGCGCGTCGGGCGAGAGCCCATTTAGCACCGACAGCACGTGGTCGGCCCCGTGCCGCTTGACCGAGCCGCCCTCCTCGATGGTGATCGCCGAAAGGCGCTTCAGGCCCGCCGGCCAGTCGGCCATGTTGCCGCAGCGGCGCGGATCCTTGTACACGTCGGCCGAGGCCATGAAGCCGACGCGCTGCAAGTCGGCCTCCAGCCGGCTCAAGCCCACGGCCGCGGCGATCTGCGCCGTGGTGGCCCGCGCCTCGTGCTGGAAGAAAAGCGAAGCGTTGCGCGCCATCACGAAGGCCGCGGTCGAGACGAGCACGCCGGCCGCCAGGGCCATCATCAGCTCGACCAGGGTGAAGCCAGCACCACGGCGCGCCGGCCGGCGGACCGCGGCGAGCTGCATGCCGAGGCGAAGCTCAGTTGACATCGTTCCTGACCACGGCCGTGGCCGCGTAGACGAAGTGATAGCGCGACAGAGCCCCGTCCACGGCGGCGATGACGGCCGGGCTGTCCGAGCACAGCCGATCTCCGCCGAGCGTGCCGCCGCCCTGGTCGCGGAGGTAAAACACGCGCACCTCGACACGAATGCTCGTGGGTTGGATCTGCGCGATCCGCAGATGCGTGCAGAACGCTTCCTGCGCAGGGTTGAAGGTGTCCATCCCGCGCACGTCGGCCGCCGGGGAGATGCCCGCCAGCGGCTGCTCCGCGGGCCGGAACCACACGCCCTCGGGCGGGTTGACCGTGGGGAAATCGCTGCCGACGATGCTCAGGTAGGGGACGGTGTTGAGGTTCGGGGTGCCGCCGCCGTCGGTCCATTGCACGGCGGCGAGCCGCATCCGCTCGATCCAGGTCGTGGCGATGGCGTTGGCCACGTCGAGGTTGCGCGCCCGGGTGTTGCCGAGCAGGGAGGTGCGCTGCATGGCGACGATGCCGGTGGCTCCGATGGTGAGCACGGCGAGCGCCATCATCACCTCCACCATGGTGTAGCCGCGATCCCTCATGGCCCCACCGCGTTGACGACGTGCGCCACCCCGGTAGGGGGAAGCAGCACGGGCCGAGACAGCAAGCTCTGCGCGTTGACGACGTTGACGCGCGCTACCCCGCGCAGCGGGACGAAGGGCTGGGCCGCCCCGAAGTTGATGTAGGTCCGGCCGCGCGGCGTGTAGCAGATCTGGGCAAAGTCCACGCTGTTGCCCGCGAGGTCCATGAACTGCGCCATAGCCGGGGCGAACTGGGGAGCGCGCTCGTCGAAGCTCGTGACGTAGCGGCTGTTGGCCGAGCCGACGCTCCAGTCGGTGCCGAGGCAGCTCGGTACCGGCGTCAGGCCGCACGACCCCGCTCCCATGATGGCCTCGCGCACCTCGAAGTGCCCGCCGGGGTTGCCCGGCGTCGGCAGCGCCGCCATCCCCTGCCAGCGCACCATCACCGCCCCGCCACGGCCCAGGGCCCGGGCGCGGGCCACGCGGTAGACCTCGGCCACGCGGGAGGCGGCGGTGGCCACGCGGCTGTCGCGCATCATGCGCACGAAGCTCGGCGAGGCCGCCGCCCCGAGGATGCCGATGACCGCCAGCACGGCCAGCATCTCGACCAGCGTGAAGGCGCGTTGGTGCCGCGCCACCCCGACGGCCTTCGCGCGCGGCCCCGGAGCGGGCACACCATCCGCCAGACTTGCCTCGATGCGTTCCACCGATCCCGGACGAAAGCAAGGGGCGTGCCTGAGGCATCCCTGGGAAAGGACCATGGTTCCGGCGCCGTGGGCTCCGCGGCCGGCGCGCGCGCGGCAACGATTGCGGCAACTATGAAAAATGTACCTATTTGTGCCTCCGGCCGAAAGCTGGTAGCGCACGAACCCATGCGCGTCGCGACCCTGGCCGCGCTGGGCAGCCTGGCTGCTGCGCTGCTTTCGGGCTGCCGCAAGGGGGAGCAGGAGCACGGCACGCCGGCCCCTGCCGGACCGGGCTCCCCGGCGCCTCAGGCGACCGAGCCTGCCGGGCGGGCGGTATGCCTGGCGCCGGCCCGCTATGCGGATCCGCAGGCGGTGCGCTTCTTGCCGAAGATCGCCGGACCGTTCTGTCTCGATCCGAGCGGCAGCGACCGGGCCTATGGCGAGGGGGCGGCGCGGGGGGTCGAGGGGATCTGCGACGTCCTCGACGGGGAGTGTGAGACCTACAAGCGATTCGGGGTCAGGCGCCTGGTCGAGGCTCGCTACGTGGATGGAGGCGGCGGGCCCGCCATGATTGACGTCTACCTCTCCGAGCTCGCCACGACCGAGCACGCCTACGCGATGTTCACGCTGCGTGTCGTGGGAGAGAGCGATCCCGCGCGCCCGGGTGCACCCCGGCCGATGCAAGGCGGCGGCGAGGCGGCCCTGGGCGTGGGCAGCGCGTACCTGTGGCGTGGGCCGTACCTCGCGGAGCTGTCGTACAGCGACCCGGGCGCCTCGCCACCAGCCCTGCGCGCGGCCGCGGACCGGGTCCTCCCGGCGCTCGTCGCCGATCTGGGCGATCGGATCCTCGGCCCGACCGAGCCACCCGCCGCCGTGGCCGCCCTGCCGCCGGAACGGCGGCTGCCGCTCGGCGTCCAGTACGCGCAACGCGACGTGCTGGGCGTTGCCGGCGCCGGAGCCGGCGCGGTGGGCTACTACATGGAAGGCGACAGGCGCTGGCGCGTGCTGAGCGTGCGGCGCGAGGACGCCGCCCAGAGCGCCGAGGTCTTCCGGACCTTTGCCGGGCTTCCCGGGGCGAACGAAGAGAAAGGCATCGGCGACGCCGCGGTGTGGCTCACGCTGCCGGCGGCGCCGGGCGGAGCGCAAGCGCAGTGGCTCCTCGCGCGCCGGGGAAAGGCGGTGCTGGGGGTCGGCGACGAGAGCGCCCTGGGGCAGCCGCTCGACCGGGCAGCCAAGCGGCGCATGCTGGCGATGCTCCTGGAGCCGCGCTAGGCCACCAACGCGGGCTCCGCCCGCAACCCAAGGGTGAGCCTGACACGCCCGCGCGGACGGCGCGGCCCGACGCAACCAGCAGCGCCCCGCGGCCGTCGCGCGCCGCGGCCGCAGGCGGGCCGTCCGCGGCGAGAATTCCACGCTGGGGCTTCGCCCCAGACCCCGCGAACGGGGCCCCAACCCCGTTCGCCCTGACCAGCAAGTCTTTCCTGGAACTGCAAAGACAGTCTCTCGAAGGGACTACAGCGTGCGCAAGATGACGTGGTAGCCGAAGGGCGTCTCGACCACCTCGCTCACCTCGCCGACCTTGAGCTTCTCCACCGCTCCCTGGAACGAAGGCACCATCCGGCCCTTGCTGAACGGTCCGAGATCGCCGCCGCGCGGGGTCGTGTCCGCGTCGTCGGAGTACTCCTTGACCACGTCCTCGAACTTGGCGCCGGCGTGCGCCTTCTTGACTGCCTCCTCGGCCCGCGCCCGCGCCTCCTCCTTGGTGCGCGTGACGCTTCCGGGCGCGCGGGGCGCTCCCTTGTAGGTCACGAGCACGTGCCTCGCGCGGTAGCGCGTCGCCTCGGCGCCGCGATCGGCCATGTTGGGCAGGCGGCGGAGCTGCTGCGGGATGATCTTGGCGTGCGGCGCACCGGGATCTTTTCCTCGGCCCTCACCGGATCCGCCCGACGACGGAGCCAGGAAGCCCAGCAGGTTGTTGAAGAAGCCAAAGAAGCCGAGCAGGCCGATGAGGAGCAGCACGCCGAGGACGGCATGGGGCGTCCACCAGTACGCATCCTCCGCCACCAGGCCCTCGGCGTCGTCCTCGTCTCCCTCGTCCTCGTCGTCCTCGTCCCCCTCTTCTTCCTCGTCCTCCTCGTCGGACTCCTCATCGCCATCTTCCCCCTCCGGCTCGGCCGACTCGCCGGGCTCCTCTTGCGCGCCTTTCTCCTCATCCGGCTCGCCGGCCTCTTCCTCGTCGCCTTGCTCCCCGTCCGACTCGTCCGACTCACCGGGCTCCGCCTTCTCGTCGGCCGGCTCCGGCTTGGTCTCTTCGTGCTCGTCTTTCTTCGCCATGTTGCTGGTCCTTCGCGCTGCCCGCGCCCTGAAGCAACCCTTTACCCCATTTTCGCCCAGGCGTTGGCAACGACCGGGCCGGGACGCCCCTTGGCCGCGACCTGCAGGGCGAGCAGCCCGCCCTCCAGGACGTGGGCCTGCGTGACCAGGGTATCGCCCGGCCAGGCCGGCCGGCGGAACTCCGCGCCAAGCGCGCGCAGCCTGGCCGCGTCGCCCCCCGCCGCCCGGCGCACCACCGCCCGGACGAGGTAGCCGAAGGTGCACAGGCCGTGCAGGATGGGCCCATCGGCGAAGCCCGCGGCCCGCGCGGCCTCCGGATCGGCGTGCAGCGGGTTCACGTCGCCGCTCAGCCGATACAAGAGCGCTTGCTCCGGGGCCGTGGTCTCCTCGTGCACCCAGTCGGGCTCGCGCCCCGCGGGCGCGCGCACGGCCGGCTCCTTGGCCGGCGGGCGCGCACCTCCGAGCCCTCCCGCCCCGCGCGCCACGATCGTCCACTCGGTTTCACACAAGCGCCGGCCGCCGAGGGTCGTGGTGGTCTCGATGACAATCCGCGCAAAACGCCGCAGGTCGTAGATCGCCGCCAGCCGGCCGACCGTCTCGAGCCTGCCGCCCGGCGGGATGGCGCCCTGCGCCACGAGCTTCTGGCCGGCGTGTACGATCGTCGACAGATCGGCTCCGCAGCGCCGCAGCAGCTCGGCAACCGGCTCGTAGGCCGCCACCAGCGCGTAGGTGGGGTACACGCGCATGCCACCGGCATGGCCCTCGTAGAGATACGCGAGCTCGTCGCGCTTGGCGCCGATGCCGAGCGCGTAGCAGGCGACGTCGCGCCAGAGGTACTGGTGCAGGTAGGGGCCGGCAGCCTGCCCGACGGTGCTCGGATCCAGCGGCATTCGGGATCCCCCGATGCGACACGCGACGAGGGCGAGCAGTAGCCAGTGGCACGGAAGGCGTCAACGGCGCCAGATCCTCCGAAGCGACGAAATCGGGGCTTTGCCCCCGCCGGCCGGATCCCGTAGAGTGGCGAAGCGATGGTTGAGATTGGCTCCACGATCGACGGCAAGTACCGCGTCGACCGGCTGCTCGGCCAGGGCGGCATGGGGTCCGTGTACGAGGCCGTCCACATGGGTACCGGGCGGCGCTGCGCCGTCAAGGTGATCAGCGAGCAGAAGCTGGTCTCCAACCCGCAGGTGGTCAGCCGCTTCCAGCGCGAGGCCCGGGCCGCCGGTGCCCTGGAAAGCCAGTACATCGCCCAGGTGCTCGACGCGGGCGTGGACCGGGACTGCGGTCTGCCCTTCCTGGCCATGGAGTACCTCGACGGGGAGGGCCTCAACCAGATGTTCAAGCGGCTGGGCGCGCTGCCGGCGGATCTGGTGCTGCGCGTGGCGGCGCAGGCCTGCCTCGGCCTGCAGCGGGCGCACGAGGCCAACGTCGTGCACCGGGACATCAAGCCGCACAACCTGTTCCTGGCGCGGCGGGAATCCGGCGAGGTGGTGGTCAAGCTGCTCGACTTCGGCATCGCCAAGGTCAAGATGGACCAGTCCAACGAGACCTCCAGCGCCGAGCTGACCAAGGAAGGCAGCCTGCTCGGCTCGCCGCTCTACGTCTCGCCCGAGCAGGCCCGGGGCAAGAAGGAGATCGATCGTCGCACCGACATCTGGTCGCTTGGCGCCGTGCTCTACCAGGCGCTGTCGGGCCGCACGCCCTACGCCCACGCGGCGGCGCTCGGCGATCTGATCCTGATGGTCTGCACCGAGGAGCCGCCGCCGATCCAGGAGCACGCGCCCTGGGTCGCGCCGGAGGTGGCGGCGGTGGTGCACCGGTGCCTGCAGCAGAACCCGGACGCCCGCTACCAGAGCGCGGCCGAGATACTCGAGGCGGTCCGGCAGCTTCTGCCGGACGGCTGGACCATCCAGCAGCAGATGTGCGTGTCGCTCGAGGAGAGCGAGCGCCAGAAGGCCGCGCCGCGCCTGTCCGCGTCCTCGCCGGCGGCGGCCGGGGCCACTGGCCTGGACGCCAGCGCCGTGGCCTCGCAGAGCGGCGCGGGCAGCACCACCGGCCCGATCACGCGCACCCAGGTCACCGCCCGCGGCCGCGCCCCCTCGGCGCGGCTGGTCACCGCGGGCGCGCTGGTCGTCGTGGCCATGGCGGGCGTCGGGGTGGTCGCGCTGGGCCGAAAGAGCCCGGCTCGTCCGGCGGCCGAGCCCACGGCGGCGGCTGCGGCCTCCGCAGCGCGCGTGGCGGCGCCGTCGGCCACGGCATCGATCGCGGTGCCGGCCTCGGACGCCAAGCCCAAACGGGTCTACGTCGTGGTCTTGCCCAAGGAGGCCAGCGTCCAGGTCGAGGGCAAGGACGCGCCGCTGCGCGACGGCGTGCTGGATCTCGAAGGGCTGCCGGGCAGCGTGCACCGCGTGCGCGTGGTCAAGGGCACATTCGAGACCGTGCAGGACGTGGTGATCACCGAGTCGGGCGCGCTGCCGCCGATGATCCAGCTCAAGCTGCCTGGCGTCGCGCCGGTGCCCCTGCCGGGCAAGGGACCTGCGGCCTCGGCCACGGGCGCGGCCACGGCAGCGCCGCCGGTGCCCAAGGGCATCGACGTGAGCACGGAAGAGTTCAACAAGTAGGCACGGGGACGCGGCGAACGGCAGTGGTAAGCGTTCACGCATTCT
>JACQWT010000396.1 GCA_016209145.1 Deltaproteobacteria bacterium | reverse complement strand
GGGCGCGGGCCGCGGCGGCGTGCGGTCACGAAGCTTGCGCGATTGCCCTGCCCTCGCGCATCACCAGCCGGACGCGGGGCACTCCCCAGGGCTGGACGATGGCGCTCTCCTCGGGCAGATCCCAGAGCACCAGATCGGCCGGCGCCCCCGGCCGCAGCACGCCCGTGGGCAGGCCCAGCGAAGCTGCGGCCTCGCGCGTGGCGCCGAGCAGCGCCTCGGCCACGCTCAGGCCGTAGGAGCGCACCCCGAGCGCCAGGGCGAGCGGCAGGCTCTCGGTCGGCGCCGTGCCCGGGTTGGCGTCGCTGGCCACGACCAGGCGCACGCCGGCGCGCCGCAGCGTCTCGACCGGCGGCGGCGCCTGGCCCAAGGTGAAGCTCGCCACGGGCAGCAGGGCGGCCCGCACGCCGGCCTCGCCAAGCTGCAAGGCGGCGGCCTCGCTCAAGTGCTCGCAGTGATCGACGCTGGCCGCGCCGAGCTCGGCCGCGAGCTCGAAAGCGCCGACGTCGGCGAACTGCCCGGCGTGGAGGCGCACCCCGAGGCCGAGCTCGCGCGCTCGCGCGAGCACGATTCTGGCTTGCGCCGCGCTGAAGGCGCCGCGATCGACGTAGGCGTCGGCGAAGCGCGCCAGGCCATCACGGGCGATGCCCTCGATCCACTCGGCGCAGCGCCGCGCGTAGCCGTGGCGGTCGCCCGCGGCCTCGGGTGGCAGCGCGTGCAGCCCCAGGAACGTCGGCACGAGCCGCGGCAGGCTGGCGTCCTCGCCCGCGCGCGCCACGGCCTCGAGCTGCCGCCGCTCGGTGGCCTCGTCCAGGCCGTAGCCGCTCTTGACCTCGACCGCGGTGACGCCCAGGGCAGCCATGCGCCGCAGCCGGGCCACCAGCGTCCGGACCATCTCGTCCAGGCTCGCCGCTCGCACCGCGCGCATGCTCGCCACGATCCCCCCGCCCGCCTGGGCGATCTGTTCGTAGCCTGCGCCGGCCATGCGCATCGCGTATTCCCTCGCGCGCGAGCCCACCCAGGCGGCGTGGGTGTGGGCGTCGACCAGGCCGGGCGTGAGCGTGCCGTCCGGGTGCTCGATGCGCGCCGCCTCGGGATGCTGGCGCAGCAGATCCGCGGCGAGACCGACCTGCGCCAGGCACGAGCCTTCGATCAACACGGCCCCCTGCTCGATCGCGCCGAGCGGCTCCTGGGGCGTCGCCCGTCCGGGATCGCAGGTCACGACCCGGCCGGCCGCGATGAGCTTAGGCTGTGTGCTCATGATTCCTCCCGCCGCGCGGCCGCGGCCCGTGCGATCGTTTCGGCGAGCTGCTGCGCCTGTGGCGAGCCCACGATCTCGCGCCAGCCTTGCGCCGTGCCGGCGGCTGGTGCCAGTAGAGCGCGGCGCGCGCGCCAGAACCGCCCGGCCGCCTCGGCGCAGCGGGCGCGAAAAGCGCTGTCCCCCTCGGCCCGGCGCACCAGGGCCTCGTGCGCGCGCTCTTGCAGCTCCTCGCTGCGGCAGACGAGCAGCACGTCGCAGCCGGCGGCGATGGCCCGCACGGCCGCCTCCTCGATGTCCCAGTGCCCGGCGATGGCTCCCATCTCGAGGTCGTCCGAGAAGAGCACGCCGCCGAAGCCGAGCTCCTGGCGGAGCAGCGCGGTGCAGGCCGCGGCCGAGAACGTGGCGGGCAGGCCGGGCTCGATCTGCGGATAGACGACGTGGGCGCTCATGAGGGCGCCCACACCGGCGGCAATGGCCGCGCGGAACGGCACGAGCTCGGCGCGATCGAGGCGAGAGCGCGACTGGTCCACGACCGGCAGTTCCACGTGGCTGTCGCGGGCCGCGTCGCCGTGGCCGGGGAAGTGCTTGCCGCAGGCGAGCACGCCGCCCTTCTGCAAGCCCTGGATGAAGGCCGCGCCGTGCCGGGCCACCTGCTCCGGGTCGGAGCCAAAGGAACGCTCCCCGATGACTGGGCTTGTGGGGTTCGTGTCCACGTCCAGCACCGGCGCGAAGTTGGTGTTGATGCCCAGCGAGCGAAGCTCGCGGCCGACCTGCTCGGCCGCCTGGCCGGTAAGCGCCGGATCGCCGATCTTCCCCAGCTCGCGCATCGCGGGCAGCGTGAAGAACGGCGTAGGCAGGCGGCAGACTCGCCCGCCCTCCTGGTCGACCCCGATGAGCGGCGGCGGTGCCGACGCCGGAGCGCAGGCGGCGATCGCCGCGCACAGCTCGGCCACCTGAGCGAGATCGCGGCAGTTGCGGCGAAACAGGATGGCGCCCCCGCGCCGGCCGGCGTGAAGCTCGCGGGCGAAGCTCGGCGCGAGCGCGGCGCCGTCGAAGCCGCCCACGAGGAGCTGCCCGCACAGCTCCGGCAGGCTGGCTCCTTCGCCGGTCACGCTACTTGCACCAGCGCGAGCCGTAGTGGTCGTACTGCCCGTAGCTCGGGCCGGGCGCGCCTACCCAGCCCTGCGGGCCGTAGGTCCACCACATGTGGCCCTGGATGTCGCGCTGGCCCGGCTTGTTGCAGCCGTAGGTGTCGCACAGCGGGCCGTGCCCCGCCTGCGGCGTGCCGCCTCCCCCGCAGTAGCCTTGGATGCTGCTGCACAGCAGGTTGTCGCTAAGCAAGGCGTTGTAGCGGCGCCAGTCGCCGCCTGGGCTCACCGTGAGGTTGCCGTTGCCGAAGCCCCTGAAGCCCGCTTGGTAGCTCGAGTCGCCCCGCAGCGCGTAGGCGATGTCGAGGTTCTGGAGGATGTTCGGCGCGAACCAGTCGGTGAGCATGTGGCCCGGCTGGTTGTTGGCGTAGCGGCTGCGGACGTAGCCCTTGCCCGCGCGGCAGATCTCGTTGATCTTGGTGGCGGCAAGGCGCGCGGTGGCATTGGGCGAGTTGCCGAAGCTCTCCAGGAGCTGGGGAGAGCGCTCGGCGCTCGACCAGTAAGTGTTGTCAAGCTTGAGCGAGCTCGAAGCCATTTCGATGAGCGTCCAGCCGCCGCCGTCCGTGCTCATGTCGCAGTAGGTCTTGAAGGCGTCGGAGGGATCGCCGCCACTCGAATCGATCTGGTAGACCCCGTCGCCGACCGACTCGCCCTTCTCGATGATCTCCAGGCAGGTCTTGCGCACGACGAGCTTGCAGGCTCCGCTCACGCACTGCTCGTTCTTGGCGCAGGCCTTGCCGCAACTGCCGCAGTTGGCGACGTCGCTCTGCAGATCCACGCACTTGCCGCCGCAGTTGACGGTGCCGCCCACGCAGTGCGGCACGCAGCTTCCGCTCTGGCAGATGTCGTCCTTGCCGACTGGTCCGGCCGCGCTCGATCGGTCATGACGTCGGGAGCGGGGCGGCGCTGACACTCCGGGAAGGCCCGGCCGCCATTCTGGGACCCGACGGGTTGGACGTCAGGCTCCTGGACGATTTCCCCGCACCCGCCGCTCCT
>JACQWT010000162.1 GCA_016209145.1 Deltaproteobacteria bacterium | reverse complement strand
GTCAGCAGCTACGTCGCCTTGAGCTCGATCCGGTGCCACCCCATTGCCGGCACCGTCACCTCGGCCTCCTGCGCCTCCGCGGCGGTCGCGGGCGCGGCGCCGCTGCCGGCGCCCTGCGTGCCGCCCGAGTTGAGGCGGACCTCCTTGCCCTTGATGTCGAGGCCCTCGGGGTGGATGTCCACGAAGTTGCTGCCACACTTGATGGTCAAGCCCGAGCCGGCCTCCAGGACGAGCGTGCGGCCGGCCTTGATGTGGATCTCGGTGCCGGCCTCGAAGGCGGCGTTCTGCCCCACCTGCTGGTGCCGCTCGCCGCCGACGATCGTGTGATAGGAGCCGTCCACCAGCTCGCGCCCGATGGGCCCCACGTCCAGGTGCGAGTCGCCCTGCACGCGCTCGCGCTTGCTCTGCTCCACGACGAGGTCGGCATCCTGGACCACGGTGCGACAGAGCTTGCCGCGCGTCACCCGCGTCTCGTCGCGCTTGACGAGCTGGGCGTAGTCGCGCTCCGCCTGCACAAAGACGACCTCGCGGCCGGCGGCGTCCTCCAGAGCAATGGCGTTGTAGCCGCCCGAGTGCGGGGAAGAGTCGCTCTTCCAGACGCTGATGGTCTTGTGCTCGGGCAGCCGGTAGGGGGTCGGGCTCGTGGCGTTGCCGGTGCGTCCCATGACGAGAGGACGATCGGGATCGCCCTCCTCGAAGCCCACGAGCACCTCCTGGCCGACGCGCGGCAGGCATAGCATGCCGTAGCGGCCGCCGGCCCAGCCCTGGCTCACCCGCATCCAGCAGGAGCTCTCGTCGTCGCGGCCGCCCTCGCGGTCCCAGTGGAACTGCACGCGCACGCGGCCGTGCTCGTCCGTGTGGATCTCCTCGCCGGGCGGCCCGACCACGATCGCGCTCTCCAGGCCGTAGGCGCGGGGCCGCGTGGGCGGCTGCGGCGGGCGCAGCGGCTCGTCCGCGAACGAGGCCGTCACCTCCATCTCCCACTCGCCCTGGCGCGTGCCGCTGACGGCGAGATCGCTCACGAGCAGCCCGCGGCCGTCGAGATCGGAGCGCGGATGGCGCATGGCGAACACCACGCCGGGGCGCAGATCCGGCGCGTTCGTGGCGCAGCGTACGCGGCGGCGCTCGAAGCGCGCCGCCCCGAGCGCGCGCCGGGCACGCTCGGCGCCGAACGGCTCGTCGGAGCGCACCACCGCCTTGTCGTCGGCGGCCGGCGTGGGCGAGGGACCCGGCGGCGTGGCGATGCGCAGCGCGCCGGGCTGGTAGCGGTACTGCTCGCAGCGCTGCTCCGGCTCGCCCGCCGCCGGGGCGTCGGCGAAAAGCTGGTAGTCGGGCCGCAGGCGGAAGTCGAAGTCGCGGATCGAGAGCCTTCCGGGCCGGAAGTCCTGGGAGAGCCGCACGGCCGTCACGAACTCCTGCTGGGCCGCCTCACTGGGCCGGTCCACGTGCGGGATGGGCCCGCCCGGCCGCAGGGCGTGGCGATGGGCGCGGTCGGAGAGCACCAGCACCGAGGCCGGCAGCGGCGCGACCGGGGCCGTGGCGGGCGGCCGCGCCTGTCCCGGCGCGGGATCCTCGAAGTAGTAGGAGATGCCGGCCTCGCGCAGGAGCCTATCGACGAAGTCGTAGTCGCTCTCGGCGTACTGCACGCGGTACTCGAAGCGCGGGTAGGCGGCCTCGTCGATCTCCCAGCGGTGCGCGATGCGCCACTCCTCGAGGAGCCGGCGCACGATCTCGGGAACGCTCAGCCGCTGGAAGATGCGCTGGTTGCGCCGCTGGCACAGGCGCCACAGCCAGGGCACCAGGCGCAGCCGGTAGGTCGAGGCCCCGCGGGGCTCGGCCTGCACGAGCTCCATCGCGCTGCACATGCCGCCGAAAGAGCGCGCCCCGAGCTGCCGCACGTGCGCCTGCCCGCCCGCGATCCGCAGGACCGCCGCCTGGCCGACGATGGAGCCCAGCTCGATATCGCAGCGCGGCGAAAGGGCCCAGACCGTGGCCACGAACGGCAGGTTCATCGCCTCGCGCACCTCGAAGCGCGTCGGCATGAGCGACGTTTCGCCCGATTCGAAGGGGACCAGCTCCAGCGTCGCCATCATGCACCCGATCCGGGCAATCGCCCGGCGGCAGCGGCCCCTGCTGTCCGGGCCGGCGACGCCGGCACGGCTCGTTGCGGCGCGAGCTGAAGCACCGACCCGGCTGCGCCCGGCTCCCGGACTACCGCCTCACGCGCCCGCGCCGGCGCCACGGGCTGCGCGCCGCCGCCGCGACCCGGCGCGCCGCCGTCGTTGATCTTGATGAGCTTGCCGACGACGCTCACTCCCTCGGGGCCGACCGTGACGAAGCCGCCGGGGCCGGCGATGCTCACCCCTTGCGGCGCCTCGAGCACGAGCTTGACGCCGGCCCGCAGGTGGATCTCGGTGCCCGCTTCGAGAGCGTCGCGGCCCTCGACGCGCACGTGCAGCTCGCGGCCGACGATGCGCGACTGCGTCCGGTCGAAGCGCTCGGCCCTGTCGCCCAGCACGTGCAGGTGCCGGCTTTGCTCGACCCGCTCGCGCTTGTCGGCACCGAGCACGATGTCGCAGTCCTGCTCCACCGTCGCTTGCCGATTCCCGCGCGTCAGGTGGGTCTCGTCGCGCTTCACGAGCTCTGCCAGGTCGCGCTCGGCTTGTAGGTAGATGCGTTCCCGGCCGGCGGCGTCCTCGAAGGAGAGCTCGTTGAACCCCGCGGCCCCGGGCGACGAGGCGCTGCGCCAGACGCTCTTGGTCTTGTGCTCGGGCAGCGCGTAGGGCGCCATGGCCGTGGCGTTGAGCACGCGGCCCACGACGAGCGGGCGATCGGGATCTCCGCCCTCGAACTGCACCAGCACCTCCTGGCCGGCGCGGGGCACGGTCAGCAGGCCGAAGCCCGGGCCCGCCCAGCCTTGGCTCACGCGCATCCAGCAACTGCTGTCGTCGTCGTACGCGCCCTCGCGGTCCCAGTGGAACTGCACGCGCACACGCCCGATCTCGTCGGTGTGGATCTCCTGGCCGGGCGGCCCCACGACGATGGCGCTCTGCACGCCATCGATGCTCGGCCGGGGCGTGCGCTGGGCCGGCCGGTAGGGCTGGTCGGCGGGCGTGGCCGTTCCGGCCATGAACCACTCGCCCTGGAGCTCGCCCTCCAGATCGAGCCCGGTGCACAGGAGCGGCCTCTCGTCGAGGTCGGCACGCGGATGCCGCATGGCGAACACCACACCCGGGAAGAGATCGACCGCGTTCGTGACGTAGTGGGCGTGGCGCCGCTCGGCGCGCTCGCTCGCGAGGGCGCGCCTGACCCGTTCGGCGCCGTGGCTCTCGCTCGTGCGCACCGCCGCCTTGTCGTCGCCGACCGGCGTGTTGCCTCCGCCCTCCGCCACGACTTGGAAGGCCCCGGGCCGGTACTGGTACTGCTCGTAGGCCCGCTCCGCCCCGGACGGGACCTCGGCCCGGCAGGCGAGCTCGTAGTCGGGCCGCAGGCGAAAGTCGAAGTCACGGATCGAGAGCCTCCCGGGACGCACCTCCTGCGCGAGGCTCACCTGCGAAACGTACTCCAGCTCGGCCGCCTGGCCGGGACAGAGCACGAAGGGAAGGGGGGGCCCGGCGCGGCGCGGGTTGGCGTGCACCCGGTCGCTGAGCACGAGCTCGGTTGTGCCCTCGCCCGTGAAGAGCTCGCCCGGGGCGAGCTCCTGCCCGGCCTCCGGCTCGAGGAAGTAGTAGGCGATGCCCGCCTCCTCGAGCAGGCGACTGACGAAGTCGAAGTCGCTCTCGGCGTACTGCACCCGGTAGTCGAGCTTGGGGTAGGCCCCCGGCTCGATGTCCCAGCCGTGCGGGACCCGCCACTCGTGCAGGACGGTGCTCACGATGTCGGGGATGCTCAGGCGTTGGAAGATGCGCTGCGTCGTGCGCTTGGTGAGCAGCCAGAGGTCGGGAACGAGGCGCACGAGGTACGTGGACTGCCCCGCGGGCTCGATCTGCTCTTGCTCGATCGAGCTGCAGATGCCGGTCCAGCGCCGGGCGCCGGCGCGCC
>JACQWT010000395.1 GCA_016209145.1 Deltaproteobacteria bacterium | reverse complement strand
TCCTGACGTATCGCGCTGCCGTTCTCTCCCGTCGCTTCGACAGCCTATCAACCCAGCTTGAACAAACCTACAAGGCCGACGTACGGCTCGCCGCATAGCCGTGACAGCTCCGAACCCATGCCCACGTTGGATATGCACCCCCGGCGGCGGCGCTCTCGTCGGGTTCCACCTGCGGCACCGCATGACGACGGATCTGGATCTGTTCACGCTCGACGATGCGGCGTTCGAGCGCGGCCGGCACGTGGTCGCCGACGTGGCGGCGGCGCTCGGCGCGACGCTGGAAGTGCGGCAAGACGCGCCTGGGTTCAAGCGATTCGCCCTGACGCGCGGCGACGAGGCGGTGATCGTCGATCTCGTGCGCGAGCGGGCCCGGCAGGTCGTTCCGGAGAAGCCCGAGCACGACGGCGTGCGCGTCGATCCGCCGGAGGAGATCCTCGCCAACAAGCTCACGACCCTGGTGAGCCGCATGGAGGAGCGCGATCTCGTGGACGTTCTCTGCCTCGAGCGGGCCGGCTATCGCGTGGAGCAAGCCCTGGACGCCGCGCTTGCCAAGGACGGCGGCTGCACGGCGGCGACGCTCGCCTGGCTGCTCTCCGAGATCCGGATCCCCGACGCTGTGCGGCTGCCGGGCGCAGTCTCTGCCGCGGAGCTGCGCGCCTTCGTGGTGGATCTCGTCGGGCGGCTGCGGCGGGCAGCGGCCCCGGGCGCAGTGCTCGGCCCCCCTGGCTAGTGGCGCGTCCTGGAAATGCGGCGGAGTATTCGAACGGGATGCGCCCCGCGGGTAGTGGGGCGGCCAGGAAATCCAAAGCCGATCCGGCCTGCCAGCCAGCGCGCAGCGGGCCCGAGCGACTGCCCGCCGACCAACCTGGCAGGTACGGGTCGATCAGGCGGGGCCGACGGAGTCGGTCCCCCAGCAGGCCTCGCTGCTCGATCACCCCCTCTACCACCGAGTGGTGTACGCCAAGCTGCGTGGCAATGGTGCCCACCGGCCACTTCTCGGCGTCCGCGAGCCGAGCAATGTCGGCTTCGGTCTGCTGGGGGATCATGTCGACACCCCCTGCCGCTCGAAGCAGCGCAGCGAGCGGAAGTAGGTAGACCCGATCGGCCTCGCGGCACTGCTCGCGCCGCGCCGCCTGCCGGCACTGCTCCCCGCCGAAGGGTAGGTCTGTCGCCGCCAGCACCGCTGGCAGACCTCGAACGGCGTGCCGCAGCGCGCGCACAACAGCAGCGCACCCACCCCGTCTGCGCACTCGACGCACATCGCTCGAAATCCCCCGCGTCACGATGTTGGCCATCGCGCTCGCCGCGAGCGATACCGGGCGCAGCACTACGCCCGCATCGCCCGTTGGAGACGATGCCAACGAAGGCCCGAGGCTCCTTACCTCGGGCCTTCACTCTTTCAGGGCCACGAGCGTAGCGAGCCGACCGCACCAGGGCCCAGTCCCCCGTCAGCGCAGTCCGCCGTGCACACCCAACGCGGGGCCTGCGCTCCGCACGCGATGGGGGCGTCCCTCGACGGCATCACGCGCTTTCCGCGAGAATCACGCGCTTCGTGGCGATCACCGACAGGCCACACCGCGCCACAACCAGTCACGGGTGCCTACCAGAACCGGGGAGCGCCGCCGGATGAACCGCCAAGACGCCAAGGTCGCCAAGGAAAACAATCGGTTTCTTGGCGTGCTTGGCGCCTTGGCGGTTCGCTTTTCCGCCCGCACCCCCAATTCGGTTAGGCACCCACCAGTCACGGCTTCCTCGCGCACCGGCCACCGATGGTGTAGTAACGGTACGAGGGGACGCTGTTGTTGCGGTAGGAGGAGCACAGCTTGGACGCCTTGTCGTACCAGCTCCCGCCCCGTAGGACCCGGTTCCACCCTGGTTGAAGATTGGCACAATCGTTGCAAGGAAGGTAGCCGCCCTTCCGGTCGAGCACCCACTCCCACATGCTCCCGCCCAGGTCCACCTGCGCCCAGCGGCCGTCGCCCTTGGGCCTGGAGCCCACCGGCAGGATGTCAGCGAAGCTGCAATCCGGGCTCGGCTTGCCGTCGCCGCTGCAGTCATACACAGCGTAGCTCGAGTCGATGTCGGTCGAGCTCGGCGGACTCGACCACGGGTAGACGCGCTGCTCGCTGCCGCCCGCGGCCGCGTAGTTCCACTCCGCCTCGGTAGGGAGCCTGCCGCCGTCCCAGGCGCAGAATGCGAAGGCCTCGAACCACGTGATGCAGTTGATGGGCAGCTGCTCGTTGGCGCCAGCGCTCTCGGTCCAGGTCGGGTACCAGGGACACTTCAGCGCCATCTTCAGCGCGGCCTTGTTCGCCACGAGCTCGCCTTTCCAGCTCGCGTCCCAGCCGCTGCCCGGTATCTTCGGGTGCGCGCCCGTGCCAGGCGCGGGCGGGCTCTGCTGCGTGCCCTTGCCCGCCTCGACAAAGGCGCGGAAACGGCCCACGGTCACCTCGTACCGGTCGAGCCGGAAGTCGCTCACCGTCGCCGGGTAGCTCTTGTCCTGGTAGCTCACACCGTCGTAGCTCCGGTAGTACGTGCCGCCCGGCACGAGCGGGCTGTCCACGGAGCCACCGCCGTTGGCGCCAGAGCCACCCGAGCCGCCGGCGCCTGCTTCAGCGCCAGCGCCGCCGAAGCCGCCGGTGCCGCCAACGCCACCGAAGCCGCCGGTGCCCGCTTCAGCGCCAGCGCCACCGCAGCCGCCGGTGCCTGCTCCAGCCCCAGCGCCGCCGAAGCCGCCG
>JACQWT010000423.1 GCA_016209145.1 Deltaproteobacteria bacterium | reverse complement strand
AGCCTGTTTGGCCTGCTGCTCGTGGCCCTCGGGGTGGTGCCGTACTTCTGGTGGCGGCGCGCGGCGCGGGCTCAGGCCACGGCGGAGTAGTGCATATGTTTGCCGGCCCGCTCGTCCAAGCGAAAGCAGGAGGTTCCGCGATGCGAAGGACTATCTTGCGTGGCCTCGCCGCCGCCGTCAGCCTCGGGGCGATCGTCGCCAGCCCCGGCGGATCCGTCCGGGCCGACGGCGCCCCGGTGGCGGTCCTCGTGTTGAAGGAGCACGGCGTGGGCAGTGCCGCCCAGGCCCAGCCCTACGTCGACAAGCTCGTGGCCATCACGGCGAAGCTCAACGGCTGGCCGGGGGGCAAGGGCGAGTACCACACGCGCCGCGACGATGCCCAGCGCTTCATCGCCGCGTCGAGCCCGCACTTCGGGATCCTCTCCCTTGGCGCCTTCCTCGCCCTCAAGGAGCCGAACAAGCTCGATGTCGTGGGGCAGGCGGAAGTGTCTCGGGCCGGTGGCAAGCAGTACTTCATCATCAGCAAGGATGCCGTCGATCTTGGGGGCTGCAAGGGCAAGACCCTGGCGAGCGATCACGCCGACGACCCGCGGTTCATCGAGAAGGTCGTCTCGGGCGGTGCCTTCAAGCTCTCCGACTTCAGCCTCGTGCCGACGAAGCGGCCCACGCAGACCATCAAGAAGGTCGTCTCGGGCGAGGCTGCCTGCGCGCTCATCGACGACGCCCAGCACGCCGATCTCGGCCACATCGAAGGCGCCGGCGCCGTCAAGGCGGTGTGGAAGAGCGACAAGCTCCCGCCCATGGCAATCGTGGCCTTCGGTGCGGCGCCGCCGCCCGAACGCAGTGCCTTCCAGGCGAGCCTCGGCAAGGTATGCGCCGGCGAAGGCGCGGCCGTGTGCGGCGAGGTGGGCTTGCAGTCGCTCCGGTCGGCGGGGCCGGGGGACTACGCCGCGGTGGTGGCGGCGTACACGAAGTAGTGCCGCGCGGCGGAAGTCTCGCCCGGTTGGTGAGGGCACGCGCGCACGCGCGGTTTCAGCTTGACAGGGCTCGCCGTGGACTGATGAAGTCCTAGGAGTCTGTCGGAGAAAGCGTGCTCGAAATGGTCCAAGTTATCGAAATCGCTCACTTTGCTCTGACGCTGGAACCGAACAATTCCGCGCACCTAGTTTTTTCTCCGACAGACTCCTAGAAGGGCGCTTCTTGGGCGTGGATCGCCGATCGATGGCAACCGGAGGTGGGGCGATGAGGTGGGGCGATGAAGAAGAGGTCGGGCGGTTGGGTCTTGGGAGCGGAGGCGACGGGGGCTGCACGGCGGGCAGGCCGTGGAGGGGCGGGGGAGGGGGGGCGCGGACAGCCTCGGCAGCGGCAGCCGCGGCCCTGGCGGCGTTGGCCCGTGCTGGCGGCGGCGGTAGCTCTTGGCGTCACCGGCTGCACCCGCAACCAGGATCTGGCGCAGACCAACATCGAGCCGTCGACCGGGGGGGCGCCCATCCTCGACCACGCCACGCTACTCGGCGGCAAGCTCGTGCTGGATGACGCGAAGCTCGGCGGCATCCGCGCCGCGATGGAGGAGTTCCATCTGAGCGCGTCGGTCGAGGTCAACGGCTCGCACACCGGGCAGGACTGCCCGGACGGCCCCGAGACCGCGTGCCTATGGGTGGACTACTGGGGCTCCTCATTCCTGCTGCCGCAGGTGAAGGTCAACGGCCCGACGCTGTCGCCAGCCATCGTGAACTACCTCGGCTACGACGTCGGCGATTGGTACAAGTTCGACGGCTTCGACTACTACCGGGCGCCGCCGTTTGGTGACTTCGCGGCCGCGTACGAGGTCGAGGTTCTTCACGATCCGGCCGGCATCCAGGTCGCGCGTCGGGCGGGCAGGGCGCTTGCCTATCCGGATGTCGACGAGATCGCCCTCTGGTTTCCCGTCACCTACGAGTTTCCCGCCGAGCAGTTTGTGAAGGACTACGCCTGCGACTGCACCAAGAGCGCGCCCTTTGCGGTGCCGGGCCACTACGTGTTCCCGGACGATATCGCGGGAGGCTGCACCGCGGCGTGCACCAAGGATCCGCACTGTGACAAGGTCTACGTCAAGACGCGGCTCAACCGCGCTCGGCTTTGGCTTGGCTTCGTCCCGCAGCTTCCGGCGACCGGCTCGGGGGCGTGGACCACCAAGTTCGGCGGCAAGGAGTTCAACGTGCCGAAGATGTTCGACCTGAGGGTCGCATGGGCCGGTGTGCCGGACGGCAACGCGTACTGGCCGGGCATGTTCGACGGCGACGCGTCGAAAGCAGAGGCCGCCGCGGCGGGCGATGCGGTGCACGATGTTGCCGTGAGCGTCGACCTGATCGGCTGTCCGTGGGGCGTGGAGGAGGAGCCAGAGAAGAACGCGTCCCGCGAGGTCGCGGACTTCGCCGGAAGCTGGCTCTACTTCTTGGCGCGCAGGCACGCGGAGATGAAGCTTGGTCCGTTGTTCAGCTTCGACGAGCCCGGCGATGCCTTCGAGCCGTGCAAGTTGCCGATGTCGCAGGAGCCGAACCTGCCGCCGTGTGAGCAGCACATGCTGATGCGGGCGTCCTTCACATACCAGCTCTGGGACTGGCTGTACGGCGCTTTCGGGCCGTACGCCAACGGGGCATACTTGCCCATCAAGGCGATCGAGCCCGTGGCGGATCCGCTGCAGGGGGACGAGCCCGAGGACTGGAGCGAGAGCAGGCCCGCGACCGTCAGCTTCCTCTTCGACGGGGATCCCGACGGCGATGGGATCCCGTCTCCGGAGGACGACTGCTGGCAGATCTGGAACAAGGACAAGAGCAAGTCCGACAAGGACCAGGACGGCGTCGTCGACGGCTGCGACCCATTCCCCTGCGACCCGTACAACGACGTGGACGGTGACGGGGTCCCCGGTCCCAGCGCCTACACCTACCTGTGCCCCGGCGAGCCCGTGGACAACTGCCCGGTGCACTACAACCCGCTCCAGGAGAACTGCAACCGGATCTCGGAGAAGGTGCACACGCCGAAGTTGATCTGGGGCGATGCCTGCGATCCCGTGCCCTGCCCGGACGAGCGAGGCGAGCCCTACACGAAGGACGCCGGCGGCAAGTCCGGCAAGATCAAGTGCTGGCACAAGTACCGCGACAAGCTCGAAGTGCGCGCCCTGTCGTCGCACAAGATGACGCCGAAGAAGCTCGACGAGCCGAAGCTTGTCGACAGGGTCTCCCTGATGAGCGTGCCGACGCCCGTGCGCTGGTGCCAGGAAAAGCCGTCGCTGGGCATCACGTGCCGGGACAAGAAGGTGGACATCAGGGACGCTAGGCTCACCGACGTGGACTGCGCGCCCTCCTCCAAGGCGCCCAAGAGCTGCACGAGCTTCGAGACGGACAAGAGCCACTTCCACCGGATGTCCTTCTACAAGAAGGACCAGGCCAACGGGCCCGATCCCAACGACCCGGCGCTGCCGGTCGACTACTTTCACCTGGCCGAGGAGGGCAAGCCCGGCCTCGATTGGCAGTGGCGCTACAAGGAGGACCGGGACCGCTGGTGCAACGGCAAGTCGCCGCTCATCCCGAAAGCCGATGGCGAGTGCCCCGAGCTCCTGGGCACGCTGTGGCTGCACGCCGACACCAAGGTGGGCTGGAGCAAGGACGTCACTACCGGGCTTCACGGCCCGCAGCTCGCCAACCACCACGAACACGGCTACTTGCCGTACGAGCACGTCTGCAAGTGGGTCGACCCCGTCGAGGACATTGACCCGCCATCCTACCTGATTCACTGGCCGGGGCAAGAGCCGCCGCCGCTCCCGCCTCCGGTCGAGCTGCTCCAGGCCTCGGACGCCGTGCCCGGGGAGGCGAGCTACGTCGTGCAGGTCGGCGACGGAGAGTGGGGAGTCATCAACCACGACGGCAACGCCGAGCTCGTGACCGACAAGCTGGGGCCGGAGCTTCTCGCCCTGGCCGCGCAGCCGGGACCGGTGTGGGCCAACGCCGTCGAGCCCTTCGCCTACCAGGGCGCCGGGCCGACCTTCCCGGGCGCGGTGGCGCTCTCGGCCGACGGCTCCGAGTTGCTGATGAGCGTGACGAGCGACGGCACCGGGCTGCAAGGCGACGGCGACCGGCCGCTGTGCCCCGAGGTGGTGGGCCTGGAGCCGCCGCCGACGTTCATCGGCTCTTTCTTCGGCTACGGCCCCGAGCTGGGGCAGTGGGAGCACCCGTTCGCCGTGGCGGTGGACGATGCCCCGGAAGGCCGAGTCTTCGTGAGCGACACGCACGCCGTGCGCATCTGCCGCCTGGAGGCCGACGGCACAGGCCCGCTGTGTTGGGGCTCGCAGTGCAACCTGTACGACGGCTACGTCGGCTTCCCGCCCGGCTACGGCTGCGTCGACCCGGACGGCGACGGGCCGCTCGGGCTGGGCGACGGACAGTGCGCCAAGTATGCGCACGGCCCCGACGAGTGGGCGCTCGCCTTCGACCCGGTCGCCCAAAGGCTATTCATGGACGACAACCACAACTGCCGGGTGCAGGCATTCGCTCCGGACGGCACGTTTCTCTTCAAGTTCGGCAGCCGAGGCACAGATCCCGGGCAATTCGTGTGCGAGATGGACTTGG
>JACQWT010000422.1 GCA_016209145.1 Deltaproteobacteria bacterium | reverse complement strand
TGGGCGACCGGGTCGAAGGCGAGCGCCCACTCGTCGGGGCCGTGCGCATACTTGGCGAGCTGTCCGTCGCCCAGCTCGAGCGGCCCGTCGCCGTCCGGGTCGACGCAGCCGTAGCCGGGCGGGAAGCCGATGTAGCCGTCGTAGAGGTTGCACTGCGAGCCCCAGCACAGCGGGCCTGTGCCGTCGGCCTCCAAGCGGCAGATGCGCACGGCGTGCGTGTCGCTCACGAAGACTTGACCTTGCGGGGCATCGTCCACCGCCACGGCGAACGGGTGCTCCCACTGCCCCAGCTCGGGGCCGTAGCCGAAGAAAGAGCCGAGGAACGTCGGCGGCGGCTCCAGGCCCACCACCTCGGGGCACAGCGGCCGGTCGCCGTCGCCTTGCAGCCCGGCGCCGTCGCTCGTCACGCTCATCAGAAGCTGCGAACCGTCCTCTGACAGCGCCACCGTGCCCGGGAAGGTCGGCCCGGCGCCCTGCTGGGCGAACGGCTCGGCCGCGTTGACCCACACCGGCCCCGGGCTCTTGACCGCCGCGAGCAGCTCCGCACCGAGCTTGTCGTCCACGAGCTCGTAGGCCCACTGCTCCGAGCCGGTGAGCGCGCCGTACCCCTGGGGCTGCAAGTGCACGATCTGGCTTGCCTCGCCCGGTTGCGAGCCGAAGAGCAGGAAGTCGCCCTCCTCGGGGCTTGGCGACGGCTGCCAGACGATGCTCTTGGCCGAGCCGAGCTGCTGGGGCGGAAACGGCGGGGCAGTCTCGGGCAGATCCCCGAGCCCGGGGAGCGTCTTGCTGGTGAGCGTGAAGCAGGTCTCCCCCGGTGCCGGCCGCAAGCCGGTGCCGCTCGGCCCCAAGTTGTGGCTGTTGGCGAGCAGGTCGCCATGAAAGCCCGTGCCGAGCGACAGATCCCCGTCGCCGACCTTGGTCTCCGCGTGCAGCCACAGGTTGCCCTTCAGCTCCTGCGCCGACGCCAGCGGCTCGCGAAACAAGTCGTACTTCGACCAGCGGTTGAAGTCGGGCTCCCAATCCCAGATCAGGAAGTCAGCGCCCTTCTGGTCGATCTGCGAGTCGCGTTCGTACTTCAGCTCGGGCGGAGGGTCGTTCGGGTCGTGCCCGCTCTGCCCGTCGGACACATAGCCGAAACTGATGCGGTGGAAGCGGTCGTACTTCGTCTCGGGATCGGCGCAGCTCTTCGGGGCGACGCACAGGGAATCCTCCAGGCGCTCGTCCTGAATGTCGAACGGGCTCGTGCAAGTAACATTCAGACTCTTCTGGCAGAAGCGCGCGGGCGTGGCCACCTTGCCGGGCACGGGCACCGGCTCCACCGTCCCGAGCTGTACCGGGCTCGGGTGCGAGGCCAGCGGTCTGACCGCAATATGATCGGCGTACGCCGTGCTGCACACGACCTGCACGCTGATGCCCGGCACGCTCACCGGGCACCCCGGCGGGCAGACCCCGCCCAGCCAGTCCTCCTTGCTGCACTGCGGGCAGTTGGTGATCTTGAGGTTCGCCCACTCGAGCAGGGTCCGCTGCGCCGGGCAGGGCACGGGATCGCAGGCGTCCCCCCACGCAGGCGCCTTGTGGGCCTGCTCCGAGACGGCGTTGGAGTTGTACTGATCCGGATTGCTGCGGTTGTGGCAGTTGTCCTTGTCCGCGCACAGCCCGTCGCCGTCCGCGTCGTTGTCCGAGTCGAAGGGGCAGGGGTCGCAGCCGTTGCCCACGTTGTCGCCATCGTCGTCGAGGTGACTCCACACGCCCCACAGGTCCACCTTCGGCAAGAGCGGGCAGGGATCCTCCGGCGTGAGCAGGCCGTCGCCGTCCACGTCGTTGTCGAACTCGAAGGTGATCTTGGCCAGCGAGCCGCCGAGGGACTCGGAGCTGATGTTCGTGATGGGCAGCCAGCCGCCGTTGACGTACGGGCCGAAGGGCGAGGCGAACCAGCTCCACTTCTGGTAGGTGGCCGAGGCCGCGGCGCGCCAGAACAGATCGTCCCGCAACGTGCTGCCGTGGCCGCACTCCCCTTCCGCGGGCTGGGCCGGGTTGTCAGGCCAGTTGCACGCGCCGAGCTTGCCGGGCTCGCTGTCGTTTCCGTAGGTCAACAGCGGGTCGAGTTGCTTCAGTACGGACGTGGCGAGCTTGGAGCCGACTCGCTCGATCAGGTTCCTCTTCGCTTCGGCGGCCGCCAACTCGTCGCAGCTATCGTAGCCAAGGGCGACCCCCACCAAGTCACAAGCGATGCCCGAGTTGATGCCGCACGATACGTCGGCCGAGAGGGCGATGCTGTCGGACACATTTGCGTCCACCGCAGCGTTGTCCTCGACGGTTGTGAACACCGACAGCGGAGTGGCCACCACCGGCCGGACGCGGAACATGTCCTGCACGTGGAAGTCCTTGGCGCCCGGGAACAGGCTCGATGTCCACGAGCCAGAGCCCGCCGGCGCAGGAAGCGCCGGCACGAGCCCGATCGAGAACGGCACCCGGTTCACCCTGACGTGCACGTTCGCGATGAGGCACCTGTCCTCGGCTGGCGGCAGGCCCCCCACCGGCAGACAGAAACCTAGGTTGACGAGCGCGTTGCACGTGTCGGCAATGATCGGGTGCGAGGCAGTAATCTCGGTGCCGAGCAAGTTGCTGCACGCGCAGTACAGATCCGCGGTCGTCCCTTCGAACTCCACGTCGAACGGAAAGAACAGCCCGGCAACATCCTTGGCCACGAACTCCTTGCCGACCCAGCCGCGCGCCAACTGTATCTCGATCCTCGGATCGCCCGCGGACCAGATCTCCAGCATGCCGTTCGGGGGCGAGAACGCGTCGATGTCCGACAGATCGCCCAGGGACGTGCCGAGGTTGCTCACGAGGAAGGACGGAACCGTCTGCCACGGGGTGTCCTGGACGAGCTCCGGAATGAAGTGCGGCTGCTGGTAGGGGTTGTAGTGCACCTCCGTCAGGCACGCGTCGCCGAGATACTGCGCGCAGCCCAGGAGCAAAGGCGCTCCCTGGTAGTGGATCTGCAGCAGCGCGTTGTAGCCCTGCGTCGTCTCGAGAAACGCGGCCATGGCCTGCTGCAGCGGCCCGATGCTGCCCGGCGCGCTCGTCACGACGAGCTTGCCGGCCTTCACGTCCGCCATGAGAAGAGGAGCCGCGCTCGGCATGGCGGCGATGTTGGTGCTCGCGAGCTAGGGCTGGCGACAGCCCGAGCCGCCGACAAAGCACGCGACGAGCATCAGGACGGCCGCGAGCTCATGGCGCTCGTCCCAGAGTCGGAGCAGCGTGAACGGCGGGACGGCGGGACGGCGGGACGGCGGGCCGGCGGGCCGGCGGGCCGGCGGGCCGGCGGGACGGCGGGACGGCGGGCCGGCGGGACGGCGGGACGGCGGGACGGCGGGACGGCGGGACGTCACGGGCAAACCCTCCTTGTCGGCGAGCCAAACTCCTCCAGGCTCAGCCAAATTTTCAGGCGGCGGGAGGCGCATGTCAAGGCGAATCCGATAGCCCGCAGCCCGTAGCCTGGTCCCGGCGACTTTGCCGGGACCCTGGCCTACAGGCTCGGCTCTTCGCCCGGGGGCTCGGCCGGCGGCTCGGGCTCGGGCGCTTCCCGGTTCTTGCTCGAATCCCAGTCACCGCCGCCGATGTCCTGCGCGTCCGAGCCGCCGATCGTCTCGGGGTGAGGCACCTCGTTGATCTGCAGCACGGCCGTCCACTCCGGCAGGCCCACCTCGTCCTCGCCCCGGCCGTGGTTGCCCGCGATCTCGTCAATCGCGTTGTCGCCCGGCGGACGCCGATAGACGAAGTAGCCCTTGCCGCCGTACTTGGCGTGGATGCCCACGCGGCCGATGGTGTGCTCGATCCACTCGTAGCGCAGCACGTTGCCTTCGGCCGTGCCCTTCAGCTCGCCCCACTGATCCTTGCGCGGCCGCTCCCATCGCCCCCGGACCTGGCTGCCCTCCTGGAGCAGGTGCAGCCAGCCGTACAGGGGGCTGTACCAGATCCCCTTCCACGTGGCCCCCTTGGGCATCGGGCCCGGCTCGACATCCGCCGCCTTCGCGCGGCGCCCGCCGCCGCCGCACGCCGCCACGCTAGCAGCGCACACGCACAGGGCGAGCGGAACGAGGAGGACCGCAACCATGCGCCTGCAACTTACCATGGAGCAGAGCCTAGCCTACGGCGGGCTGCGCCCGCAACCCAAGCGCGAAACGGGTGCCTGCCTCACTTCCCGGCGGAACGCTCCAGGAACTCCAGCATCACCTGGTCCAGGGGCCGAGCGCTCACGAAGCGCGCGCCGAAACCGGAAGGGGCGGGTGGCCCGTCGGGCGGCACCGGGGTCTGGATCTCCTGCCAGAACATGTTCTCGGCCGCATGCGCGGCCTGCTCCAGCAGCGCCATCTGCGCCTCGAAGTCCGTGCCCGCGATCGCCTCGTTGGCGGGCGCTGGTGCCGGGGACGGCGCCACCGGTGCCTCCGCCGTCCCTTCGATCAACGCGTCGATCTCGCCGTCGCGCAGCGCCAGCGCCATGGTCTTGTGCTGGCCGCGCATCAGCTCCCGCACCTGGTCCACGAGGTCCTCGCGGTCCAGGTGCTCCGCGTAGGAGGTCCTGGTGGTCTTGATAATCTGGCCGCCGTCCATGAAGAGGTGCGTCGTGACCCACGGGCGGTCGGCGCCCGAGTCCTCGGTCTGGACGTGGAAGTCATGGCCGCGGTGGCGGAAGCTGTTGTTGTAGCCGCCGAGCGGTGCCTGTGCCGGTCGCGACGGCGTGGGAGCGGGGGCGACGGGCGCGGCGACGGCTGGCGGGGCGGGGGCCGGCTGGGGCTCGGGCATGCGCACGGTGCGCGGCGAGGGCTCGAGCTCCGGGCGAGCCGGCGGCTGCCACTCTGCTCGCTCGGGTCGCGGCTTTGTGACGACATGCGGCGGCATGGCGAAGCGGGTCTCGTCCACCTCGAAGGCCGGTCCCTCTCGCGCCAGGGCTCCGGCCAGCATTGCCGCGCCCAATGCCACCGCGCCGCTCGGGTGCAGGCCCGCCTGCACGCGCCGGCCCAGGGCCGCCTCGACGCAGGCGCGCACCGCCGGGATGCGCGTCATGCCGCCCGTGACGAAGACTGCCTGAAGCGACGGCCGCGTGACGCCGGAGCTCACCAGGGCCGCGTTGCAGCACGACTCGACGCGCACGAGGAGCCCCTCCAGTGCCTGGCCGAGGCCCTCACGGGTAAGCGTCAGCGAGGCGGGCGCCCCATCCGGATCCGCCGGGAGATACGACAGCCTGGCCCTCGTGGAGTCCATGGCCGACAGCTCGCGCTTCATCTCCTCGCAGCTCTGGCGCAAGAGCTCCTGCCGGGCGGTGTCGGCGAGCGCGCCCCGTGTGCGCTCGCCCAGCGCCTGCGCGCCGAGCCGGGTCAGGGCCTCGTCCACGGCGTCGCCGCCGCCCTGACCGTCGCCAGCGGCGCCAAGCAGCGCCACGGCGCGCCGGCCGAGCTGGAGCACGGCCGCGCTCGTACCGCCGGCCCCTATGTCCACGACGGCGACAGTCCGGCCGGCGGTCTCGTCGCCCGCGAGGGTCAGCGCCGCGGCCGTGGGCTCCAGCACCAACCGGGTCACCGCGATGCCCGCGTACGAGGCGGCCTTGACGAGCGCATCGCGCTGCGCCTCCGAGAACCACGCCGGCGCGCACATCACGACTGCGGCGGGCCTCTGGCCGAGCCGGCCCGTCGCCATCTGCGCGGCATGGGCGATGAGCAGGCCGGCCACCTGCTCGGGCTCGATCGCCAGCACGCCCATCCGCAGCGGGCCGGCAGCGAGCAGCCGCTTGACGCCCCGCACCGTCGCCGCCGGCAGCGAGGCGGCCCGGCGAAGCGCCGCTTCGCCGACCAGGGCGCCGCTGTCCTCCAGGGCAACGACGGCGGGTACGGGCCGTCCCCCGCTGTCCTGCTCGACCAGCAGCGGGGCGCCACCGGCCACAATCGCCACCCGCACGTTCGCGGTTCCGATGTCTATGCCAATGCCCGGCAACTCCCGTTCCTCGCTCGAAGTGCGCCGCAGCCCGCAGGGCTGTGAGCTTATGCCGAATCGGGGGCCGCCGTCACGGCATGCAGCGTTCGAGCTCGTCCAGGCCCGTCGCGTGCAGGCCGCACTCCACCTCGGCGGCGCCGAGCTCGCGCCGGCAGCGAGCCACGGCGGCGACGCGGCCTGGCCGCTCGCGGGCCTGTCGCCTACGCGCGCCCACGGTTGCCTCGGGCACGCGCGGATCGAGCGCCCTGCTCGCGAGCGCCACGTGGCGGTCGAAGAGCTCGGCGCACTGCTCGGCCGACGGTGGAGCGCCGAGGGCCCGCTCGGCCCGCGGTGCCGCCGCCGCCGCAGCCACGGCCGCAACCAGCCCCCAGGTGGCGAACGCGTCTCGCGCGGCGGGGCTCACCGCAGGCACTCGTCGAGCGCGGCCGCCGTCTGGGCCCGGCGCAGGCAGCTCATCGCGCCGTGCGTGACCCGCCTTCCCACGCATTGCAGGACGAGCGGCTCTCCCTTCGCCCGGTGGGCCTCGGCAATACGCTGCCGGACGAGCTCGGGATCGGCAACCCCCTGGGCCGTAAGCTCGATCCTCGCGCTGCGCTCGAAAATCTCCTCGCACTCGGCACGCGAGGCGGGATGGCCGCAGGCGGCGGCGCCGAGCAACGCCAAGCACAGTCCCGCACGGGCTGGGCCCGCAGGCCAAGGGCCGAATCTACCGTGGCATGTGGAACGGGAGTACGGGATGAAAACGACGATCCCGCAAATCTGCACGGTTGTCCAGGTAATGCTATGGTAATAACGTGGCAGGAAGAGCTCCCCGGGCCCAGGCCTGCGCCGGCCAGCGCCGCGGCGTTGCGGCCGGTGTCCCGCACGCCTCGAGGCGCGGTGCCACTGCGGCGGGCCCCGGCGTGGCGGCGGCCCGTCGTAGCGGTGGCGGCGCACGCGCCGGGCCCCCTGCGCTGGTGCCCGAGGAGTGCCTCGCGCGTGCCATGGCCTGCGGGGCGGCCGGGCCCAAGGGTGCGTGGGCGCGCCGGGGGCTGTCGTGGCCGGGCCCGCTCGACCGCACGACGCAGGCCATGCTGCTGCGTCAGCTCTACCTATCGCACTTCGATCGGTGCCAGTTCGACCAGGCCTACGAGATCGCTAGCCAGGCGCTTGGTCTGGGCGTCCTTGCCGACGTCGTCCATCAGGACTGCGCCCGGGCGAAGCAGGCCGCAGGGGAGCTCGATCTCGCCGTCGGCCACCTGCGGCTGGCGGCCCGCCTGGGACCTCCCTCACGGCGCGCGTTCCACTGGTGGACGATGGGAGCCGTCCTCCTCCTCGCAGGACGAGCCCAGGAGGCGATCGCCGCCCTTTCCCGGGCCGCGCGCTGGGGTGCGGCGGACAAGCCCCTGTACCAGGGACACTTGGCGTTGGCGAGGATCGCCGCGGGGCAGCGGGTGCGCAACGCGGCGAAGCTCATCGATCGGCTGGCCAAGTGTCCGGCGGGGCAGGGGTACGGGCGCTTCGTGTTGGGCCAGCTCGCCTTCCACAACGAGCGCTGGGAGGAGGCGCGGGCGTACCT
>JACQWT010000421.1 GCA_016209145.1 Deltaproteobacteria bacterium | reverse complement strand
TCGTCGCGCCGGGCGACGATTTTCGGCTGCGCGCAGCGCCCGCGACGGGCGTCGGGGTAGGGGCCCCGACGCCGAGGCAGCCGGGGCACGGGTGACGCGCGCGCAGCGCGCGTCGGGACCCGAACCCCGTCCCGCAGGGACGGACAGCGTGATACTTCTGGTCGGCCGGCAACCGCGGCCCTGGCGCCTCCGCCCTGGGTTCGTGGGGGAACGCGAAGGCGTGAACGCTGGCGTTGGCGGCTTGGGTTGCGGGCGAAGCCCGCGCTAGGCCGAAGCGCATCGATTCTCTGACCTGGTAGATCAGGGATCCTCGCCCGAGCCGCTCGCGCCCGCGTCCTCCCACTCGTCACCCTTCTCGCCGGCCGGGTAGCCGTAGCCGCCCCCGCCGTTCGGCGTGGCCTGGCCTCCCGTGCCGCCGCCGCTGCCCAGCGTGCTCTGGCCGCCGGCGCCCCCGCCGCCCGGGCCGAGCGGAACCGCCACGATCGTGGACCCTGCGCCGCCCTGGTGCGGCGAGGTCTCGATCGCGGGCTCGCCCTGCCGCTCGCGGGCGACCTCCACAGTGCCGCCGCACGCCGCCAGGAGACCGAGCAGGCCGAACCCCAGGCAGCGCGGGTAGCACGGGCGCGGGCGGTGATCGCGAGGACGAGGAGGGCACTGGCTGAGGCTGGGCATAGGGGCGGGCTCCGCGGCTGGTCTGCCAGCATGAACCCATGCATCGCCCGTGCCCGACGGCAGCATCGCGGAATCGTTGACACCGGGCATGCCGCCACCCTGGACGGCTGTGCCACGTTGGGCCGAGATGGCAGACGGCCGGGTCTCAGCAGACCTTCGCAGCCAGATGCGGCGCGCATCGCGCAGCGTACCCTTCAACATCGGCAAAGGGGTGGGCAAGCGAGGCAGGGCGAGAGCTGCTGCATATGAAGTTGCGCTCGACGAAGCCAAGGAGCCGTGCCGTGGGCCGTGGGCCGTGGGCCGTGGGCCGTGGGCCGTGACCGTGACCGTGACCGGGGCCAAGTTCTTGGTCAAAGCCTATGCGAGGGGCCCTCCCGCCAGAGCTCGCCCCGTGCCCGGAGCCCGCAAGAATGCGGACTTGGTCCACATCGGGCGCCGCAATGGTGTATGATCGCTCGCCCAGGATGGCCGTCGGCTAGAGTGGTCGACAGCGGCGCGCCCGGCACAAGCATGCAGGAGAAGCCCGTGGTCACGGCGCAACTCGAGCGACTCGTCATCGAGGCGCTCGATCGGGTCGCCGCACCAGAGGCGCGCGATTTCGCGCTCGGCGTGGCCTTGGCGAACGCCGGACGGGAAGCGCTGCCTCGGGACGTGGCCGGTCTCGTGCGCTTCGTCCGCGAGTTCCTCTACACCGCGATTGACCAGGTTCTCGGGGCGGACGTGGCAGAGGCGCTGGAGCAGGATCTCGCCCCGTTTCTCCAGCAGTTCGCACCGCCCGAGGGCGCGGCCGCCCACGACTCGGCGCAGGGCGTGCGAGCGGGACGGCTCAGCGTCGAGCCGCCCGAGTCCTCGCCGGCTCCGCCCGAAGAGGGCCTGTCGCTCGACGACCTCGACGACGATGTGACGCCGCCGAAGGGCACGCCCGTGGCGGCCATAGTCCCCGCCGTCGCAGCCGCAAGAGGCCGCGCCGAGCCAGCGGCGGCGCCCGCCCGACCGCCCGTGCCGGCCGAGGCGGTCGCGCCTGCGCCGGCGCCTACCCCATCGCTGCCGCGACCGCCCACGGTGCTCTTGGTCGACGACGACTTCCGCAAGCGGACGTCCAGGTCGCGAGCTCTGCGCGCCGGCGGCTACGAGGTAGTCGCCGCGCCCGACGGCCACGTCGCGCTCGCGCTTTGCGTGCGACACCGCCCCGATGTCGTTGTTGCCAAGCTCGCCTTGCCCACGGTCGGCGGAGATGTCCTCGCGTCCCTGCTCAAGGTGGCTTTCGGCGCCGAGGCTCCGCCACTGGTGATCCTCACCGAGGGCAGCATCGAGCCCAAGAGCGACACGGTAGCCGCCGTCGTCATGAGCGCCAGCGACGACGCGACGCTGATCGATGCCATCGCGCCGCTCATCGCGACGGCGCCCGTGAGGTGCTAGGCCGTCGCGGGGCCGCAGGGGCCACGGCGCCGGCGACCGGCGCTCAGAGCGATTGCAGATGGTCGCACACGCCGTCGTGGTTCTCGTCCACGAACCCCCGACCATGGCCCTGGCACCCGGGCCCCTTGCCCTGGCACCCGCAGCCGCCTTTGCCCTGGCACCCGCAGCCGCCCTTGCCCTGGCACCCGCAGCCGCCTTTGCCCTGGCACCCGCAGCCGCCCTTGCCCTGGCACCCGCAGCCGCCCTTGCCCTGGCACCCGCAGTTCCCCGGACATCCGCCCGCCGGCAAGTTGTCGCACACGCCGTCGTGGTTCTCGTCCACGAATCCCGGACCATGGCCCTGGCAGCCGCAGCCGGGAGGCAGGTTGCCGGCAGGATCGGCCGCCCCCTGCACCTCGCCTGGGGCCGAAAGGGCAATCGTCTCTCCACCGACGGCCGGCTCCAGCACCACGGACTCATCTGCCGCCAGGCACCCGGAAGCCCCGACCAGCAGCGCGATCAGCACGAACCCCATCGACCGAATCGTCATTGCGTACCTCTCAAGGCGCGGCTCCAGGCGCGGCGAGCAGCATCGGCCGGCGGGAGCCGCCTGTTGGCTGGTCGCCTCAGAAGCAAAGCCCATGCCAGCTCTGTGGCCAGCGGATCCCCTGGCCCGGGCCGCCGGATCTGAGCAAGCGGTGCGCACCCGGCCATGGTCGAGCCTGTGCGCTGCGCAACTGCTGCGCACCAGTCCGAGGGCACGTGGCACCGCCGCCCGGCGGCCGCCGAGCCTCGAGTCCTCAGTCGTCCAAGTCGCGCAAAGCGGCGTCGATCTGCTCGTCGTACCGATCGCGACCACCCTTCTGGCGCGCCTCCGTGACTGGCGACGCCTCGGGCGCAGGCGCCTGGGCCCGCCGCCTCGCCCAGCGCCGCAGCAGTACGACGAGCCCGCCCGCGACCGCGGCCGCGGCTGCCAACAGCGCCAGCGAGATCCCGGGCAGCGGATCGTCGCGCGAGCTTGCCACAATCCGCTCGCCGTAGCGCGCGATGAGATCGTGCTCCACGGCCACGGCCGACTCGCCGGCCGTGAGGCGGCGGTGGATCTCCGCGCGCAGCTCGCGCGCCAGCGGCGACTCGTGGGCGTCGAGCGTCTGCTTGTAGCAGCACGGCGCCAGGAGCCGCGTCTCGAGCGCCCTCTCCCCCGCAGGCGCGCTCCCGGCATCGCCCGGGGCCGCCGCAGCCCGGACCGGGGCGACGAACATCGCCGCCGCCAGCAGGGCCACGGCCGGACGCATGCCTCGCAACATCCCGTCACATGCTCTCGATGATCGCCTGCCCGAAGCCGGAGCAGGAAACCTCGGTCACGCCCTTGCGCCCCTCGCCCTTCATGGCGCGGGCTGCGCCCGCAACCCAAGCGCGAAACCGACACGCCAGCGGGAACAAAGCGAGCCGACGCAAGCAGCAACGCCCCGCAGGCGTTGAACGTTGTGCGCACAGGGGCGCCGTCCGCGGAAGAATTTCACGCTGGGGCTTCGCCCCAGACCCCGCGAACGGGGCCCCAACCCCGTTCGCCCTGACCGCCGAGCATGTTGCGCGACTGGCGCAAGTTCGGCGAAGGAATAGTATGGGCCGCGCGAGATCGCAGGTGACCACGCCCTCGCGGATGGCGCTCTCCATGCCCCGGAGAATCATGTCGGCCGCCTCGTTCCGGCCCGTGTGGAACGCTCAGGTACCATAGTCAATGGCCGGGTGTCTGTCACCCGCCGCGATACGCGCAGCGCCGGTCAGGAGCCGCGCGGGAACAAGTGCGTCACACCGAGGCCGCCGCGGCGCCCCGCCGGCAAGGCGCGCGACCGATGCCTGACCCGGCCGCCCGGCGCACCCCGCTTGACCGGGGGAACGCGCGTCGCTACCCTCCTTCACATGGGCTCAAGGGGTGCGATGTGCGGTGTGCGGTCTAGGCTGGCGGCTGCGGCGTGCCTGGGCCTGCTCGCCGCGTGCGGCAACCCTCCGGCTGCCGTCTTCGTGCGCTACGACACGGGGGTGGACGAGCCGAAGGGTCCCGACGAGTACATGAACGTGGGGATCGCCTTGACGAGGCTGCGCGACGACACCGCTCTGCACGTGCTCGTCGTGGGCTACGCCGACGCACGCGGCGACAACCAGAGCAACCGCGAGCTCTCGTTTCGGCGTGCCCGGCGGGTGCGCGAGCTACTGCTGAGCCATGGCGTCGAGCCCGGACGGATCCGGGTCGCGGCCCGCGGCGAGGACCGCCCCGTGGCCTCGAACTTGACCGTCGAGGGGCAGTCCCTCAACCGGCGCTCCGAGCTGTTCTTCTACGAGCCAGGCGGCGGGGACGTCCGCGTCCAGTACGGCGCGGAGCTGCACTTCGACGCGAACTAGGAGTCTGTCGGAGAAAAAACTAAGTGCGCGGAATTGTTCGGTTCCAGCGTCAGAGTAAAGTGAGCGATTTCGATAACTTGGACCATTTCGAGCACGCTTTCTCCGACACACTCCTAGTGTCTCGTCAGGTCGTCGAAGTCGCTCGTGCTCTTGCTCGGCCTGCCGGCCCAAGGACGAGCCTTCGTCCCGGCATCCGGCCGTGCTCCCGACGCCGTCGCGGCCGCGCTGGCCGAGCCGGCGGCGGCCGCGCTCGATGCGCCCGCGGCCGCGCTCGCCTGGACCCCGGAGACGGACCAGCCCGGCGACGCCGCGGGCGGCGCCGTGAGGGGCGCCTGCCCGGACGCCCCGACCGGAGCCCCTGACGCTGCCACCGCCTGCTCGCCCCCGGCCGGCCCGCGCCCGACAAGCGAGAGAACGACCGCCAGCACGCAGACCACCACGGCCATCGCCACGACGGCCGCGACCAGGCGCCTCCCTGCGGGCGTCCGCAGCAGCGACGCCGCGGCAGGCGTGGCGACCGAGAGGCTGGAGACCTGCGAGTCGCCCCCCTGCCCTTCAGGGCTGAGGTTCGGCGCCGCGCCGAGCACGGCCGCGGGGTCGGGCGCCGTGAGCACGTCCGGGCTGGAGATGCTCTCGATGTCGGCCACCTTGTTGGCGCGTTCCTTCAGGGTCTTGGCTGCCACACGCTCGACCCACTCGCCAACCTGCGCCGCCGTGGCCGGCACGACGGCCTGCTCCAGCGCCAGCGCCATCTCGCGCGCGCTCGGCCAGCGGTCGTGCGGCCGCAGGGCAAGGCCCTTCAAGACGATCTCGTCGAGGGCGAAGGAGATGTCTCGGTTGTGCTTGCCGGGCGGCTCGATGCCTCACTTGATGATGTGCGCGATCGCCGCAGCGGGCTCGTCGAACCGGAACAGCTTGCGCCCCGCCAGCGCCTCCCAGAGCACGACGCTCGCCGCGTACACGTCGGTGCGCCGGTCCACCTGCCCCAACCCCACCTGCTCGGGCGCCATGTACATGATCTTGCCCTTCAACTGGCCGTCGCGGGTGCTCTGCAGGCGGCCGGCCGCCTTGGCGATGCCGAAGTCCACCACCCGGGCCGCGCCGTCCACGCCCACGAGGATGTTCTGGGGCGAGATGTCGCGGTGCACGATGTTCAAGGGAGCACCTCGCTCCGTGCGCGCCTCGTGCGCCGCATGCAGGCCGTGCAGCGCGCCCGCGAGCAGGCTCACGGCGATGCGCGTCGGGACGGCCTGCCCCGCCTTGTGCAGCAGACCGAGCAGCCGCGCCAGCGACTCCCCGTGCACGTAGTCCATCACGAGGAAGAGCTCGCCCTCGAGCGCCACCACGTCGATGACCGGCACGACGTTCGGATGCTGGATCCTCGCCGCCAGCCGAGCCTCGTCCAGAAACATGGAGACGAACTCCGGATCGCGCGCGAACTGCGCATGAAGCCGCTTGATCGCCACGGTGCGCGAAAAGCCCACGGGCCCGAGCAGCCGCCCGATGTGCACCGTGGCCATGCCCCCGTGCGCGATGTCCGCGTACAGGGCGAAGCGCCCGATGATGCGCGCGGGCCGGTGCGCACTCTGGGAAGGCATCGAGCTACCAGCGTAGCAGAATTCTGGTACAACTACCCCGCGCCCCGGGGCCGCGGACCATTCCCGGGGAGAGCAGGAGAGGAAGGCCTTGAAGGACTCAGCTAGATCCCGGGAGGGCGAGGTGCGCTGTCTCAACTGCTTCGCGCGCTTCCGGCCGGCGGCACGGGCCGAGCGCGCCGCGTGCCCGGCCTGCCACGTGGAGTGGCGCATCTCGTGGCCCTACCCGAGCACGGCGAAGATCCGCGGGCCGGTCTGGGACAAGTACCCCGGCCGCGAGGCGCGAACGTAGTGCGGAGATCCGACATGGCCCTCAAGCGCAAGCTGGCAGTTGTCAACCTCACGACCGGGCAGATCGAGGTGAAGGACATCCCGCGCGAGCTGCGGGAGAAGTACCTGGGCGGGCGCGGGCTCGATATCTACCTGCTCTACAACTACGCCAAGCCCAAGGCGGACGCGCTTGGGCCCGGCAACGCCTGCTGCATCTCCGCCGGCATCCTGGGGGGAACGCCGGCCAGCGCTTCGGCTCGCACGCACATCATGGCCAAGAGCCCGCTCACGGGCCTGCTCGGCTCGTCCAACATGGGCGGCTTCTTCGCGCCCGAGTTGCGCTACGCCGGTTTCGATCATCTCGTGCTGCTCGGCGCGGCGCCGAGGCCCGTCTACCTCTGGATCCACAACGGCTCGATCGAGATCCGCGACGCCGCCGCGCTATGGGGCCTGGACACCTTCGAGACGCAGGAGGCGCTGCGCGACAAGATCGGCGATCCCGAGTTGAAGGCCCTGGCCATCGGTGTCGCGGGCGAGAAGCTCGTGCGCTTCGCCAACGTCGTGACGGGGCACAAGAACGCCGCGGGGCGCACGGGCATGGGGGCGGTGCTCGGCTCCAAGAACGTCAAGGCCGTGGCCGTGCGCGGCACGATGGGCATCGAGCTGGCGCGACCCGAGGAGGCGCTGAAGCTCGACCGGGAGATCTGCAAGCAGATCGTCGGCACCAAGTTCGGCCAGATCATGCAGCGCTGGGGCACGATGTTCATCTACGGCGTCACGAACTCCACCGGGCTCGTACGCGTCAACAACTTCCAGCACAACCAGTTCCCCGACAGCGAGGCCATCGAGTGCGAGAGCATCGACGAGCACTCCCGCGGCACGAGCGGCTGCTTCGGCTGCCAGGTCCACTGCCGCCATCGGTTCACCATCAAGCACGGCAAGTGGGCGGGGACCTACGGCGAGGGCCCGGAGTACACCTCGCAGGGCGCGTTCGGGGCCGAGGTCGGCTGTCGCGACTTCTCCGCCATCCTCTACGGCAACTGCCTGTGCAACCAGCTCGGCCTGGACACGCTCGAGACGGGCAGCCTCGTCTCGTGGGCCATGGAGCTCTACGAGCGTGGCATCATCGGCGCCAAGGAGACGGGCGGCCTCGATCTGCGCTTCGGCAACGCCGAGGCGATGATCGAGCTCGTCCGGCGCATAGGCGTGCGCGAGGGGCTGGGCGACATCCTGGCCGAGGGCCCGCGGGGCGCGATGGCACGGCTTCCCCAGGAGGCGGCCAAGTACTGCGTCCACGTCAAGGGCATGAGCAACCTGCACTCGGACGAGCGGCCTACGCCGGCCCTGGCCCTCGGCATCGCCACCGCCTCGCGCGGCTCCGACCACCTGCGCTCGCGGCCGGCCATCGATCTCTATCACCTGCCCGAGCCAGTGCTGCGCCAGATCTACGGCGACCCCGTGCCCTACGACGGCCCCCTGTCTTCGAGCTACTCCGACTACGAGGGTAAATCCTGGCAGGTCTTCTGGCAGGAGATGCTCTACATGGCCGTGGACTGCCTCGGCGTTTGCAAGTTCCACACCGTCTTCCTCTCGCCGAACATGCCCGCCTTCCGTGAGTTCTCCGCGTGGCTGCGGCTCATTCCGGGCCTGGAGCTCAGCCCCCGCCAGATCTGGGACGTGGCCGAGCGGGCCTACAACCTGGAGCGCATGTTCAACCTGCGCGAGGGCCTGAAGCGCGAGGACGACTGGCTCGTCGACCGCTACTTCGACGAGCCGACCACGCGCGGCTTCGACGTCGTGCGCGGCAAGCGCATCGACCGGAAGAAGCTCAAGCGCATGATCGACGAGTACTACCGCCACCACGGCTGGGATGCGCGCGGCCGGGTGAAGCCTGAGACCATCAAGCGGCTCGACCTGCAGGGCGAGCCCTCGCACGCCCTCTGAGGAGAAGCTGCCCATGTCGAGGATGATCATCATCGATCAGCAAGCGTGCACGGGCTGCCGCCAGTGCGAGCTCGTCTGCTCCGTCAAGCACACCGGCACGGCCGATCCGGCCCGCGCGCGCGTGAGCCTCATCCGCTGGGAGGCCGACGGCTTCTACCTGCCCATGCTCTGCCAGCAGTGCCTCGAGCCGGCCTGCGCCGCGGTCTGCCCCAAGGGCGCGCTCTCGCGCGAGCAGGGGCTGGGCCTCGTGGTCATCGACCGCGACAAGTGCATCGGCTGCAAGATGTGCGTCATGGCCTGCCCCTTCGGCGCCATGGGGGTCGACGAGAAGGAAGGCAAGGTCGTGAAATGCGACCTGTGCGACGGCGAGCCGACGTGCGTGAGCTTCTGTGAGGCCGGCGCCCTGAAGTACGAGGACGCCGAGACGGCCCACCTGGCGAAGAAGCGCGCCAGCGCGGCTCGCTTCTCCCGGCTTATGGGCGCGTAGTGGGCTCGGGCGCCGTCCTCGTCCTCGGCGCGGGGATTGCCGGCCTGCAGACCGCGATCGACGCGGCGAGCCTCGGCCTGCGCGTGCACCTCGTCGAGCGCGCTCCCTCCATCGGCGGGCGCATGGCGCAGCTCGACAAGACCTTCCCGACCAACGACTGCTCGCTGTGCATCCTCGCGCCCAAGATGATCGAATGCGCCGGCCATCCCCTGGTCACGCTGCACACGAGCGCCGCGCTCGTGCGCCTCGAGGGCGCCCCGGGCCGCTTCCGCGCCGTGGTGCGCCGCCGCAGCCGCTACGTCCGGCTCGACAAATGCACGGGCTGCGGCGAGTGCACGGCCCGCTGCCCGGTCGAGCTACCGAGCGAGCTCGACGCGGGCCTGGGCCCGCGCAAGGCCATCTACAAGCCCTTCCCCCAGGCCGTGCCCAACGCCTTCTCGATCACCAAGCTCGGCACACCGCCCTGCCAGGCGAGCTGCCCGGCGCGGATCAACGCGGCGGGCTACGTGCAGCTCGCGAAGCTCGGCAAGCTCGACGAGGCGCTAGGGACCATCCACGAGACCACGCCCTTCGCCGGCACGCTCGGGCGCATCTGCCCCCGGCCCTGCGAGACGTCCTGTGCCCGTGCCGAGCGGGAGGCGGCGGTCGGCATCGCCGCGCTCAAGCGCGCGGCCGCCGATCTCGGGCACCACCAGCCGGGGCCGCTGCCCGAGGCCACGGCACACCCCGAGCGCGCGCGACGCAAGGTGGCGGTGGTCGGCTCCGGCCCGGCGGGACTTACGGCCGCCTACCAGCTCGCGCGCCGGGGCTACGCGGTTACGGTCTTCGAGAAGTTGCCCGCCGCCGGAGGCATGCTGCGCGTGGGCGTGCCCGCCTACCGGCTGCCGCGCGAGGTGCTCGATGCCGAGATCGAGCTCGTGCGCGCCCTCGGCGTCGAGATCCGCACCGGCGCCGAGGTGAGAAGCCTCCGCGCCCTGCGCGCGCAGGGCTTCGCGGCCGTCTTCCTCGCCACGGGCGCACACCGTTCCCTCGCGCTCGGCGTCCCGGGCGAGAGGCTGCGCGGCGTCGTCGGCGCGGTGGAGCTGTTGCGGCGCGTGGCCCTGGGCCGCAAGGTCGCCGCCGGCAAGGCCGCGGTGGTCGTGGGCGGCGGCAACGCGGCCATCGACGCGGCACGCACGCTGCTGCGCCTCGGATCGCGCGAGGTCACGGTGCTCTACCGCCGCACGCGCACGCAGATGCCCGCTCTGCCGTGGGAAATCGAGGCGGCTCTGGCCGAGGGCGTGCGCCTCGAGACCCTCGCCGCTCCCGTGCGCGTCGTCGGCCGCGCCGGGAGGATCGCGGCGCTGGAGGTCATCCGGATGCAGCTCGGCGCCCCCGACGCGTCGGGCCGGCCGCGGCCAGTGCCGGTGCCGGGCTCCGAGCACCGGATCGCCTGCGACATGGTGGTGCCGGCCATAGGTCAGGCGCCGGAGCTCGGCTTCGTCGATCGCGGCTCGCGCATCCAAGTGTCGCGTTCGGGCACGATTGTCGCCGATCGGGCGAGCCTCGCCACGGCCGAGAAGGGGATCTTCGCCGGCGGCGATCTCGTGAGCGGCCCGGCTACCGCGGTCGAGGCCGTGGCCGCGGGCTGCCGCGCGGCCGGCGCCATCCACCGCTACCTTCCGGGGCTGCCTGCCGAGC
>JACQWT010000420.1 GCA_016209145.1 Deltaproteobacteria bacterium | reverse complement strand
TGAAGTGTGCGGGCAAGTGCGTCGACACCCAGCTCGACCCCGCCCACTGCGGCGGCTGCGGCAACGCCTGCGGCCCGCGGCAGATCTGCGCGGCCGGGGCGTGCCAGCTCCAGTGCGCCGGCGGCACCACGGCTTGCTCCGGCAAGTGCGTCGACACCAAGTTCGACCCCGCCCACTGCGGCGGCTGCGGGCAGGCTTGCGCGCCCCAGCCGGTCTGCTCGGCCGGGGCCTGCCAGCTCCAGTGCGCCGGCGGCACCACGGCCTGCTCCGGCAAGTGCGTCGACACCAAGCTCGATCCGGCCAACTGCGGCGGCTGCGGGCAGGCTTGCGCGCCCCAGCAGGTATGCTCGGGCGGGCTCTGCCAGCTCCAGTGCGCCGGCGGCACCACGGCTTGCTCGGGCAAGTGCGTCGATACCCAGCTCGACCCCGCCCACTGCGGCGGCTGCGGCAAGGCATGTGCCCAGAACGAGGGCTGCAAGGGCGGCACCTGCGTCCTGGACTGCGGCCAGCTCACCAAGTGCAACAACAAGTGCGTGGACATCTCGACCGACGCGCAGAACTGCGGCAAGTGCGGCAACGCCTGCCCGCCGGCCCAGAGCTGCTCGGCCGGCCAGTGCGTCCCCTACGCCACGTGCAAGAAGGTGCTCGACGCCGGCCAGTCCAAGGGCAGCGGCACCTACGTCATCGATCTCGACGGGCCGGGCGGCCTGGCGGCCTTCACGGCCTACTGCGACATGAGCACGGACGGCGGTGGCTGGACCGTGCTCTACGCGGCCACCGGTGCGGACGGCGAGCAGCCGCTCGTGTCGGACGCCGAGACGGGCGGCAACCCGCTCGCGTTCCAGCACTACAACCTGAACCGCGCGAAGAAGATGGCCCTTAGCGCCGTCGCCACTGCGGGGATCTTCGTCCGCCAGAGCGGCCCCTGGCTGCGCGTCGACCACGCGCTGTTCGACCAGAAGCTCGACACGCCGAACAGCCACGCCCACTACGCGGTAACCATCACCGCCAGCGACAACGCCTCGGCCAAGGGCTACCTCGGCTACGCCAACTTCAACAACTCCGCGGGCGGCGACTACAACGTCAGCTTCGACGGGCCCACCTGCGCGGGCACGGCGGTCGAGGGCGTCGACCACCACGGCTCGAACTACTACCACCTCAACGGCTGCTGCGTGCGGCACTACCTCTACGACTTCTCGGCCAACGTCCCCGACGGCGACGCCGGCTACGACGTGAGCGTGTCCCTCGGCGCCTGGCAGGCGACGCAGGGCTGCCACGGTGAGGAGGGCGGAACGCTCGTCTTCTACGCCGGGATGCGCTGACGACGCCGGGGGCCGCCCGAAGCAGCCGACGCCGACGTCACACCAGCGCGATCGCCCGCTCGTCCTCGCCGCCGAGCTCGGCGAGCTCGGCCATGGCCGGCGGGTACTCGCTCGCAAAGCTCCCGAGCTTGGCGCCGGGCAGGCGCAGGAGCAGCGCCTCGCTCTGCACGGTCGCGCGGTACGCGGCCGGCCGGCGCGCGAGCAGCGCGCTCTGGCCGAAGATTGTGCCGGGCCCCAGCAGCGCCGGCTCGCCCTGCGCAAAGCGCCGCTCGATCTGACCGGCCAGCAGCACGAAGAGACCGTCGGTGCGCTTGCCCGCCTCGAGCAGCACCGTGCCCGGCGCGGCGCGGCGCAGCTCGAAGAAGCGCGCCAGCTCGCGCAGCGCACCCGCGCGGAACGGGCGGAACAGCTCGGAGGTCTGTAGCAGGTTGGCCACCAGCCGGCGCGCGAGGAGCTGGAAGAGAACCAGATCCACCTGCGGGTAGCGCTCCACGAGCCGGTCGAGCACCTGCTTGGAGATGCGCAGGGCCAGGAGACGCTCGGGCACGATCACGTCGGCGCGCCGGCTGGCGTCGTCGAGCAGGCATGACTCGCCGAACACGTCGCCCTCGGCCAGGCCGATCGTCGCCTCGGCCGGCATCCCGGGCACCGCCACCCTCACCGCACCCTCGACGATGGCATACAGCGCGTCCGCCGGCTCCCCGAGCGCGACCACCTTCGCGCCGGCCGCGAGCTCGACGAGCTCGGCCTGCTCCGCGAGCTGGGCGATGGCCTCGCGGGGCAGCTCGGCGAAAAGCGGGAAGACCGGAAGCTGGGCCAGGCGCTCGGCGCTCGGCCGCTTGCCCTCCGCCTCGAGCGCCGAGCGCCGGCCCAGCTCCGCGTCGCTCACGGCGATGACCAGCGATGGCCGCGCATCCTCGAAGCGGATCTCATCCTCGCCCTCGTCCTGGGCGCGCTCGAGCCGGGGAGCGGTCTTCTTGACGTCGAGGCTGATTGGCGCGACCGACGCGGGCGGCTCCGGGACAGTCTGGCGGTAGAGCTTGTGCGACTGCTCGGGATCGAGATGACCGAGGACGCTCGTTCGTTCCGGATCCTTGGCGAGGACCACCTTGGCCATGGCCACCGCGCGGGCCATGAAGCCCTGCTCGGCGTAGACGCGCACGGCACGCTCGTAGGCGTCGAGCGCCACGCGGGCTCGCCCCAGCCGATCGAGCGTCTCGCCCAGCCGATGCGGCCAGCGCGCCTCCGCCGGCTCGGCCTGCTCGAGCTGCTCGTAGCACTGGGCCGCCTTCTTGATGTCGCCGTCCTCGAGCGCTTTGTACAGCGCGTCGGTCAGCACGCGAGCGCGGGGCTTGGATGCCATCAGCACGAAGGCTACACCGACCGGCGCCGGCTGAACATGGGGCGCGGCCCTACCGACAGGGCGACGGACAAAGTCCGGCGGGAGCGCGGGGGATCGCGCCTCGCCAGCACGCCCGAGCTCAACGGCGCCAACGCCTTCGAGTACCTCGTCGCGCTGCAGCGCCACCACGACGACGTCGCCGAGCATCCCGCCGAGTGGATGCCCTGGAACTACCAGCAGGCCCTGGCGCGACTGCGCGCAGCGGGCCGTGCCCCACCGGCGTAGACCGCGTCGGCTCTCGCGCAGCAGCACACGCTCGGCTCGACGCCGAGCCGCGACAGCAGCGGTCGCACAAGGGAGCGTCTTCGCGACAGCGGCGCTGCCGCCGTGATCGGCCCGCGACGATGGCCCAACGCTGTCGCGAAATCCTGTCGCCGTAGCCGATGTCGCAGATGATGCCGGTCCCCACGTTTCTGCGACACGCCCGAGCAAGGAGGACCGCATGCGGATCGGCTACGCCAGGGTCTCGACCGAGGACCAGAAGCTGCACCTGCAACGCGACGCGCTCGGCGCCGCCGGCTGCGAGAAGATCTCCGGGACCGACGCGCGGCTGCCGGCGCGGGAGGAGTTGTTCGACTACGCGCGACGGGGCGACATCGCCGTGGTCTGGAAGCTCGACCGGCTCGGCCGCTCACCGCGCGATCTCGTCGATGTGGTCGTGCGCCTCAACGGCCGCGGCGTGGGCCTGTGCTCGCTGCAGGAGTCCATCGACACGACGACGGCGGCGGGCAAGCTGACCTTCCACGTCTTCGCCGCGCTCGCGGAGTTTGAGGCAGACTTGGTGCGCGAACGGACACGGGGCCGGCCTCGACGCCGCCCGCCGCCGCGGCACGAAGCTCGGCCGGCCCCGCTCGCTCGGCCCCGAACAGATCGAGGTGGCGCGGACCCTGCTCGCAAACCCGAAGCTGTCCGCGCGCCACGTCGCCGCCCAGCTCGGCGTGCACCGCGCCACGCTCTATCGCCGCCTCGGCCGCGGCGACTGATCAAGCACCCACCTCTGCACACCTGCGCCCACCGTGGTCGACGGCCGCCGGCGCCGGCGCACAGCCTCACCGGCGGCCGCCGGGGCGACTCCGCTACCCCAGGGTCCGGGCCCGCAGCAGGGCGTCCAGCCGCCCACGGGGATCCGCCGGCCGGGGGCCACGCCGGCCGGCGCAAGCCCGCCGTCGGCCGGGCCGGCGCCCTCACGCACGCCAGACATACCGCGTCGTCTCCTTTTCTGTGGAGCTCGAACCGCAGCGTGCGACCGCCGGGATCGCCAGGAAGCCGGAGCCTGGGCAGGTTGGCGGTCAAACCGGCTCACAAGATCGCTCAACTTTCTGAGATGCCGGCGGCCGGCTCTGCCCGTGCAATCTCCGCAAATTGCACGTCCCGCGCCACCAACCCGTATGAACTCTGGCGCCCGGCTCGACGCTGATGCCACAGCCGCCAGTGCACCTTCTCCACGGGCCGCAACGCTGCGAATCCACTGGCCCGGGCTCGCGACGAGGGGCGGCGGCGCGCCCTGCGCACGGCCCCGCGCTGTCGCCCAGATGGGCATTCGCCGTCCTTGCAGCCGGTTGCCGTAGTCCGCGCCGTCCACCCTGGTGGCAGGCCGAAAGCCCTTGACGGGCGCCGAACGCGCAGCCACAACTAGCTTCGGTGGGCACGTCGGGAACCAACCGGGCCCGTCTCCCACGCGTGAGCGTCTCGAATCACAGCACGGGTCTGACGCCCCGGAAAGGCATTCCCCATGTGCGAGTACATGAGGGCGCTGGCAGCCGGCAGCGCCGCCTATGCGGGCAACGGCATCGCTCCCGGCGCCATGGGTCGCATTGTCCTTGCCTCCCACGGGAAGTTCGACTTCTACGACGCCGCAGGCGGCAACACCCACACCATCGTGCTGCTGAGGAACTTCGACTCCTCGCACGTCGTGAGCGCAGCGCTGGAGCTGGCCGTCGAGCAGATCACGATGCCCAACGGCACCTGCTCACTCGCCGCGTACAACTGCCTCCTCGTCGCCGACCAGCCGCAAACCGACTACGTCTCCACGACCGCACTGGGCACCCTGACCATTCCGGCGGGCACGTCCGCGGGCTACTACGGCTTCACGGCGCTCACGGGCGTGTTCGGCGGCAACATGCGCGTCGTGCTGAAGTACACCGAGGGCGCCCTCAACGCCGGCAGTCGAACCATCACGCTGACCGCCAACCTCCTCGTCCGGCCGGCCTAGGAGCCTGTCGGAACAACCGCAAGGCGGTCGCACCATGTCCTGGGCCCAGCTCCAGCGCATCCGTCCACGGGGTCCGGCTCGGTGGCCCCGAGGACGGCTGGGGCGGCCACCGGTGCCTCGACCGCTCGGGCGGCGCGGCTTGGTCTCGGCCGCGCTGCCCCGGCGCAGCCCGAGGATGCGGCGGCGTTCGCCCCCCCCAGCTTCATGGGATCCCACGGCCCTCCCGCGTCGTTGCGAGGCCACTGGGTGCCCGCGCGTCCCGCGCCCGAAGCCCGTCGTGCGGTCTTCCAGCCCGCGAAGCTGCGTTGGTCGACTCAGCCAACGCCGTTTGGCGCGCCATCCGCCAACCTCCGGACGCCCGCGCCCACCGCGACCCCGTCTGCCATGGGGCAGCCAGTTCTTGACGAGCTTCCCGCCCGGCTACGTCCGGCGACGACCCGCTAACTGTGCGATTTGCCGTGTTCTCGGCTCGGCCAGATTCGACAAGATGCGACCTGTCGACTGCGGCCAACGCGCTCTCGGACGGCAGGTGGCCGGGGCCAGCAGCGTCGTGTCGGGCGCCTCGGCGCCTGCTTTGACTAGCCGCTGGAGCGGCGGTCGGCTACCACAGCATCGGCTCGCTGACTGGTCCCTTCCGCCGCCATGTCCGCGTCGTGCCGAACCCCACCGACGGCGAACCAGCTTCCGTAGCCCGGAGCACCACGTCCACGGTAGGCATTGTCGTCCGCCCTGCCTAGCACTACTGCCGAAAACTCCGTTTTCGCGCTTCGCGCTCGCCGCTGCGCGGCGGGCAGTAGTGCTAGTTTCGTCCCCAGGGGGCGCCGCGCGCCCCCTTTCGGCTCGCTGCGCGAGCCGATTCATCCCCGCGGGCCCCGCTCCGCGGCGGCCCTAGCACCACTGCCGTCGGAATC
>JACQWT010000419.1 GCA_016209145.1 Deltaproteobacteria bacterium | reverse complement strand
TTGGCGTGCTTGGCGCCTTGGCGGTTCGCTTTTCCGCCCGCACCCCCAATTCGGTTGGACACCCAATAGCCGTTGGCGGTTGGCAATTGGCCGCTAGCCTCTGCTAATAGCTCAATGGCCAACGGCTAACGGCTACTTCATGCTCGCCATCGCACCAAGGGCGGATCTGCACGCGGCGCCGCTGCTCTCTCAGCGGGTGACGCTGCTGCCGATCGACGTGGCCGACGTCGCGGACCTGTGGGACGCCGTGGACCAGTCCCGCGCCTGGCTGCAACGCTGGCTGGCCTGGGTTCCCATGCAGACGAGCGCGCAGGAGGCGCAGCACTTCGCCGAAGCCTCGGTGTGGGACTGGGACCAGGGCCGGGCGCTGCGCTTCGTCGTGCGCGAGCTCCCGCGCCGGCCGCTGGTGGGTCTGGTGAGCCTGGAGTCGTGCGTGGGCATGCACCGGTCCTGCGAGCTCGGCTACTGGCTGCGGCAGGACGCCACCGGCCGGGGGCTTGCCACCGAGGCGGCGCGGCTGTGCCTGGACTTTGCCTTCGGGCGCATGGGGGCCCACCGGGTCCGGGTTTCGGCGGCGGCCAGCAACCACGCCTCGCTGCGCGTCATCGCGCGGCTCGGCTTCCACTTCGAGGGCATCGCCCGGCACACGGAGTGGTGTGACGGCCGCTGGCTGGACCACGCCGTCTTTGCGCTGCTCGATCACGAATGGCCGGGAGCTCGATCCCTGTGATGCCGGCGCCCGGCGCCACCTCCGCGAGGCAGCTCGGGAGCACGGCCAAGGCCGGCCGCTGGCCACTGGTGGGGATCGCGCCGGCCATCGTTGCTCTGGTCGGAGTCGCGACGGCGCTCGGCATCGCTCTCGCCGGCTTGGGCGAGCTGCAGCGGGCGAGCGACGATGCGGCCGCCTTGCGCAGCCGGGCCCTGGCGGCGGTGCTCGCGGCGCGCCTGCGCTCCACTGCCCTCGAAGATCGGCAGGATCTGCTCGGCCGGGCCGCCACCCGATCGGGCGCCGAGATCCTGCTGGTCGACCAGAGCGGGGCGGTGGTCGTCGACCACGCCCTCGGGCCCCGCTCTGCCGAGGACGTGGTGCGCCTGCTGGTGCAGGGCGAGGGCCTGGCGAGCTCGCCGCTCGGGCGGGTACGCTTTGCCGCGAGCACGCTCGGGCCGCCGCTCGGGCACCTGAGCGTCGTCACCATGGTGGCGGCGCCGGCTCCGGCCGAGGGCACCTACCAGCTCGGCAAGGCCGTGGCGGTGCTGACGCTGCTGCTTCTCGGGGTGGCGGCGGGCGTGGCCCTCGCCTTCATGCGCGCGGCGCGCGACGACGTGGCCTACGTGCGCCGTCGCATCGTCGGCATGGCCCAGGCCGGCGACGACGCCACCCGCGCGGACGACGAGGAGGCCGCCGGTCCGGCGGGCTGTCCGTTGCCCGTTCGCTCGCTGGACCAGGTCGGCCTGGTCACGGCTGCCTTCAACCTGCTGGTGACGCGCTTCGCTGCGGCCGAGCGTTCCTACCGCGCCGATCTCAGGCGTGCGGCCGAGCTGGGCGCCGAGCGCGCGCAGTTCCTGGCGGGGCTGAGCCACGAACTGCGTACGCCGCTCAATGCCGTGCTCGGCTTCACGCACCTTTTGGAGAGCGAGGCGGACGGACCCCTGAGCGCCGACGCCAAGGAGGCGCTCGCGCAGATCCGCACGAGCGGCGAGCACCTGCGCATGCTGATCGACGACATCCTGGATCTGTCCGCCATGGAAACGGGACAGCTCCGGTTGGAGCGCGCGGTCGTACCGGTACTGCCGCTTGCCGCCGAGGTCGTGCGCGAGGCGAGGGCCACGATCAAGGACCGGCCGGTCCGCCTCTCGCTCCAGGGCGACGCCGAGGCGTGCGCCTGGGCCGATCCCCGGCGCCTGCGGCAGGTGCTGACCAACCTCGTCTCGAACGCGGTCAAGTTCACCGCCGAGGGCGAGGTTCGGGTGGAGGTGACGCGGCGGGAAGGCCACGTGCTCTGCTGCGTGGCCGACACCGGCCGCGGCATCGCGGCCGATCAGCTCCGCGGCGTGTTCCGCGCCTACCGGCAGGCCGGCGACGCGGCGGCCCGCCGGGAGGGAGCGGGTCTCGGGCTGGCCATCGCCCGTCGGCTCGTGCTGCTGCACGACGGCCGGATCTCGGTCTCGAGCCGGCTCGGCAAGGGCTCGGTCTTCACCGTACAGGTCCCCGACGAGACCCACGCGCCCGAGCCGGGCCGCGACAGCATGACGGACGAGGGCGGCGGCGGCCCGGCGGCGCCGGCGGGGCCAAAGCCGGGAGAGGGAGCGTGAGCGCCGCCGCGACCACAGGGCTGGCGGGCGCGAGCGGCTTCGCGCGGCGGGTGCTCGCGCGCCAGGCCCTGGTCGGGGCCGCGGCCTTCGGCACCGTGGGGGTGCTCGTGCCCTGGACGCTCGCGCTCGAGCAGGAAGTGTTGGGCGCCCTGGGCGCGACGGGCTTCTGCCTTGCCGCGCTCGCTCTCGTGTTGACGGGCCTCGTGTCGGCGCAGCGCCTGCGCGGCCATCGCTACGTGCTGCGTTCTCTGGCGCTGGGCTCCACGGCGGTCGAGCCCGAGGACATAGGCGCGCTGGCCAGGCTTCCGTTCGCGTTGACGGCGCGCTTCGTGGCCTGCGGCGCGCTGTGCGCGGGGCTCGTCCTCGTGCCGGCGTTGCGTCCGGCCGAGCTCGACAACGCGCGCGCCCTGAGCCTGTGCGCGTTCGTGCTGACGATCGTGTGCGCGTCGGCCGTGGTTCACTACGTCGTCGTGCGGCAGGCGACCACGAGCGCGATCGAGCTCAGCCCGCTCGATCCCATCACCGTGTGGCTGGAGCAGGAGGCATCCTCGACCGGCGGCCCCAGGCGGCGCGTCACCCAGCGGATCCTGGTCGCCATCGTCGCGCCGGTGGTCATGGTGGGGGTGGGGGCGCTGCTCGTCACGCGCGCACACATCGAGGCTTTCGCCGAGCGCAGCCGCACGGCCACGGCCGTGCTGCTCGCGCGCACGGCGTTGCAGCCCGGCTCCGGCGCTGTGCCCGCGGCGGGAAGGGACGACGCCCTGCGCGCGGCTGCCATGCACGGCTTCGTCGCCCGCATCGAGCGCGGCGCGCGGGCCCGCCCGATGGCGAGAGAGACGGGCGCGCGTCGCGACCCGAGCGGCGAGTTGCGCCTGAGCGTGCCCCTCGACGACGGCATGGCCGCCATGCGCTTCTTCCCCTCGGTCGGCTGGCGGGCGGTC
>JACQWT010000359.1 GCA_016209145.1 Deltaproteobacteria bacterium | reverse complement strand
CCCCTGTGGCAAGACCTGCCCCCAGGGCGAGGTCTGCTCCGCCGGACAGGGCGGCCTCCTCTGCGTCGGCGGCACGACCAAGTGCGGCAGCAAATGCACCGATGTCCAGCTCGACCCCGGCAACTGCGGGAGCTGCGGCAAGGCCTGCGCCCAGGGCGAGGTCTGCTCCGCCGGCCTGTGCGCCCTGGTGTGCTTCGGCGGCACGATCAAGTGCGGTGGCGTCTGCAGCGACACCAAGACCGACCCCGCCAACTGCGGCGGCTGCGGCAAGGCGTGCGCCCAGGGCGAGGCCTGCGTGTCGTCCGCCTGCAAGCTGCTCTGCGGCCAGGGCAAGACCAACTGCGGCGGCAAGTGCGTGGACCTCGCCACCGACACGGTCAACTGCGGGAGCTGCAGCCGCGAGTGCGAGCCGGGTGCGACGTGCCAGGCCGGCGAATGCCCGTGCAAGGGGCATCTGTGGAGCAAGCGCTTCGGGGATGGGAGCTACCAGAACGGCGAGGACATCGCCGCCGACGGCGCGGGAAACGTCGTGGTGACTGGCTGGTTCCAGGGCACCACCGACTTCGGCGGGGGCCCGCTCACCAGCGCGGGCGGCGACGACATTTTCGTCGCCAAGCTTGACAAGGACGGCAAGCACCTCTGGAGCAAGCGCTTCGGAGACGGGATCGATCAGGAGGGCGTCGGCGTCGCGGTCGACGGCGCGGGCAGCGTGGTCGTGACGGGCTACTTCGCAGGCGCCGTGGACTTCGGCGGCGGGCCGCTCAGCAGCGCAGGTGGCTGGGACATCTTCCTCGCTAAGTACGACAAGGACGGCAAGCACCTCTGGAGCAAGCGCTTCGGCGGTGGTGTCGACGACTTCGGCAGCGACGTCGGGACCGACGGAGCGGGCAACGTGCTGCTCACGGGCTACTTCCAGGGCACAGCCGACTTCGGCGGCGGACCACTGCCGAGCGCTGGTCTGAAAGATGTCTTCCTCGCCAAGTACGACACGAACGGCCAGCACCTGTGGAGCAAGCGCTTCGGCGACGGAAGCGACCAGCAGGGCAACGACGTCGTCATCGACGGAGCGGGCAACGCGCTGCTCACGGGCTGGTTCCAGGGCACGGCAGACTTCGGCGGCGGCCCGCTCGCGAGCGCCGGTCTAGACGATGTCTTCCTCGCCAAGTACGACAAGGCACTGCCGAGCGCTGGTCTGAAGGATCTCTTCCTCGCCAAGTACGACACGAACGGCCAGCACCTGTGGAGCAAGCGTTTCGGCGACGGAAGCGACCAGCTGGGCTTGGGCATCACGGTGGATGCCGCGGGCAACGTGCTGGTCACGGGGATGTTCAAGGGCACGACCGACTTCGGCGGCGGCCCGCTAGCCGCCGGTAGCTGGGACATCTTCGTCGCAAAGTACGACAAGGACGGCAAGCACCAGTGGAGCAAGCGCTTCGGCGATGGCGACGAGCAGGTGGCCTTTGACATCGCGACGGACGGCTCGGGCAACGCGCTCGTTGCCGGGGACTTCCTCGGCACCGTGGACTTCGGCGGCGGCCCGCTCACGAACGGAAATGTAAAGACCGACCTCTTCGTCGCGAAGTTTGACGGCACGGGCAGCCACGTGTGGAGCAAGCAGTTCGCCGGCACCAGCGACGTGGGGCCCTACGGCATCGCCGCCGACGGCTCGGGCAGCGCGTTCGTCACGGGCTACTTCAAGGGCACGGCCGACTTCGGCGGCGGCCCGCTCGTGAGCGCCGGCCTCTACGACGTCTTCGTCGCGAAGCTGGGCGCCTGCATGCCTCCCCCGAGCTGCAACGGCGGCGGCCCCGGACGCGACGACTGCGGGCCGCAGGAGATCAACTGCTGCAACAGCAAGCTCGTGCCTGGCGGCTCCTTCTACCGGAGCTACGACGGCGTGACCTACAACGACAAGAGCTACCCGGCCACGCTGAGCGACTTCCGGCTCGACACCTACGAGGTCACGGTCGGCCGCTTCCGCGCGTTCGTGGACGCCGGCATGGGCACGCAGCAGAAGCCGCCCGCGCCGGGCGCCGGCGCGCACCCGAAGATCCCGAACAGCGGGTGGGATGCGGGGTGGAACGGGCAGCTCCCGGCGGACACGGAGGGGCTGAAGGCGGGGCTGAAGTGCTTCAGGTACAAGGGACCGACCTGGACCGACAGCGCCGCAGCCAACGAGAAGCTGCCCATCAACTGCGCTTCTTGGTACGAGGGGTTCGCGTTCTGCGCCTGGGACGGCGGCAGGCTTACCACGGAGGCCGAGTGGAACTACGCGGCGGCGGGCGGGAACGAGCAGCGTGTGTTTCCGTGGTCGAGTCCGCCCAACAACCCGGCCATCGACCAGAGCTACGCGGTCTGCGCTGCGAGCTTCGTCTTGCCGGTCGCGTCGCGCTCGCCCAAAGGCGACGGGCGCTGGGGCCACGCCGACATCGCCTTCAACGAGGCGGAGTGGCTTCTGGACTACTACGGCGACTACCCGAATCCGTGCGTCGACTGTGCCAGACTGACGCCATCGTGCTGTCGTGCGCGGCGTGGGGGAAGCTGGAGCGAGGCGTGCGCCGTGTTCGCCTCCTCCAACCGCGACAGCCCGGAGCTTCCCGACGACCACAGAGACGACGCCGGCCTCCGCTGCGCCCGCCAGCCCCTGTAGCCACCCGCCATGCCCCTCGCCCCCGGCTCGGTGCTCGCCGACACCATCAGGCTCGAGCGGCCCCTGGGCCGGGGGGCGGGCAGCGGCGCCTGGATCGGCCGCCACTTGCGACTACGGATCGACGTGGTGGTGAAGCTCGTGGCGGGCGAGCAGGCCGAGCTCGCCGGACGCGCGGCTCGCGCGCGCCGGTCCGATGTCGCTCGCCGAGGTCGCGGCGCTCGTCGAGCAGGCCGCGCGCGGGCTCGGCCGGGGCCACAAGCTCGGCGTGGTGCACAGGAGGCTCCGGCCGGCGAAGATCTTCCTCGATGGCTCGGGCATCGAGGAGAGCGTTGGCGGCCAGGCGCCGCCGTGGCTCGCCAAGATCCTTGACTTCGGCCTGGCCAAGAGCACCGGGACCAGCGGCGGCCCCGGCACGCTGGATCTGCCGCTCGACCTTCTGAGGTACCGCAGCCCCGAGCAGCTTCTGGGCACCGGTGAGGTCGATCCGCGCAGCGACCTGTGGGCGCTCGGCGTGATCGCCTACGAGGCCCTGGCCGGCCGGCCGCCCTTCGAGGCAGACACGCTCGCCGGCCTCATCGGGACCGTGACCACGGCGAAGGTCACGCCGCCCGGCGTCCCCGGTGGCGGCGCCGAGCCGGAGGCAGAGGCGTTCTGGCGGCGGGCGCTCGCTCCCAGGCCGGCGGATCGCTTCGGCTCGGCGCAGGAGATGGCGGCGGCATTGTGCCGGATCGGGCAGGCCGGCGTGCCGCGCGTCTACTCTGACGAAGCGTATGCGGGCACCCTGCGTGTCGCCGCGGCGCCTGCCGGGCCGGGCCCGGCGCGTGCCGCGCCAGCCTCGGAGCCGCCCGCCACGGTCCCCATCGACGGCTCCGAGCCGAAGGCGCCGGTGCCGGCCGAGCCGCGTGGCCGCTGGCGGCGGGGCGACACCCTGCGCCTCGAGGACGAGCGCGACGCCGAGCCCGCGGAC
>JACQWT010000358.1:5910-10876 GCA_016209145.1 Deltaproteobacteria bacterium | reverse complement strand
CGTCGACCCGGCCAACTGCGGGGGCTGCGGCAAGGCCTGCCCGCAGAACCAGTACTGCAAGGCCGGCAAGTGCTCGGGCGGGGTGGGCACCTACGTCGGCGCGCTCGGTCAGTTCAAGTTCTACAAGGTGCAGGTCAACGGGGCGATGACCGACACCAACGTCTACAATGCCTGCATCAACGCCGGCTACAAGGTGCCGTGTCAGGCGCAGCCCGGCTGCCTGTACAACGACAACCTGTGCGCGGTCACGCTGGAGAGCTCCTGCGGCAATCCCATGAGAGACCTGTCGTACGCTCTGTGCGGCAACAACGTCTACCCGAGCTCCTGCCCGGCCCTGTACGATGTCTACCAGTACATGGCACACAAGTGGGTCACCGACAGCGCCTGCGGCGCCAAGGCCGGCCAGTGGTGCGTGCAGGGCAACGGCCAGTCCAACCAGTGGGCCCTGTGCCTGGAGTGAGCGGCGCGCTCAGCTCTGCGGCGCGGGAATGACCCGGCGCAGCGCGCGCAGGTGCCGCGCGCTCACGCCCGCGACCGCGAGGATCTGCTCGTCCGCGGCGGCGCGCACGGCTTGCGCCGATCCCAGCTCGCGCAACAGCGCCCCCCGCGTTGCCGGGCCGAGACCGGGGATGTCGTCCAGCTCGGAGCGCAGGCGCCGGCGCTTGCCGGCCTGCCGGCGGCCGCGGTTGGCGAAGCGGTGCGCCTCGTCGCGCACGCGCGCCAGGAGCTGCAGCGCGCCGCTCGCCGGCTTGAGCGAGACGGGGTTCTTCTGGCCGGGAAGGTAGACGCGATCCACCAGCGTCTCGCCCGCAGCGCTCTCGCGCTCCTTGGCCAGCGCCGCGACGGCGAGATCGTGCAGGCCGAGATCCCGGGCCGCGGCCATGGCCGTGCCGAGCTGGCCGCGACCGCCGTCGACGAGCAAGAGATCGGGCAGCTCCCAGCCACCCTCGGCCTGCGTCTCGTCGCGCCCGCGCCGGAAGCGGCGGGAGAGCACCTCGTACATGGCGGCGTAGTCGTCGCCGCTCGTGGTCGTGCGCACGTGGAAGCTGCGGTAGCGCGACTTGTCGGGGCGGCCGTCGCGCAGGCAGGCAATGGCCCCCACCGCGTCCGTGCCGCCCAGGTGCGAGATGTCGCAGCACTCGACGACGCGCGGCGCCGAAGGAAGCCGGAGCTTGCGCCCGAGCTCGGCGAGGCGCGCTTCGATCTCGTCCTCGGCCCGGGCGCGCTGCTCGAAGCCGTGCCGGGCGTTCTCGGTGGCGAGATCGAGCAGCCGCTTGGCCCCGCCCGCGCGCGGCACGAGCACCTTGACCTTGCGGCCGCGCCGCTCCGTCAGCCAGTCGGCCAGCCCCTGCACGGCGTCCGGCCGGCGCGGCAGGACGATCTCGTCGGGCCGCCCCGCCCCTCCGGGCCCGAGCGCCGCCTCGTCGCCGTACTGCCGGGCGAGCAGGCCGGCCAAGATCTCCTCGTCGGGCAGCTCGCCCGCGACGAGACAGAACGAGCGACAGTCGGTGACGCGGCCCTGACGCACGAGCATGACCGCGGCCTGGGCGAGCGGGCCTTCGCGGTGCAGGCCGACCACGTCCTGGTCGCGCCTGCTCACGGCCACGACGCGCTGCTCCTCGCGCACCGCCCGAACGGCGCGCAGCCCGTCGCGGTAGCGGGCCGCCAGCTCGTAGTCGAGCGCCGCCGAGGCGCGCCGCATGCGTTCCTCGAGCTCGGCGCACAGCTCGTCGTGCCGGCCGTCCAGGAAGAGCTCCACGGCGCGCGCTTGCTCGGCGTACCGGCGCTCGTCCACCTCCCCCACGCACGGCGCGGGGCAGCGCCTGATCTGGTACTGCAGGCACGGCCGGCGGCGCGACGCGAGCTCCGCATCGCCGCAAGTGCGAAGCTGGAAGTGCTTGTTCACGAGCCGCAGCGTCCGGCGCGCGCTCGTGGCCGAGGGGTAGGGACCGAAGTAGCGCGCGCCGTCCGCCACAGGACGGCGCACCGCCTGCAGCCGCGGCCACCTCTGGCGCAGATCCAGCCGCAGGCACAGGAAGTCCTTGTCGTCGCGCAGCTTGACGTTGAAGCGCGGTTGGTGCCGCTTGATGAGCTCGTTCTCGAGGATCGCCGCTTCCTTCTCGCTGGCGGTGACGACCGTCTCGAGGTCGGCCGCGGCCTGGTGCAACAGCGGCACGAAGTAGCGCTCGTCGGCAGGACGCGCGACGAAGTAGGAACGCACGCGGGCACGCAGGCTCTTGGCCTTGCCCACGTAGACGACCTCGCCCTTGCGGTCGCGAAACAGGTAGCAGCCCGGCGCAGCGGGCAGGACGGCGAGCTTGCCCTTTAGCGGAGAGCGGGAGCCGGCGTCACGCTTGGCCACGGCCGCCTCCGCCTATGCCCGGCCCGCGCGCTCGCGCGCAATCAGGGCCGCACCGAGCGCCCCCACGGTGTCCGGCTCCGGCGCGACGCGCACGGCCGCGCCCAGCGCCTCGCCCAACGCGCGCACCACCCCGCGATTGCGCGCGACTCCCCCCGACATGCTGATCCGCATCGCGCCCGCAGAGCGGGCCACGCGCCGCACGAGCGCGCGCGTGCGCGCGGCGATGGCGCGGTGCAGCCCGCGAGCGATGTCCGCGCGATCGGTGCCGCCGGCCAGCAGCGAGACGACCTCGCTCTCGGCGAACACGGTGCACACGCTGCTCAGCGTCAAGTCCTGCGACGCCGCGGCGTCGAGCGCGCCCAGTTCGGCCACGCCAACCTCCAGCACGCGCGCCATGGTTTCGAGGAAGCGGCCCGTGCCCGCGGCGCACTTGTCGTTCATGGCAAACTCGACCACGCGGCCGGCCTGTGGATCGAGCAGCGTGGCCTTGCTGTCCTGGCCGCCGATGTCGACCAGCACCTCGGTGTCGGGCAACAGGGCGCGGATCCCCCGCGCGTGGCAGGTTATCTCCGTCACCGCCGCGAGCCTGCCTTCGACGCGGTCGCGGCCATAGCCGGTGGCGACCGGCGCCGCGACCTGCGCGGGTGCAGCCTGGGCCCGGTCCAGGGCCTCGCGCCGCGCCCGCGCGATGGCGTCGAGGTTGCGTGCGCCGGTCGGCACGATGGAGGCACCAACGACGGCCCCGGCGCCGTCCACGAGGACGGCCTTGCAGGTCGAGCTGCCCACGTCCAGACCGAGGAAGTACATGCACCGCGCCGCGGGACGCCAAGTGGCGCATCCCGGAAGCACAGTAACGTATTCGCGCCTGACGCGCCACGTGGGTGGGGCACTCCGGAATCCCGTGGCACGAAACCGGCTAGCACTACTGCCGGAGATTTCTGGGGATGAAACTAGCACTACTGCACGCCGCGCAGCGGCGAGCGCGAAACGCGGAAACGTAGTTTCCGGCAGTAGTGCTCGACGTGGAACAGGAAGTGGCAGATGTCCCCGTCTTCGATGCGGTAGTCGCGCCCGCGCGTCTGCATCTTGCCCCGCTCGCGCGCCGCCTTCTCCGTGCCGGCGGCCACCAGGTCGCCGTACTTGATGACCTCCACCCGGATGAAGCCACGCTCGATGTCGCTGTGGATCTTGCCCCCGGCATCGGCCGCGTGCGCGCCGGCCCGGATGGTCCAGGCCCGGACCTCGTCACTCCCGATGGTGTAGTACGACATCAGTCCCAGGGCTTCGTAGGCGGCAGCGTTCATCCGCTCCAGGCCAGAGGCGGCGAGGCCCAGGGTCGCGAGGTACACGGCGCGCTCGGCCGGATCGGCCAGCTCGGCGATCTCGCGCTCGACGCGCGCGGACACCGCAAAGACGCCGGCCCCGAGATCGCGCGCCACGTCCTTCTCACCCACGTTCTGGACCACGAGCCGCGGCACGAGGCAGAGCAGCCCCAGGTGCCGCAGGCTGCCGAGCTCGTCCTGGCCGAGCCCCAGCGCCGCGCCGATCCGCTCGGCCTCGAGCGCGCGCATGAGCTTGGCGAGCGCGGCCTGCTCGCGCACCTGCTCCGCGCCGAGCCCGCTCTTCGCCTCCCGGCCGAGGCGCTCCAGCCGCTGCTCGGCCAGAATCATGTCGGCGAGCAGCAACTCGGCCTCGAGCGCGCGCTGGTCGCGGCCCGGATCGACCGAGCCGCAGGGGTGGTAGATCTCGCCCGACTTGAAGGCGCGGACGACCAGGCACAGCAGCTCGCAGCCGCGCGCGGCGGCAACCCACTCCCGTCGCGTCGGGCCGCCTGCCGCGTCCGCGCCCACGACCACGTCCGGGCAGAGCACGAAATGGTTGTCGGCGTACTTGACGCGCTCCGGCGAGCAGATGCCCGCCAGCACGTCCACCCGCGGGTCGCGGATCGGGGCCACGCCCTCCAGCGCCTCGTGGGGCTTGCGGCCCTCGGGCACTCTCCGACCGGTGAGCAGCGCAAGCAGCGTGCGTTTGCCGGATTGTTCGAATCCGAGCAGGCCAATCCTCACGGCGATCCAGCCTCACGCTTCGCCCCGGCGCCGGCCGGCTCGCCGGGCTGGACATCGACGAGGACATCGCCCGGGCTGCCCTTGGCCCCGGGCGCCACGCGGATCGCCACCACCGTGCCGGCGTGTGGGGCCGACAGCGTCATCTCCATTTTCATCGCGGAGACAACCACGAGCGGCTCTCCCTTGGCGACCTGCTGGCCTACCTGGACCAACACCTTGGTCACGACCGCAGGCATCGGGGGCGTGACCGCCTGCTGTGCGCCGCCGCCGCGCCTTGCCGTCCGGCGCCCCTGGGCCTCGCCCACCAGCCGGGCGCGGCCATCGGCCCAGATCCACAGCCACTCGGGAGAGCGCACGGCGTAGAGCGTCCTCGCCCCCTGGGGGCCGATCGCCCGGAGCCGGTGGGGCCCGGGGCTAGTCAGCCGCACGCGCGTCGTGCTGCCCAGGGCCGTCACCTCGGTGTGGCCTTGGGCGTCGAGCGCGCCCCACTCCAGCGTCGCCAGCTTGTCCCCGATCTGCACCTCGTACCGCACTCCCG
>JACQWT010000358.1:0-5897 GCA_016209145.1 Deltaproteobacteria bacterium | reverse complement strand
GGCCGCCTGCTCCCTGGTACCCCGGCCGGCGCCGCTTGCCCAGAACAAACCCGCCGCTTCCGGCCGGCGGCAACTCACCCCTTCCCTGGTCACGCCGGCCCGGCTAGGCTGCCTTCGGCCCGGCGTTTCGGCGGCCTGGCAGGCACATGCTGGCGGGGCTTGGAACCGACATCGTCGCGATCGCCCGCGTCGAGCGCGAGCTCGGGCGAGAAGAGCTCGATCTGCCGAGCGCGCTGTTCACCGCCGCCGAGATGCCAGGAGACGGACCATGTATGTAACCTTCAAAGACCAGATGATCGAGACCCTGAACGGCATTCACAACGCTGGCACCTACAAAAAGGAGCGGGTGATTCTCGGCCCCCAGGGATCGGCCATCCAAGTGGCCCAGGGCGAGGTGCTGAACTTCTGCGCGAACAACTACCTCGGCCTCTCCAGCAGCCCGCGCATCATCAAGGCGGCCCACGACGCGCTCGAGAAGTACGCCTACGGCATGTCGTCGGTCCGTTTCATCTGCGGCACGCTCGACGTCCACAAGGAGCTGGAGCGCCGAGTCGCGGACTTCCTCGGCACCGAGGACGCGATTCTCTACTCGTCCTGCTTCGACGCCAACGGTGGCGTTTTCGAGGCCCTATTCGACGACAAGGACGCCATCATCTCGGATGCGCTCAACCACGCGTCCATCATCGACGGTGTCCGGCTGTGCAAGGCGAAGCGGTACCGCTACGCGAACAACGACATGGGGGACCTCGAGAAGCAGCTCCAGCAGGCCGTCGCAGACGGTGCCCGCAACAAGATTGTCGTCACCGACGGCGTCTTCTCCATGGACGGCGTCATCGCCAATCTGAAGGGCGTCTGCGAGATGGCGGAGAAGCACGAGGCGCTCGTGATGGTGGACGATTCCCATGCCACTGGGTTCGTCGGCGCCACGGGCCGCGGCAGCGCCGAGTACGGCGGGGTCCTCGGCAGGGTGGACATCATCACCACTACCTTCGGCAAGGCGATGGGCGGCGCGTCGGGCGGCGTCACGGGAGCACGCAAGGAGATCGTCGAGTTGCTCCGCCAGAAGAGCCGGCCCTATCTGTTCTCCAACACGCTCGCGCCCGCCATCGCGGCGGTCACGATCGAGGTCATCGACATCCTCCAGGAGAGCACGGAGCTTGCGGACCGCGTGAAGGCCAACGCGAACCGGTTCCGTGCCGGCATGCAGAAGGCCGGGTTCGAGCTCGCGGGCGCCGGCCACGCCATCGTCCCGGTCATGATCGGCGACGCGCGGCTCGCCTCGGAGACGGCGGACGCGATGCTCGAGCGCGGCATCTACGTGATCGGGTTCTCCTACCCGGTCGTCCCCAAGGGCCAGGCGAGGATCCGCGTGCAGCTCTCGGCCGCCCATACCTTCACGCAGATCGACCGCTGCCTTGCGGCGTTCGCCGAGGTCGGCAAGCAGAAGGGGCTCATCTGACGGGCGCTCGTTGCTTGGAGTTGACGAGCGCCTTCATGCAGATGTTCGGCGCGTGAAGCGCGTGCTCTAGCCGAGCAGGTCCTTGAGCGCCTGGATCGTCGTCTGCCGTCCCAGCTCGCCGATGGCGGTGGTAAGGGGGATCTTCTTGGGGCAGACGGCAGCGCAGTTCTGCGCGTTGCCGCAGTCGCTCAGGCCGCCCGGGCCCATGACTTCGTGCAGCCGCTCGGCACGATAGTAGCGCCCCGTCGGATGCGCGTTCATCAGGCGCACCTGCCCCAGCACGGACGGGCCGACGAAGTCGTAGCCCGGCCCGTACTGGGGGCAGGCCTCGGCGCAGCAGCCGCAGGTCATGCAGCGGCTGAAGGCGTAGTTCACCTCCCACTCCTGGGGCGAGATGCGCGGCGCCCGCTCGTGCACGTCATAGCTGCCGTCGATGTCGATCCACGCCCGGACGTGGCGCAGTGAGTCGAACATCCGCTGGCGATCCACCATCAGATCGCGCACCACGGGGAACTTGGACAGGGGACGCAGCACGATGGGCTGGGCGAGCTGGTCCACCAGCGCGGCGCAGGCCTGGCGGGGCACGCCACCAATGACCATGGTGCAGGCTCCACACACCTCCTCCATGCAATTGCACTCCCAGAGCACGGGATCGACCCGCTCGCCACCCGCGGTGACGGGGTTCTCCCGGATCGCCATGAGGGCCGAGACGACGTTGTGGCCACGCTGGTACGGGATCTCGAACTGTTGCCAGTAGGGGGACGAGCTGGCGCTGTCCTGGCGCCGGATCTTGAAAGCGATGCTCTTCTTGGCCATGACGACTTGCCTCCCTCAGCGATAGTCGCGCGGCTGCTCGGGGGGCAGCACCGAGGTGTCCACGCTCCGGTAGCTCACCTTGGGGCCCGCGCTCGTGTGCTCGGCCACGGTGGTCTTCAACCAGAGCTCGTTCGTCGCCTTCCACTTGCGCACGTACTCCTCGAACTCGGGATCGCCGGGGAACTTCCCCTCGGGGATCTCGAGCTCGAGCTCGGGCTTGTGGTGCGAGCCGCGGCACTCGTCCCGCGCTCTGGCGCTGGCGGCGATGACCTGCGCGAGCACGATCATGTCGTGCACCTGCCGGGCATAGGGCAGGCTCCCGTTGGCCCACTCGCTCTTCTCGCCCAGGTCGATCTTCGCGAACCGCTCCTCCAGCTCCTTCAGGCCGGCCATGGCCTCGTCCAGGCCCTTGTTGTCACGCACCACCCCCACCTTGGCGCTCATGATCTCGCCGAGCTCGCGGTGCAGCGCGTAGACGTTCTCGCGGCCCGAGGAGCCGACGATGCCGGCGTTCACCTCCTCCTGCCGCTTCCTCTCCGCCTCGAGCACCGACGGCGCCACCGCCTTCGTCTTGCCCTTGAGGCCCTTGACGTAGGCCGCCGCCGACTCGCCGGCGACCCGCCCGCTGAAGGAGGCCGAGAGCAGCGAGTTCGCGCCCAGGCGGTTGGCGCCGTGGTAGGCGCCATCGCACTCGCCGCAGGCAAACAGCCCCGGGATGTTGGTCTGGTGGTTGCGCGGGCTGCCGAACTTGAGCCCGCCCGTCTTGGGATCCTTCTCCCAGTCCACCCACAGACCGCCCATCGAGTAGTGCGGCGCCGGGAAGATCTCCATCGGCTCGTCGCAGGGATCCTGTCCCTGGAACGTCCGGTAGATGTCCAGGATGGCGCCGAGCCGGGACTCGACGAAGTGGCGCGGCAGGTGCGTCAGATCCAAGTACACCTTGTCCTCACCCCGGACGCCCAGCCCCATGTCCTTGACCGCTTTCCAGATGGCGCGCGAGGCCACGTCGCGGGGCACGGTGTTGCCGTACGCGGGATACCACTCCTCGAGGAAGTAGAACCGCTCGGCCTCGGGGATGCTGCGCGCCGGGCGCTCGTCCTTGGGGTCCTTGGGCACCCAGATACGCCCCCCTTCGCCCCGCGCCGCCTCGGTCATCAGCCGCGTCTTGTCGTCGCCCAGCATGCCGGTCGGGTGGTACTGGACGAACTCGCCGTTCATGAAGTGTGCGCCCTGCTGGTAGGCCCGGCTCGCCGCCGCGCCGGTCGAGTTGGTGGAGTTCGTGCTCCGGCCGTAGATGAGGCCGAGGCCGCCCGTGGCGAGCACCACCGCGTCGGCCGCGAACGCCTCGACCTTCATGGAGCGTAGGTCCAGCGCCGTGATGCCGCGGCAGCGCCCCTCCTTGTCCTTCACGAGCGAGAGAAACTCCCACCACTCGTGCTTCTGCACCCGACCGGCGGCCTCCTGCCGGCGCACCTGCTCGTCCACGCCGTAGAGAAGCTGCTGGCCGGTGCTCGCCCCGGCGAAGCAGGTGCGCTTGTTCTTGACGCCGCCGAAGAGGCGCAGGTCCATCAGGCCCTCGGGGGTGCGCGAGAAGGTCACGCCCATCCGCTCGAAGGTGCGGATGAGCCCGGGCGCCTCCTCGCACATGCTCTTGACCGGGGGCTGGTCGGCCAGATAGGCGCCGCCCTTGATGCTGTCGACGATGTGCTGCCAGATGGAGTCACGCTGGCCCTTGGCGTCGAGGCAGGCGTTGATGCCACCCTGCGCGCAGGCGGAGTGCGAGCGCTTGACCTGGAAGAGGGCGAAAAGAAGCACGTCGCAGCCCGACTCGGCCAGGCGCAACGCCGCCCACAGGCCGCCGAGACCGCCGCCGACGACGATGGTGGTGGGATTCTTGCTCATGACGGTACCTCCGCTCGCCTCAGCCGACGAAGAAGCCGACCAGCCCGTGGATGCCCAGCGCAGAGAGCACGACGAAGGCCAGGAGGGCCGCCCACTGCATCCGCTTCTGCGCCTCGGCGCTGGTCAACAGCCCCCACGAGATGGCCATCGTCCACAAGCCGTTGCAAAGGTGGAAGATCGCCAGGAGCAGGCCCACGACGTACGCCGCCAGCCACCAGCGGTCGGCCAGCATGGCCTGCATGTGGCTGAACATGTCCTGCTTGACCGTCGGATCGAAGATGGCGAGCAGCCGCGTCCAGCCGACGTGCAGGAGCAGGAAGAACAGGATGCCGATGCCCGAGACGCGCTGCAGCCACCACATCCAGTTGCGCAGGTAGCCGTACTGCGTCACGTTGGCCCGACCGAACCACCAGATCACCAGCCCGTAGATGACGTGCCAGAGGATCGGCAGGGCAATGACGAAGATCTCCAGGAGCAGCACGTAGTTCAGCCCCTGGATCTTCTCGACCACGTACTGGTTGTAGTAGTCCCGGCCGAAGCGCGACTGGGAGTTCTCCCAGAGGTGGAAGAGAAGGAACCCGCCGACCGGGAGGAGCCCGAAGAGCGAGTGCAGCCTTCTCATGAGGAAGTGCGGGTTACTGATCGAGTGGCTCATGGCTCCAGTTTTCTACCTCCGGTGCACCGCGTAGGCGTGGTTGCCCAGGTAGGTCACCCAGTCGTAGTCCTCCTCGATGATGCGCTTGGAGTACTTCTCCTTGTAGCCGTAGCCGCCGCCGTAGGTGTACATCGGCTCCTCGGAGCCGCCGTCGTAGATCGAGTCGCGCACGAAGAAGATCCCCTTCTCCGTGCACCCGCCGTTGTTCTGCTTGTGCTTCTCGATCTTGTCGGCGTAGCTCTTGGCGCCGTTCTTCTTGAAGTAGGAGACGGCCTGGTCGACCATGCCGCAGCCCTTCGCGTCCACCGTGTCGTCGTAGCCGACGATCATCACGGCGTGCCAGTACAGGAAGTGATTGTAGACGACGACGATCGGGGCCTGTTTCGTGCGAAGCTCGTACTTGATCTTGTCAACGACGGACCAGTCCATCAGCGCCACCCGCCAGTAGCTCTGGTCGTCGCGCTTGGGGTCCACGAAGATGGACGTGCGCTCGACCGGCGGCGTGGGCGTGACCTTGCCTTCCCAGCCCTCCGGCAGCTCATCGAACCAACTGTAGGCGCAGCTCGCGTAGGCGTCCGGATCCGACTCCTTGGCCTTGACGATGTCGCCGCTCGCCGTCTCCTTGACGTAACCGATGGCGAAGGGGTAGTCGCGATCGAGAAGCGATCCGCTGAAGACGTTGTAGGTATAGATCGTGTCGGTCAGGACGTAGCGCAACTGCTTGGGCGACGCGTGCTCGGAGGCGTTCATGAGGTAGCGCTCCGAAAGATCGGTGTCACCCCCGAGCTGGAAGGAGCCCCCCGGCAGGAGCTGGTTCATCAGGAGCTCCATCGCGCCGGTGCTGGCCATGAACAGGCAACTGCCCGCGTCGAACTGGTTGGGCGAGGCCAGCGCGTACGGCACGAGCCGCGAGTCGAGCGCGCCGTAGGGGATTGCCGGCTCCCCTTCGCCGTCGCGGAAGCGATGGCGCCGGTGATAGAGGAAGCTGAGGTTCGCCGTCACAACGGGCTCGCCGGCCGTGGCGCCGAGCCAGGCGGGCCGGCCCCCGGGGGCGCTCTTCGTGCC
>JACQWT010000357.1 GCA_016209145.1 Deltaproteobacteria bacterium | reverse complement strand
GGGGCCGGCCGTGACGTTTGCCGACACCTCGGCGCTGTACGCCGTCCTGGTGTCGACGGATGCAGCCCACGATGCCGCCCGCGTCGCATGGGACGAGCATCTCTCGCGCCGGCAGCGGTACACGACCAGCTCGTACGTGATAGAGGAGACACTCGCGCTGTTGCAGCATCGCGTCGGGCTCGCGGCAGTCCGAGTCTGGCGCGACGCGGTCGAGCCCATCCTGGACGTCGTCTGGGTCGACGCCGGCCTTCACGCGCGCGCGTTGACGGCACTGCTCGCCGCGAGACGGCGCGATGTCAGCCTTACGGACTGGGCCAGCTTCGAGTTGATGCACGCTTCCGGGATCCGCCGGGCGTTCACGCTCGACCGACATTACGCGGAGCAGGGGTTCGATGTCGTGCCGGAGCCCGGAAGCTAGCGTGGGCGCGGGCGACTGGGCAGAAAACTACGCCCCGCCACGATGCCCGGCATAGACTGGCACCATGCTCCGCTGCGCGACTGCCTTCGCCGTTCGGGCCGCGCCGCTCGGCCTGGTTCTGGCCGCCACCGGCTGCTCCGGCGAGCCCGACCCCAAGGATCTGTGCACTTGGCTGGCGGACTCGAACAACTGCTACGCCCGCTTCGCCAACGACGTGGAAGGCATCTGTGCACGCCCGTACCAGGCAGGCAGCGACCCTATCGCCAGCGCCACGGGCTACTTCGCCACCCGCGATGCGCTCGATATCTGCATCAAGAACGAGGGCGGGCAGGTGATCTTCGACCCTCCGCTCGACGTGACGACGTTTCCGCCTACCGCCGTCGCGTTCAAGCTGCTCGACGAGACGGCCCAACCGTGCGGCTCGGGCAGCTTCATCGCCACGAGCGCGGAGACGGCGTCGCAGAGCTTCTCGGTCGGCATCAACCCCATCGACGCCAACGACGCCGGCGCGGCCACGGCTCCCGACGGTGGGCCCCTGGGCGACCACGTCGTCGGAGGCACCTTCGCGAGCGCGCTCTTGCCCGATCGGCAGCGCTTCGACATCTCGTGCCCCGGCGGGCAGGAGACGCACAACTTCAACAACCTGTTGCTCCAGAAGTGCCCGCAGAGCGCCTTCCTCGTGCCGCGGGCGATCCTGGACGCGAGCCCGGGCAGGCCCGAGTCGGCGAAGTTCGAGAGCCGGCCGGGCTTCGTGCGCCTGCGCATCGAGTATCCACCCGCGGTGGCCCAGCCCGGGGATCCCTACCCGGCAGACGCCGCGGAGCGGATCTACGAGTACTTCAACTGCCTCTTCCCCGCGCCGCCGCACCCCTGCGAGGACGGCATCAAGAACGGGCTGGAGACCGACATCGATTGCGGTGGTGAGCTGTGCCCGGCGCGCTGCGGAGAGAAGCAGGGATGCCGCGAGAGCTCCGACTGCCAGGCCGGCATGGCCTGCGGGCTGGTCGAGGGCATGCGGCAGTGCGTCGCGCAGTAGCTGCGCGCTCCACGCTCAGCCCGACGCGAGCAGCTTGACGACGAGCGTGATGCTGCCGAGCCGCAGCCGGTCGTTGTCGCGAAGCTGCTGCTGGGCGCCCTTGGAAAGCCGCTGCTCGTTGACGAACGTGCCGTTGCGCGAGCCCAGATCCTCGATGAATGCCTGGCCGGTCGAGGGATCGCCGCCGATCACGGCGTGGCGCGCCGAGCAACTCGCATCGGCCAGGGACACGTCGGCCTCGACCTCCACGCCCCGGCGGCCGAGCGAGGTGCGCCCGGAGCGCAGCGGCCAGAACTTGCCCGTGGGCTCGTTCTGGAACGTCACCAGGAAGCCGACGAGCACCGGCGCGCCCTGTGCGTCCGGCACGGGCGGCGGCGCGAGGACGCTCGATGTGCTTCCCATCACGGGCACGGGCGGCGGCGGCCGGGGCTCGCCGCCCGGGCCGGGGGAAACCAGGGGCGGCAGGGGCGCTGCCCCGTAGCCACCACCCACGGGCGGCCCGCCCGGGCCGCCGGCCGCCGGAACGCGCGGTGGCAGCGCCACGTCCACGCGCGGCGGGGGCGCGGGAGCGCCTCCGCGTGGCGGCGGCGGCGGCGGTTGCGGCGCTCGCGCCGGGACACCGTCGGCTCGGACGGGAGCAGGGGGCGCGGCTCCGGCCGCGGCCCACGGCGAAGATGCCTCACCGCCGGCCGCCCGCGCGAAGGGCGCCGGGGCGGGCGACGCGCCGTAGCCCCCGGCAGGCGCGGGCGGCGCCATGGGCACCGCCGGAACCGCGGGGGGCGGCCTCGGGTTGGGCTGGGGATAGCCGCCCGCCCCGCCGACCGGCACGGGTGGCGCGTACGCCCCGCCGGGCGCGGCGGCCGGAGCCCCGTAGCCCCCCCCGGCCACGGGCGGCGGCGCGCCCCCGGCCACGCTCTCGCCGCACATGACGCACTTGGCGTCGTCGTCCTTGAGCATCCAGCCGCACTTGGGGCAGGGCTTCATCGCCGGGCTCAGTTGGTCGTCGTCTCGGCAGCCTGGGGCTGGGCCGGCTGCCCATCTTCCCAGGTTTCCGCGGCGCCCTCGAGCGGCTGCGGCATGGACTCCAACGTCGCGGCCAGCACCTCCTCCATCCGGCCCGCGAAAATGAACTCCAGCTCCTCCAGGATCTCCTTCGGGACCTCCTCGAGATCCACGCGGTTGCGCTCGGGCAGCACGATGCGCTTGATGCCCGCGCGGTGGGCCGCCAGCACTTTCTCCTTGATGCCGCCGACCGGCAGCACGCGGCCGCGCAGCGTGATCTCGCCGGTCATGGCCACGTCATGGCCCACCTTGATGCCGGTCAAGAGCGAAACCAGGGCGGTGAACATGGTCACGCCCGCGCTCGGGCCGTCCTTGGGCATGGCCCCGGCCGGGATGTGGATGTGCAGGTCGCTTTTCTCCAGGAAGTCCTTCTGGATCCCGAAGCGCGGCGCGTTGGAGCGCACGAACGACAGGGCCGCCTGCGCCGACTCCTTCATCACGTCGCCGAGCTGGCCGGTCAACTGGAGCTTGGCCGTGCCGAACATCCTCGTGGCCTCGATGAACAGAATCTCGCCGCCCACGGCCGTCCAGGCCAGCCCGGTGGCCACACCGCTCTCGCTGGTGCGCTCGGCCACCTCGCTCGTGAACTTCGGCGGGCCGAGGAACTGCTGCACGTCGTCCTCGCTGTCCACCTTGCGCGCCTCGGCCTCGCCCTCGGCGATCTTGACGGCCACGGCGCGCACCGCCGCGGCGATCTGGCGCTCCAGGTTGCGCACCCCGGCCTCGCGCGTGTAGTGGTCGATCATCTCCTCGACGGCCGCGTCGGTGAGATCGAGCTGCGCCCGCTCCACACCGTGCTCGGCGAACTGCTTGGGCAGCAGGTGACGCCGGGCGATCTCCAGCTTCTCGCGGCGCGTGTAGCCCGGCAGCTCGAGGATCTCCATCCGGTCCCGCAGCGGCGGCGGGATGGGATCGGGGATGTTCGCCGTGGCGATGAACATCACGTTGGACAGATCGTAGGGGATCTCCAGGTAGTGGTCGGCGAAGGTGTTGTTCTGCTCCGGATCGAGCACCTCGAGCAGCGCGGAGGCCGGGTCGCCGCGGAAGTCGTGGCCGAGCTTGTCGACCTCGTCCATCATGAACACCGGGTTGACGGTGCCGGCCTTCTTCATGCCCTGGATAATCTGCCCGGGCAGCGCGCCGACGTAGGTGCGCCGGTGGCCGCGGATGGCCGCCTCGTCATGCACGCCGCCGAGCGAGATGCGGTGGAACTTGCGTCCCAGCGCGCCGGCAATGCTGCGGCCGAGCGAGGTCTTGCCCACGCCGGGCGGTCCGATGAAGCACAGGATGGGGCCCTTCTTGTCCTTCTTCAGCTTGCGCACGGCCAGGTACTCGAGCAGACGCTTCTTGACCTTCTCCAGGCCGTAGTGGTCGTTGTCGAGCACCTGGCGGACCTCGCCGATGTTGAGGTTGTCCTCCGTCGCCGTGCGCCAGGGCACGTCGAGGATCCAGTCCAGGTAGGTGCGCACCACGGTGTACTCGGCCGAGCCGACCTGCATGGCGCGCAGTCGCTTCAACTGCTTCTTGGCCACTTGCTCGGCCTCGGTCGGCAGGTTGGCCTCGACGATGCGCTCCTCCAGGCCGTCGAGATCGCCCTGGTCGCCGTCGTCGTCGCCGAGCTCTTCCTTGATGGCCTTCAACTGCTGGCGCAGCACGTACTCGCGCTGGTTCTTGCCCATCTCCTCCTTGATCTGGGAGTTGATGCGCTCGCGCATCTTCAGGATCTCGAGCTGGCGCGTGAGCAGCCGCAGCACCTTGCGGATGCGCTCCTTCACGTCGAGCGTCTCGATGAGGCGCGCCTTCTCCTCGACCGGGGCGTCCAGGTTGGCCGCGACCAGATCGGCGAGCGCGCCCGGATCCTGGATCGAGTCGATGAGCGAGCCCGCCTCGCGCGGCAGCTCGGGCATGAGCTGGATCAACTGGCGCGCCACGTCGCGCAGGCTCATGGCCAGCGCCTCGGCCTCGACGTCGCGCACGCGTGTTTCCTGGATCTTCTGCACCCTGGCCCTGAGGTACGGCTCCTGCTGGACCACCCGCTCCAGCCGGATGCGCGTGAGCCCCTGGAGGATGAGCGAGTAGTTGCCCGAGCTGTGCTTGAGCGCTTTTAGCACCCGGGCGGCACAGCCCATGGGGTGCAGGTCGTCGCCGCCCGGATCGTCGACGGCGGGATCGCGCTGCGCGAAGATGGCGATGACCGGGGCGGGCAGGTTGTCGATGTCCTCGACCAGCGCCACGCTCTTGGGGCGCCCCACGTCGAAGGGGGAAACCGCTCCGGGGAACAGCACGGCGTTACGGATGGGCAGGATCGGCAGCTCGGTGCCGAACTGCAGCTCGTCGTCCTGGGAACCGCCTTTGCTTTTGCCAGACATGGTGCGTGAACCTCTCGTCGGTGCCGCGCCGGTGCACGGCGGGCAGGCTGTCAGCCCAAGCCTAAGCACGCGCCTGGCGGATGGCCAGTCCATCCGCGGCTTCGCGGTGTAGTCCCTTCGAGAGACTGTCTTTGCAGTTCCAGGAAAGACTTGCTGGTCAGGGTGAACGGGGTTGGGGCCCCGTTCGCGGGGTCTGGGGCGAAGCCCCAGCGTGGAATCCTCGCCGCGGACGGCCCGCCTGCGGCTAGCGCGCACAACGGCCGCGGGGCGTTGCCGGTCGCGTCTGCCCGCTCCGTTCGCGTAGGCGTATCGGTTCCACCCTTGCGCCGCAGGCGCAGTCCGCGCGTGGTATAGGATGGCATCCGGTGCTCGATCCGCTGCTCAGCCTGGTGGCTCTGGTCCTTGCCCTGGCCGTGGAGCCGATGCCCGCCCCGGGCGATCCGGGGCCGAGCGCGGACTGTCCCAAGGACATGCGGCTCGTCAGCGGCACGCACCACGAGCTCGTGGCGCACCTGTGCCTCGATCCGCGCGGCGAGGGCAAGGCGACGCACTGCTTCCGCTACGCCGACGGCCTGAGCGTGCTCGAAGGGCCGACCACCGAGATCCGCGTGTGCATGGACCGCTTCGAGGCGCCCAACCAGCGCGGGGCCCGCCCGCTGGTGCTCCAGTCCTTCCGATCGGCCGAGCGCTGGTGCGCCGCCCGCCGCAAGCGCAGGTGCACGGAGCAGGAGTGGGAGCTTGCCTGCGAGGGGAGCTACCACCTGCCTCTGGCCTACGGCTGGGGGGTCGACGTCAAGATCTGCAACAGCGACAAGGGCTGGCGGCAGGTCGACTTCGAGGCGTTTGCGCCCGGGCGCGAAGAGGACGCGGCCAGGGAGACGGATCGGCTCTGGCAGGGCTCGCCCAGCGGTCGCTACCGCGCGTGCATCTCGCCGTTCGGGCTCTACGACCTGAACGGCAACGTCGAGGAGTGGGTCAGAAGCCGCGAGGGGCGCAAGTTCCCCGGCGCGCTGATGGGCGGCTTCTGGGCCAAGCCCTGGACCGGCTGCCGCGGCACGAACGACGCCCACGAGCCGAGCTTCCGTTTCTACGAGACGGGCTTTCGCTGCTGCCGCTCGCCCTTGCAGAAGTAGTGCGCGGCGCGCTACATCTTCGACGTGCGCGCCGTCTTCTTCGGCAGCCCGGACATCGCCGTGCCGGCCCTCGAGGCCCTGTGCGCGATCGCCGAGGTCGCCGGCGTGGCCTGCCAGCCAGATCGGCCGGCCGGCCGCGGCTTGGAGCTGCGGCCTCCGGCCGTCAAGGTGCGCGCGCTGGAGCTGGGCCTGGAGGTGGTGCAGCCCGAAAAGCTCCGCTCGGGCCCTTTCCCCGAGTGGGTGCGCGCGCGAGACGCCGACGTGGCGCTGGTGATGGCCTACGGCCGAATCTTGCCGCCCGTCGTGCTCGAAGCGCCGCGGCGTGGCTGCATCAACCTGCACGCCTCGCTCCTGCCCCGCTACCGCGGCGCGGCGCCCATCAACTGGGCCGTCGCGCGCGGCGAGACCGAGACGGGCATCAGCCTCATGCAGATGGACGAGGGCTGCGACACCGGGCCGGTTTTCGTGCGCGAGGCCCTCGGCATCCGCCCGGACGAGACCGCCGGGGAGCTCGGCGAGCGGCTTGCCGCCCTGGCCGCCGCGGTCGTGCGCGGCCATCTTCCCGCGGCCGTGCGCGGCGAGCTCGTGGCCGAGGCGCAAGACGAGACGCTCTGCACCGTTGCCCCCAAGCTCAGCAAGGACGACGGCCTGCTCGACTTCTCTCGCCCTGCCCCCGACGTGCACAACCGCGCGCGCGGCATGAGCCCCTGGCCCGGGGCCTGCTGCTACCTGGGCGGCAAGCGCCTCAAGCTCTTGCAGACGCGGCTCGCTGGCGTGGGCGGCACAGGGCTGCCCGGGCGGATCGTCGCCCTTGACGAGCACGGCGCAACCGTGGCTTGCGGCGAAGGCGCCATCCTGCTCGTGCGCGCCCAGATCGAGGGCAAGAAGCCGCTTCACGTGGCGCAGATGGCGGCCGGCCGCACGCTCGGCGTAGGCATGACCCTGGAGAACCACGCCGATGCCACCTGACGGCGGGCAGAGCCCGCTGGAGCGCACGCTGGCGGAGATCGCCGCCGAGTTTCCGGGCTTCCGCATCGTGCCCAAGCAGGGAAGCCGGCTCTCGCGCGCCATCGATCTCGCGCTGAAGATCGTCACGCTGGGGGGACAGCGCGAGTTCTTGACTCGCTACCACACGGTCATCGGCAGCACGCTGTACGTGCCGCCGGGCTGGCAGAGCGCCGCGGAGATCGAGCAGGTCATGACGCTGCGGCACGAGCGCGTGCACCTGCGCCAGCGGCGGCGCTACACCATGCCGGGTCTGGCCCTGCTCTACCTCCTGCCCTTCTTCCCCCTCGGGCTCGCCTACGGCCGGGCGCGCCTCGAGTGGGAGGCATATGCCGAAACGCTGCGCGCGACCTGGGAGATCGAAGGCCCCGAGGCCGCGCGCAGCCCGGAGCTGCGCCGGCGCATCATCGCGCAGTTCACCGGCCCGGCCTACGGCTGGATGTGGCCGTTCCCGAAGATGGTGGGCCGCTGGTACGACGAGGCGCTGGGCCGGATCGAGCGAGAAGCCTAGCCCTCCGCCTCGTGCACCTCGTCCACGATGCCGACCACGGTCGGGCGCACTGGCGCGTTCTCGGCGGCAAAGACCTGCCGGGAGCCGTTGCCCTCGTTGATGACCAGCACCCGCTGGCCGAGCCCCGCGCCCGGCGCGGTGCCGTCCACGGCGATGAGGTAGCGGCCGGTGGGCGTGAAGTCGGCCTCGCAGCGGTCCACTACCAGGATCTTGCGCTTGTCATAGAAGGGATGGTTGATGGTCGAGTAGATCTCGCCGCGCACGATTCCCAGGATCATGGCCCTTGTCCCTCCTCCCCCAGCTCGGGCACGGGCGGCAGGTGCACCCGATCGACGATGCCGACGATGGCGTGATCGACGGGCACGAACCAGGGATCGAGCGCGAGCGCCGCCTCCCGCCCGCCCTCGTAGTAGATGAGCTCGCCCGGCCCGGCCATGCGCGTGCAGTCGGCGCAGACGATGGGCCGGCCCTCCGGCTGCTGGTGCTTGGTGAGCGGCTGCACCAGAAGCATCGGCACGCTCTCCAACCCCTCGTAGACCACGCACGACACCACCGTGCCGATCACCCTGCCGAGCAGCATCAGCCTTTCTCCTTGGGCGCAAAGCGCGTCGAGCGGCGCAGCGCCGCGCGCAAGTCCTCGTCCCAGCGCGGCATGATCGATGTTGTAACCTCGCGGCCCGGCCGCCGCCGCGCCCGCTCGCCGCCGATGGCCAGGGCCGCCTCGACGTCGGCCTGCGGCCCGGCGAAGTGGCAGAGCCCTTTGCCGCCGAGGCCGTCGCCCAACCGGATCTCCGTCACGCGCACGCTCGCGCCCTTGACCGCGGCGTCGGCGGCCTCGACCGTGGCCGCCAGCGTGTCGGTCTCGATGATGCCCAGCGTCTCGGCACCCCAGCCGCCCCGGTGGCCGAGCACGGCGGCGTACACGCTGCGCTCGACCTGAGGCAGCATCACCTCGTCGATCACGGCCGCGGCGCCGACGCGCAGCGCCTCGGCGAAGCTCTGGTCCACCTCGGCCACCCCACCACTGAAGAGCACGGCGAATTTCCCCGGCTGGAGGCTGCCCAAGCGGATGACGCGCACCGGCGCCTTCTTGATCAGCGCGTCGCAGGCCCGTGTGCCGGCCGCGATGGAGCGGAACTCGATGAGGCCAAGGGCCGGAGGCTCGCCCATGGGCCCTAACCACCCAATCGCCCGGCGGCCGAGGCGCCGCGCCGGCCGAGCGCGCCCGCAGCGCCGGGCCCGAACGACTGCCTTCGGGCGGGTGGGAGGGACGTGAGGGCCCGGCGCGAGGACGTAAGCTCATGCCGGCCCGCGCGGATGGATCGGCCGCCGTCGTTGCCATCGCCAGGTTCTTGGCCAATGCGTATGGGAGGCTCGCCCACAGCCATGCCTCATACGATGCGGAAGTGGTCCTTCAACACGCAGCGGCGCACGCGCGAGAACTGGACCGGTCCGGTCAGGCCCTCGCCCGTGGGGCTGGCGATGGAGAAGGAGGTGAATCCCTCGCCATTGGCGCCCAGGCCTGCCACGAAAGGCGCGTTCTTGACGAAGATGGAGCAGTCCATCTCGCGTGCCATGCGGCTGAGGTTCCCCAGGTGCATCGAGTGCATGCCGGCGGTGTGGCGGTAGCCGTGCTCGCACTTGACCGAGAGATCGATGCCCTCGTCGGCAGAGCGCACGCGCACCACGGGCAGGACGGGCATGAGCTGCTCGCTCCACACCAGGGGATGGTCGGCATCCACGACCATGACCGCCAGCCGCACGCTGTCCGGCACCCTCAGGCCGATCTCCGCGAGGATCACGCCGGCGTTCTTGCCGACCATCTTGAGGTTGATCTTCCCCTCCTCCCGCGGCCCCCGCAGCTCGGTGAAGATCACCTTCTCGACCGCCCGCGCCTGCGGCGCCGTGAGCACGACGGCGCCGTGCTGCTCCATCGTCCGCAGGAGCTTGTCGGCCACCGTGTCGACCACGAACACCTCTTTCTCGTCGACGCAGATGATGTTGTTGTCGAACGAGGCGCCGTAGACGATGTAGCGGCCGGCCCGCTCCAGATCGGCCGTCTCGTCCACGACCACCGGCGGGTTGCCGGGGCCCGCGCAGATGGCCCGCTTGCCGCTCTGCATGGCGGCCTTGACCACGGCCGGGCCGCCCGTAACGACCACGAGCCGCGGCACGGGGTGGCTCCAGAGTTGCTGGGCGCTCTCGATGGTCGGCTCGGCGACCGCCGTCAGCACGTCGGGCGGCCCGCCCGCCTGCACGATCGTCTCGTTGATGAGGCCCACCGTGCGGCAGCAAACCCGCCTGGCGTTCGGGTGCACGTTGAAGACAACGGTGTTGCCGGCCGAGAGCATGCCGATGCCGTTGCAGATCACGGTCGAGGTGGGGTTGGTCACCGGCGTGATTGCGGCGATGACGCCGAAGGGAGCGCGCTCGACCAGCGTCAGGCCGTCGTCGCCGGTCCAGGCGACGGGCTCGAGCGCCTCGGGCCCGGGCGTCTTGACCGTCACCAGCCGGTTCTTGACGAGCTTGTCCTCGTAGCGTCCCAGGCCCGTCTCGGCGACGGCCTCGCGCGACAGTTCCTCGCAGTGCTCCAGCATCTTCTGGCGAACGGCCGCCACGATCTTCTTCCTCTGCTCGAGCGAGAGCGCCCGGAAGCGCTTGAAGGCCGCGGCCGCCGCCGCCGCGCACTCGTCCACCGACGCGAAGACGCCCGGGGGCAGGCGCCCGGCGCGGCGCACCGCCTCGGTCTGGGCCGGTGCCAGCGCCGGCGCCGGCGCTGCCGGTCGCGTGGCCGCACCCGCACTCGTGGCGCCCGCGCCGATCCTCTCCAGCACCCGGCGGGCAATCGCATCGACGGCCGCATCGCTGAGCCGGCTCATTGCTTCTCACCTTCCCGGGCGGGTCAGTCCTCGCTCTTCTTGTACTTGACGACGCCGCCCACCTCCCACTGGTCGACGATCGCCATCACCCCCGACCCCGGCGCCGACCGCGGCGGCGGCGACGACGCTCGCGCTGACGAGCTTGCCCTCGATGTCCACGTCCCGCAGGCGCAGGAACTTGAGCCCGTCCAGGCTCTGCTCCTTCTGCGTCGAGACGACCGTGCCGACGACTCGTGCGAGCAGCACCGCGGGCTACTCCTCCGGCGTCGCCTTGTCGCCCAGGGCCCGGTACTGGTCGGGCCCGCGACCGAGCGGCAGGGTGCGATCGACGTTGGAGTGCGGCCGGGCAATGATGTGCACCGTCACGACCTCGCCCACGCGCGCCGCCGCGGCCTGGCCGGCATCCGTGGCCGCCCGCACCGCGGCCACGTCGCCGCGCACGACGGCCGTAACGTAGCCGCCGCCGGTCTTCTCGTAGTGCACCAGCTCCACCTTGGCGGCCTTGACCATCGCGTCCGAGGCCTCGACCATGGCCGGGAAGGAACGCGTCTCGATCATGCCTAGGGCATCAGTAGGTCCGGTCATCTCCTGCTTCCTTTCGCATACTCAGAACCATCGTCCCGGGCCGCGTCGGCCCGGCGCCGATCATCCCCCCGCTTTCCTGGCTTCCTTGAGGATCTTCACACCGGCGCTCGCGCCGATGCGGGTGGCTCCGGCCGCGACCATCGTCTCCACGTCGTGGTAGCTCTTGATCCCACCCGAGGCTTTCACCCCCATGCCCGCGTCGCGCACCACCGCGGCCATCAGCGCCACGTCGGCCGCGGTGGCGCCGCCCGAGGCGAAGCCGGTGCTGGTCTTGACGAAGTCGGCGCGTGCCCGCCGCGCGAGCTCGCAGGCGCGCACTTTCTGCTCGTCGGTCAAGAGGGCGGTCTCGATGATCACTTTGCAAAGCGCGCGGCCGTCCTCGCAGGCGTCCACGACTGAGCGGATGTCGTGGAAGACCGCGCGGTCGTCGCCCCCCTTGAGCGCGCCGATGTTGATCACCATGTCGATCTCGCGCGCGCCGTCGCGGATGGCACGGCGCGCCTCCATCGCTTTGATCTCCGGCACGTGCGCGCCCGAAGGGAAGCCGACCACGGTGCACACCGCCACCGGAGAGCCGCGCAGCAAGCCCGAGGCGAGCGCCACCCAGGCCGGGTTGATGCAGACCGAGGCGAAGCCGTGCTCGATCCCCTCCTGGCAGAGCTTACGGATCTCGTCCGCCGTGGCGTCGGGCTTGAGCAGCGTGTGGTCGATGTACTGGGCCACCTCGGTGCCCACCCCGCCGCCGCCCGGCCGGTGGCCGATGCGTCCGGCGCCGAGCCCAATGAGCTGGCGCACCGCGTCCGGATTGGTGGCCGCGCACGCCAGGTTGCAGCGCGACCCGCATGAGCCGCAGGACCGGCCCCCCGGCGCTCCGAGGGCGATGAGCTCGGCAATGCGCGCGCTCAGACGTTCGAGGTCCTCGCTCGACAGGTTCTCCAGGTTCTCCATCGTCAACCACTTGGCGGCGCTGGCGCGGAAGGCCGTGCCGGCCCCGGGGCCGGCGCCCGGGGTGGCAGCGGAGGCGGACGGCTCGGGGCGGCCCGACCCGGCCAGCCCGGGGGAGCCGGAGCTTACACCGTCCGGGGCCGCAGGGGGCATGGCCGGTGCCGGGGGGCCTTGCTCGAGCGCGGCGATCATCTCCACCCGCCGCCGGTGTCGGGGCTCGGTGCAGGAGGAGCCGAGCCAGGCTTCGACGATCTGCTCGGCCAGGCCCACCCCGATCAGGCGCGCGCCCAGAGAAAGGACGTTTGCGTCGTTGTGCTCCCTGCTGTTGCGGGCCGACGACAGGTCGTAGCAGAGCGCGGCGCGCACGCCGCGCACCTTGTTGGCCGCCATGCAGGAGCCGATACCGGCGCCGTCGATGACGATCCCCAGGCCACAGCTCCCCCCGGCGACGCGGTGCGCCACCGCGGCCGCAATCTCGGGGTAGTCGGCCGCCCGCTCGTCGTGGGTGCCGCAGTCCTCGATCTGGTAGCCCCGCTCGCCGAGCCAGCGCTTGAGGTGACTCTTGAGCTCGTATCCGCCGTGATCCGCCCCGATGGCGATCCGCTCCGCCATGCCCGACATGAGGACGCGTAGGCTAGTACGGCCGGCGACGGGTTGGTATCGGTATCCGTTCACGGGGTCTTGGGCCAGCGGGCAACGACGGCTCGCCGAGTCGGCCGCGATCGCGGGGCAGGGGTGACGCGCCCGAAGGGCGCGTCGGGACCCCAACCCCGTCCCGAAGGGACGGACTTACGTCCTCGGGCCGGGTCCTCACGTACAGGAGTACGCTGCGG
>JACQWT010000356.1 GCA_016209145.1 Deltaproteobacteria bacterium | reverse complement strand
GTGCACGGGCTCGCTGTGCCTGCCGACCAACTGCGAGTTCGTGATCTGTCCCGAGGGAGAGCAGTGCGTGGCCGGGGAGTGCAAGGGCAAGGACGGCGGGGCGGGCGGCGGGACGGGGGCGGCCGGGCCGGGCGGGGGCGGGCCCGCGGGCGGGTCGGGGCCTGGGCCCGGAGGCGGGGGGCCGGGGCCTGGTGGCGCGGGGCCCGGGCAGGGTGGCGGCGCGCCGGACGGCGGCGCCCCGACCCCGCACTGGGGGCTTTCGACGGGCGGCGGCGGCTGCCAGTGCGACGCGGCCGGCAGCGGCCGCACGCACAGTGGCGGCCTCGGCCTCTTCGGTCTGCTCGGCGCTCTGACGCTCGCGGCGCGGCGCGGTGGGCGGGCGCCTCAACCCCTGGTCGTGCCCAACAAGCCGAGCCGGGAGGCGCGCAGGTCGTCCCAGACCTCGCGGGCCGACTGGTAGCGGTAGGCGTCGCGGCGGCGCAGCAGCTTGGCGATCACGTTGCCCACGGGCGTGCCGAGCTGCTCGGCCCGCTGCCGCGGCCAGCCCTCGGCAATCACGCGCGGCAGCTCCTGCTGCGGCACGTTCTCCGGAATGGCCGGCTGCCCCGTGTGCATCAGGAACATGATGAGGCCGAGCTGGTAGAGGTCGCTCTGGCGCGTGGTGTAGCCCATGGTGATGAGCTCGGGCGCGAGGATCTTCGGGTTGGCGACCTGGGGCCGAAACCAGTGCTGCCCCTCCAACTGGTGGGCGACGCCGAAGTCCGTGATCTTGACGATCGGACGGGTCGTGACCTGCGCGACCATGACGTTGCCGGGATGCAGGTCGGAGTGCACCAGGCCGTTGTCGTGCAGGTAGGCCAGGGCCACGAGGAGCTGGCGCGCGAACTCGAGGAGCGTCTCGTGCGGGAACGCCTGCCCGCACATCCGGCGCAGGTTGGTCTCGCAGTACTCGAGGGCGATGTAGAAGAGGTGGTTTACCTCGAAGGCGTCGTGGATATAGACGATGTTGGGATGGCGGAAGCTCTCCAGCCGGCGCATCTCCTCCACCCACTCGCGCTTGACCTCGTGGTAGTCGCGGTTGGCCGGCCGGAACATCTTGAGCGCGTATGCCTGGTCGAAGGGACCGACGCAGTGGTAGACCGAGCCGTACTGCCCGTCGCCGATGAGGGCGCCCACGGTGTACGCCCCGCGCGCGGAGGTCAGCACCGTGCCCGGGACGGGAAACGGGATGAGCCCCGAGCCGGTCTGCCAATGTGCGCCTTGCACCTCTGGGTGCCTCCGTCCCGATAGCGCAGCCGCGGCGCCGAGCGCCCCTAGCCGCGCGTGAGCTCGCGCACCGCATCCGCGGCGTCGTCGCGATCGAGATCAAGAGCCTCGGCCAGATCGAGGATGAACTCGCGTTCGCTGGTGCGCATGATCCCGTCCGCCGCCGTCACCATGACGGCCAGACCGAAGGCCGCCTTGCGCGCGCCCTCCTCGCCCAGCCGGCTGCGCACGGCGGCGAGCCGCGCTTCACGACCGTCGCGGCCGAGCTCGGCGCTGGCCCGCTCGAGCAACGCGGTCAGGTTGTCCCCGGCAAGCGCCGCCTGGTGCTCCGAGTTGCGGGCCAGGGCCCGGATGCTCTCGGCGAGCTGCTGCAGTTCGCTCGGGGAGAACTCCCCGTCGGCATCGGCCGCCAGGTACATCGTCTCCACGAGCGCCTCGAGCTGGTCGGCGTCGATCTTTCCGAGCATGGTCGATGGGTCGAAGCTCATGGCGAAGAGGTACACCGGAGGGCCGGCGCAGCCAAGGGGCTGCCGCCGGAGCCCGCCGGCCGTGGCCGGACGCCCCGTCCGGCCACACTCAGAACTGCACCGCCAGCCGCGCGCCGTTCGGGGCGAGCGCCGGCACTATCCGCACGGGAGCACGCGCCTGCTCCGACTCGCTCCTGACCCTGACCTTGCGCCCGCCAATCCGAGCCATGACAATGCCCGGGACGAGCATCGCTGCGCCCACCGGGACCGCGACGAGCCCGGCACCGACCTGCTCGCAGTCCTCCCTGTCGAAGCCGTCATCGAGGCCGCATGCACATGTCTCGGCATAGTCCGGGTACGGGCACGAGTGCTCGCCGAGCCCCCCCAGCACCGCCGCGGTCCCCACGAGCACGCCCAAGCCGCCCGCAACCGACAGAAGGATGCCCCCGACCATCAGCCCCACGTTGGCCCGCTCGGTGCGCTCCATCGGGGCGTAGGGCTCGGGGGCGAAGGCCGCCGGCGAGGCAGGCGCGTCGGCGGCCGCCAGCGGCGCCGCCGCGGCGGGCGGAGGCGGAGACGGAGGCGCAGAGGCAAGCGCAGGCGCAGGCGCAGGCGCGGGCGCGGGCGCGGGCGCAGGCGCAGGCGCAGGCGGCGGCTGCGCCGCCTCGCAGGCGCACGGCTCGAAGCGCGCACCGTCGGCGGCACACACCTGCACTGCAGCGCCGCCACCCGGGCACGCACACTGCACCTTCTGGCCCGGCACGCACTCCTCGGCGCGCGCAGCACGCGGCACGGCCAGAAGCACTGCGGCCCACCCCAGCACCGAAACGGCGCGCGCCCAGGTTCCCATACCGCGAAGCTACTGCTTGCCCCGCCGGGCGGCAAGCACGCTCCGGATTGCCTGGGATCCGGCACTTGTCGGATCGGCTCTACGGCACCACAATGCCACCATGGTGCGTACGCAGATCCGGCTTGAGGAACGAGAGCACGGCCGGCTCAAGGCCTACGCTCACCGGCGGGGCATCTCGCTGGCCGAGGCGGTTCGTCGCGGCGTGCGGGAGCTGCTGCGGCGCGAGCAGGCCGCTCCGTCGCGCGAGCTTCTCGTGCGCCGCTTCCTGGCGGTCGCAGGCAGGCATACAGACGAGCGCGGCGCCTCGGACGTGGCCGAGCGCCACGATGACTACCTGGCCGAGGCCTTCGGCTACGCGCCTTGAGCCTCTTCGTCGACACCTCTGCGCTGTTCGCCTATCTGGTCCGCTCTGACGCTTCCCACGGCAAGGTGCGCGCGGTCCTCTCTCCTGTTCACCAGCCATCGCCCCTGCCCCGGAGACCCGGGGCCGCCGCGATGCACCCCCGTCACAGCAGCTCGCTCACGACGCGGCGCAGTTGCTCGCGTTCGAAAGGCTTATCGATGCGCCGGTTGGGCACCCGCGCGAGGAACTCGCGCGCCTCGGGTGCGAACGCGCCGCCCGTGATGAAGACCATGCGCTGCTCCTGGCCCGGCGCACGCCGCGCGATCTCGGCGTGAAGCTCCATGCCGGTCATGTTCGGCATCATCAGATCGCACAGGATTGCGTCGTAGCGCTCGCCGGCGGCAACGAGCCCCATCGCCTCCTCGCCGCCGTGCACGACGCGCACTTCATGCTCGCCGACGAGCATGCGCCCGATCGCCCGGCCGACCGCGGCCTCGTCGTCCACGACGAGCACCCGCCCGCGACGCGACGCCGGCGCCGGCTCGGGCTCGGACGCGGGCGGCCGCGCCGAGGGCCGTTCGGCCGGCGGAAGCACCACCCGGAACAGGCTGCCCTGGCCGGGTTCGCTCTCGACCTCGATGCTCCCTTCGAGCTCGCTCACGATGCGCCGGCATATCGCGAGCCCGAGGCCCGTGCCGCCGCCGGCCGGCCTGGTCGTGAAGTCACCATCGGGCCGCGCCGTGTACATGCACAGCGGCCCCTGGGCGAGCACGTCGGCCAGCCTTCGCTCGGCGCTCTGTCGCGCCTGCTCGGCATAGCGCTTGGCCAGCTCGCGGCCGCGCCAGAGCTCGACCAGGGCCGCCACCTTGCCGCGGACGATCTCGGGCTCGACCGGCGCAAACAGGAAGTCGATGGCGCCCACGCCGTAGCCCCGCCGCACGTCGGCCTCGGCCTTCGCCACGGCTGATACCAAGATGACCGGAACCGCCCGCAGCCGATCGCGGCCGCGTATGACCGTGAGCGTCTCGAAGCCGTCCATCTCGGGCATGCGCACGTCGAGCAGCACGAGGGCGAAGTCCTGCTGGAGCAGCGCGCGCAGAGCCTCCCGGCCGGAGGACGCGGTGACGAGCTCCTCGCCCAGGGGAGCAAGCGCGCACGTCAGGGCCATACACCCGGCCGGCTCGTCGTCGACGAGCAGGATACGGGCCCGGAAACCCGGGGGCGGCTGCGCGCGGCGCCCGAACAGCTCCGCGTAGGAGGCCACCTTGGCCCGCAGCTCGAAGGGATCTTGGGGCTTGAGCAGGTAGTCCGTCGCCCCTACGGCATAGCCACGCTCGACCTCCGCCTGCGACCTGCTCCCGGTCAGGAAGGCGATGGGCGTGCGCTGGCAGGGTCCGAGCTGGCGCAGGCGAGCCGCCGTCTCGAAGCCGTCCATGACCGGCATGCGCACGTCGAGCAGGATGAGCGCGAAGTCCTTGTGCCGTGCCGCCGCGATGGCCTCCTGTCCCGAGCCGGCGGCCACGATGTCGAGGCCGAGGCCCTCAAGAGCACGCGCAACCCGGCTGACTTCTGGACTTCCTGCATGCCCCGCCGGGAGCCTCCCCACGGCACGAAGCGACCGCCGCGCATTGTCGTCCCCCGCACTCTCGGCCGCAAGGGGCTGGGTATGCCGCAGCCGCGTTGCGCGCGCCGCGGGGTGGGCAGCAAGCGCGCCACTGGATCGCCGCCGATCCGGAGTGCGCGGGATCGCTCGACTACCTTATCCTACCTTTTCGCACACTTCGCGTCGTGGCCGCCTGGTGCGGATCCTGCAAGGCGCCGAACGCCGGCTCCTGCGGCCCCTGGCCCTGCGCCCCGGCCGGCCCTACAATACCCCCGCCCCGATGGAGGCTTCTCCCATGATAGCGCTCTCCCCTTTCAGTTACCGACTCCGGCGCGCGGCCGTCGGCCGTCTGCATTGCCTGCTCGCGCTCCTGGTCGCGCTCGCCCCGACCCTGGCGGCATGCGGCCCGGCCGATGACGCGGAGCCGGGCGACGGCGTCGAGGACTGGGGCGTGGCCGGTCCGTTCGACGGCGGCGAGCCGGTGGGCAAGGCGGACAACGCCGGGATCCCGGGCCCGGCCGTGGCGACCAACACCTCGGACACCCAGGTCTGGATCGCGCGCAACGCCTGGGAGGACACGGACACGCCGGCGGCGCGCAAGGCCGGCCCGGCCTGGCCGGAGCAGAGCGGCCTGACCTGGAACCAGAAGTACCAGCGCTGGGTCGAGAGCATGCCGCGCACGGCAGGCTACGACACGTACTACGAGACCTTCATGCTCGCGACGCCGTGGGGCAAGTCGCTGCCCGCGCCCCGCCTGGAGTGCGCCGAGGTGGCGCTCTTCCTGCGCGTCACCTTCGCCGCCTGGTACGAGCTGCCCTTCTACTTGACCGCGGTGGACGCCACCGGCACGCGCATCTACGTCGGCCACTTCGGTGTGCGCACCAAGACCGCGCGCTACGCCAACACGCCGCGCTTCGCCTCGGCGTACAAGGACCACTCGGCCATGGCGCCGGCGCAGTACCAGCAGAGCTGGCCCACGGACGCGAAGCTGCGCGCCCGCCGCCTGGGCGACGACGATCAGATGGACTTCATTGCGCCCGGCGCGCGCGCGGGAGCGTACTTCGACGAGATCCACCTGAACAAGCGCGCCGGGCACCTGACCTGGTTCGTCCTGGAGTACTTCGGCTCGATCCACCTCGCCGATGCGCGCAACACCTACAACATCAAGCCCGAGGCGGTGCTGGAAGGAGACGTGCTGCTCGAGCGCTGGCAGAGGAAGGGCATCGGCCACACGCTCGTGGTCAAGACCGTGAACGAGCTCGAGGGCGGCCAGCTCCAGGCCGAGCTCGCCAGCGGCTCGATGCCGCGGCGCCAGCCCAAGTGGGAGAGCCCCACCGGCTCCAAGAGCTACTTCACGAGCGCCGAGACCGGCGGCGAGGGAACGAACTACGACGGCGACGAGTACGTGAAGTTGGGGGGCGGCATCAAGCGCTGGCGCGTGACCAAGAACATCGGCGGCTACTGGACCAACACCTGGATGAAGGCCGACGAGAGCTCCTGGATCTGCGACACCGACTACGCGGCGCTCAAGGTCCGGCCGGCGCGCTTCGAGCAGATCCTGGGCGACGCCGATCCGGCGAAGATGCGCGACGCTCTCGTGCAGATGATCGAGGACAAGCGCAACCACCTGCGCGAGTACCCGGCCTCTTGCTCCGCGCGCAGCGGCCGCGAGGAGGCGTTCGACAAGCTCTACGACGTCATGCAGAGCCACTTCGACATGAGCCGCGAAGAGGTCGACCGGCAGTACCGCACCATCGAGGACTACGTCTTCGCCGAGCTCGAGTACACCAAGTCGAAGACCTGCTGCTGGAACAGCACCACCGCGGCCATGTACAAGATCGTCATGGACTACAACAACAGCCTCCAGCAGGGCGCGTGCAAGAGCCCCATCGCCTTCAAGTGGGACCACGGCTACGAGGTCTTCAAGCAGTACGCCAGCCAGAGCGGCCAGGGCTACCTGTGGAAGGACTGGTCGGCGGACGAGCCCTGCGCGCAGCAGAACGTGACCGTGGACACCGAGGTGCCGAGCGACGCCACGCCCTGGTGTTCGCTCGAGCAGTAGCCGCCCGGCACTACTTGAGCTTCAGTGTCGGCAGGAACGGGGCTCGGGACGCACGGTGACCTCCCGTCTCAGCGCGGGCTTCGCCCGCAACCCAAGCCGCCAACGCCAGCGTTCACGCCTTCGGGTTCCCCCACGGCCTTCAGCCAGTGGCACTCTGCGCTGCGCTGTCGAGCGCTCGGCACCGAACCCCGGGCGGAGGCGCCAGGGCTGCGGTTGCCGGCCGACCAGAAGCTTCACGCTGCCGGCTGCCTCGGCGTCGGGGCCCCTACCCCGACGCCCGTCGCGGGCGCTTCGCGCAACCGAAAATCGTCGCGCGGCGCGACGATTTTCGGACTTAGTAGTGCAGCGGGTCGACGATGAGATCGAGTCCCTCCAGCACGATGTGACCGAGCAGCGGCAAGTTGCGGGAGACGCGCAGCAGTATCCAGTCCTCCAGCACTTCTTCCAGCTCGTCTCGGCACTTCTCCAGCGTGACTGCGTTGGCGTACACGCCGTCGAAGCCGGGGATCTCACCGTAGTAGCTGCCGTCGTCTGTCAGGATCTCGTACGTTGCCAGCTCCATCGCGGCACGGATGTACTTCGTGAGCACGACCACCTCTGCGCCTGCGTCTCGCGCTCTTCTAGTGTACCCCACCAGAAGCTCGTCGAGAAGGCCCGCCGAGAGCATGGGGTGCCTACCAGAACTGGGGAGCGCCGCCGGATGAACCGCCAAGACGCCAAGGTCGCCAAGGAAAACAACCAGTTTTTTGGCGTGCTTGGCGCCGTGTCTCGCTCGAAGCTCGCGCGCCTGGCGTTCGCAGCCGCAGCGCTGGCCCTGCTCGGGTCGGGCTGCAGCGGCCCCAGCTACGTCCGGGGCACCGAGGTCGCCGAGCTGGACGACCCGGCCATGAGCACGGGCCTGGACAAGCGCGATCTGGAGAAGCTGTTGCACGAGAGCCTCGCGTCGCTGATGAGCTCGCCCGTGGCCCGGCAGTGGGACAAGGACAAGTCGCGGCCGCGGGTGGCGATCTACCCTCTGGCGAACGAGACGAGCGAGCACGTCGACAGCCAGCTCCAGGCGCTGCTCAGTGACATCGAGACCTATCTCGTTGACAGCAGCCTGGTCCAGGTCATCAGTGTCGAGCGTCAGCGCCAGATGATCGCGGAGGTCGAGCAGCAGCACGGCGGCGGCTTCGACCCGGCGCACGTCGCCGAGTACAACCGCCAGCTCGGGGCGCAGTACTACATCACGGGCAAGGTCTTCTCCTCCGACGAGCGCAGCGCCGAGGGGCGCCGCGTGCAGTACTTCATGTTCATGCAGGTCATCGAGGTGGCCACCAGCGCCATTGCCTGGCAGCACAAGTCCGCGCTGACCAAGGGGCTCGTGGACGTGGGCTAGATGTCGGCGCGACCAGGCGTGCTCCTTCTCGCGCTCGGCGCGGCATTCCTGTGCGGCTGCGCCGGCCACGAGGCGCGCGTCAAGGCGGCCCTGGACGCCCTGGACCGCGGCGCTCCGGCCGAGGCCGTGGGGGCGCTCAACGAGGAGTTGGCGGTGACACGGGCCGAGGATCTGCCGCCCCAGCTCGGCGGCGACGAGGCCCTGCTCGTGCTCGACCGCGCCGCCGTGCTCCAGAGCATGGACCGCTATGAACTATCGGCGCGCGACTTCGGCGCGGCCGACAAGGCCATCGACCTTCTCGATCTGTCCCGCTCCGCCGCGCACGACGTCGGCCGCTATCTGTTCTCGGACGACGTGGGGCCCTACCGCGCCCCGGGCTACGAGAAGCTGCTCATCAACACCTTCAACATGATGAACTACCTCGCGCTGCGCGATCTGTCCGGCACGCGCGTCGAGGCGCGGCGCCTGGCCGTCGTGCAGCGCTACTTGAAGGACCGGGGCGAGCACGGCACGCTGCTCGGCCTGGGCAGCTACCTCGCGGGCTTCGCTTTCGAGAAGTCCGCCCAGCGGGACGAGGCCCTGCGCCACTACGACGAGGCGCTCGGCTACGCGAGCTACGGTTCGCTCGCGCCGGCGCTGCGTGCGCTGACGGGCGGCCAGCCGTACTCGCCCGCCGTCGACCGGCTCGTCGGCGCTTCCGGCGACGCGGCGCCGGCGCCACCGGGCGACGAAGCCGAGATCCTCGTGGTCGTGGGCTACGGCCGCGTCCCGCAGAAGATACCGGTGCGCATCCCCATCGGCCTGGCCCTCACGCTCGTGGCGAGCGACATCAGCCCGCGCGACCACGCTCTCGCCACGAGCCTGGCCGCCAAGGGGCTCGTGACCTGGGTCAACTTCCCGCGCTTGGGCCCGAGCCGCGGACGCTACGATGAGCCCACGCTCGCCTTGGACGGCAGCGCCCAGCCGCTCGAGCCCGCCCTCGACGTGGAAGCCGAGGTGCGGCGGATCTGGCAGGAGAACGAGGGCACTCTCGTGCTCGCGGCCATTACCCGCATGCTCGCCCGCGCCGTTGCCGGAGAGGCCGCCGGAGCGGCCACGAGCGCGCTGGCGGACGACGACAGCGGCGCCCTCGGGCTGCTGGCGGGCCTGTTCACCACCGCGGCCCTGAGCGCCGCGGATACGCCCGACACGCGCGGCTGGTCCACCTTGCCGGCACGGCTCGCCGTGGCGCGACTGCGGGTGCGGCCGGGCAAGCACCGGCTCGCCGTGAGCGCCCGGGGTGAAACCAAGCGCTATGCCGTCACGGTCGGCGCCCGCGACTGGGTGTTCGTCGGCATGCAGGCGCTACGGTAGCGCCGCGCGGTCGCGAGGCGAGGCACCGCGCCTGCTACTGCATCATGCAGGAGCCGGCGCAGTTGCCGATGACGCAGGCCAGGACCTGGTAGGCCGCGGGATCATCGACGCACGAGAGGTAGCAGATCGGGATGGGGTCGCCGTCCTGGATGCACTGGAAGAAGCAGTCCAGGCTCTCGATGCAGCCCGGGCTCGTGGCGCAGGAGATGAGCTCGTTGCAGCAGTTGTCGGCCACGCAGTCGTTGCAGGGCGTGCCGTCGGAGGGACAGGTCGGCCCGTCGCCGCAGAAGCCCGCCGTGCACTTCGCGCTGCAGCAGTCCTCGGGCTTGGAGCATGCCTTGCCGTCGGAGAGGCACGCCCCGTTGCAGACGTTGCCCACGCACTTCTTGGCGCAGCATACGTCCGCCGAGAAGCACGGCGTGCCGTCAGGCTGGCAGGCGCCCTGGCAGGTCCCGCCCTGGCACGACTTGCTGCAGCACTGCTGTGGCTGGAAGCATGGCATGCCGTTCGGGATGCACAGGCCACCGCAGACACCGTTGGCGCAGGTCGCGCTGCAGCACTGGTCCGCGTTCTTGCAGGGCGTGCCGTTCGGCTGGCAGGGATCGGCGCAAGCGTTCGACTTGCAGGTGCCGCTGCAGCACTCGTAGCCCTGGTTGCAGGAGTAGCCCTTGGGCTTGCAGCCCGCGCACGTCCCGGCGACACAGATCCCGGTGCAGCACTGCGGATCGTTGTTGCACTTGCCCCCTTCGGGGGTGCACGGCTGGGTGCACAGACCCCCGCTGCAGTTCAGGCTGCAACACTGGAAGCCCGTGCTGCACGACTGCCCGTTGGGCTTGCAGCTCGCGCACTTGCCGCTCGCGCAGGCGTTGCTGCAGCACTCGCCGTCGCCGCCGCAGCTCTGGCCGTTGGCCTTGCAGCTCGCGCACTTGCCCCCCGAGCAGACGTTGCTGCAGCACTCCGAGCCGCCGGCGCAGCCATCCCCGTTCTGCTTGCAGCTCGCGCACTTGCCCGCCGAGCAGATGGCGCTGCAACACTCGGGCCCGCTGCCGCACGCCTGCCCGTTCGCCTTGCACGCGTTGGCGCACACGCCCCCTGTGCAGGTGGCGCTGCAGCACTCCTTGCCGCCGTTGCACGCCTGGCCGTTGGGCTTGCAGCTCGCGCACTTGCCCGCCGAGCAGATGGCGCTGCAGCACTCGCCGCCGCTGTTGCAACCATCCCCGTTCTGCTTGCACTTGGCGCACGCGCCGCCCGAGCAGATGGCGCTGCAGCACTCGCCTCCGCTGTTGCACTTGTCCCCGTTCTGCTTGCAGCTCGCGCACGTCCCCGCCGAGCAGATGGCGCTGCAGCATTCCCCGCCGCTGTTGCACTTGTCCCCGTTCGTCTTGCAGCTCGCGCACTTCCCCAACGAGCAGACGTTGCTGCAGCACTCCGAGCCGCCGACACAGGCCTGCCCGTTCGGCTTGCACGGGTTGGCGCATACGCCGTTCGTGCAGGTGTTGTTGCAGCACTCGCTCCCGGTCTTGCACGCCTGGCCGTTGGGCTTGCAGCTCGCGCACGCGCCGTTCGCGCAGATCGCGCTGCAGCATTCGCCGCCGCTCTGGCACGCCATCCCGTTGGACTTGCAGCTCGCGCATGCACCGCCCGCGCAGATCGCACTGCAGCACTCCCCGCCGCTGTTGCAGCCATCCCCGTTCTGCTTGCAGCTCGCACACTTGCCCGCCGAGCAGATCGCGCTGCAGCACTCCGGGCCGCTGCCACACGCCTCTCCGTTGACCTTGCACGGGCCGGCGCACTTGCCGCCGGTGCACGTGCTGCTGCAGCACTCGCTTCCCGTGTTGCACGCCTGTCCGTTGGGCTTGCAGCTCGCGCACGCGCCGTTCGCACAGATCGCGCTGCAGCACTCGCCGCCGCTCTGGCACGCCATCCCGTTGCTCTTGCAGCTCGAGCACAAGCCGTTCGCGCAGATCGCGCTGCAACACTGGCCGCCGCTGTTGCATGCCTGGCCGTTCTGCTTGCACGGTCCCACGCAAGTCCCGCCACTGCAAACCGCGCCCACCCCGCAGACCACGCCGCAGCCCCCGCAGTTGGTGGGGTCAGTCTGGAGATTCACGCACTTGCTGCCGCACTTGGTGTCGCCGGGAGCGCAGCCCGCCGAGCACTGCCCGCCCGTGCAATTGCCGCTGCAGCACTCCCACGCGCCGGCGCAGCCCATCCCGTTGGGCTTGCAGCTCGAGCAGATGCCGTTGGCGCAGATCGTGCTGCAGCACTCGCCGCCGCTGCCACACCACTGCCCGTCGGGCTTGCACGGGCCGGCGCACACGCCGCCGTTGCTGCACTTGCCGCTGCAGCACTCGGGACCGGTCTTGCAGGGCTGGCCGTTGGGCTTGCAGCCGGCGCCGCAAACGCCGTTCACGCAGGCGTTGCTGCAGCACTGGACGGGGCTGTTGCAGGGCGTCCCGTCAGGCTGGCACGGGCTGCAGGGCACGCCGCACACGCTCCCGACCTCGTCGACGCACAGCTCGTCCCAGTAGGTCTGGCAGCAATACGGATCTACCTGGCAGATCTTCTGCGTGCAGCTCTCGCAGTTCGAGGCGAGCGGCGGCCCGACGTTGCACTTGTCGTGGGTACAGCCGGCGCCGCCGCACACCCCGTTGACGCACGTCTGGCTGCAGCACTGCATCGGGTTGTAGCAGGCGTTGCCGTCGGGAAGGCAGGGGTTGCCGCAAACTCCGTTCTGGCAGTTGCCGCTGCAGCATTGCCAGCCCACGTTGCAGGCCATGCCGTTCGGCAGGCAAGGCTGGCTGCACACGCCGTACTCGCACACGTTGCTGCAGCACTCCTCGGGCCACTGGCAGGGGAAACCCTCGGGCGAGCACGGCTGACAGGGGATGCCGCAGATGGGCTCGGCCGAGCTGACGCAGGCGTCGTCCCACTGGACCTGACAGCAGTAGGGATCGGCCTGGCAGATCGCCGCCACGCACGGGTCGCACTCGGCCTTGAGCGGCAAGCCCGGCTCGCACATGCCGTGCGGGCAGGGCGGCCCCCCGCAGAAGCCGGCCTCGCACATGCCGCTGCAGCACTGGGCGGGATCGCTGCACCCCGCGCCGTCGGGCTGGCACGGCGCCCCACCGCAGATGCCGCCGATGCAGGGCACGTCGTCGCAGCAGTCCGGGGTGCTGCTGCACGCCGCCCCGTAGGGCTGGCAGCCGGCCCCGCAAATCCCCTCGCTGCACACGCCGCCGCAGCACTCGGCTCCCTGAGCGCAGTACTCGCCCTGCGCCTTGCAGGCCCCGCGGCAGGTACCGTCCACGCACTGGCCAGAGCAGCACTCCGGACCGCTGGCGCAGAGCTGGCCGTCGGCCAGGCAGGTCGCGCCGTCGCCGCCCGTGCCTCCCGTTCCCCCGTCCGGCGGCAAGAGTTGCTCGTCTGCGGGAAAGAGGTCGCCGTCACGGGCGCCGCAACCGGGAGCGAGCCACGGCACGGCCGCGAGCACGACCGATGCCGCGGCAAAGGCACGGATTCGAGGAAGCATGGCGCAAGAGTACCACACGAAGGGGTGTCAAGCACGGTTGCGGCGACGAAACCCCGGCACCGCGCCTGGCCCGGGCCCCCATCGGCCGGCCGGAAGCCACACCGCTCCCGTCGTCGTCCGGGGGCCACCCTGGTAATGGCCGGCGCCGCGCCCCCTGATCGCGAAAAGCGACCCCGGGCGCTACTTCAGCGCACCGGTGAGGTCTTCGGCCGTCTTGACGCGGTACTCGGACATGTCGCGCGGCTTGGGATTGCGCGGGTCGCTCCAGTCGTAGAAGCCCTTGCCCGTGGCCGGGCCGAACGCCCCGTCCTTGACCATGCGCACGAGGATTGCCGGGGGGTAGAGGCGCGGATCCGAGGATGCCTGGTACATCTCCAGGGCCACGCGCAGCATGGTCGGCGAGCTCACGAAGTCCGAAAGCTTGAACGTGCCCTGCGGGTGGCCGAGCGAGGTGTGGTTGACCCCGAAGCCGGGACTGTTGGGCGCCACGAAGGGCAGCTTCTTCCTCTCCTGGAGGGTCTTGCGGGCGTGCTCGACGGTTTCCGGCGAGGTCTTGACGCAAGGAACGAGCTCGACGCCGACCATGAGCGGCACCGGGTTCATGCCGTGGCACACGATGGCCTTCTTGGGCCGGCCGCTCGCCTCGCCGAGCACGTCGATGTTCAGGCTTGAGGTGTTGGACCAGAAGTACACGTTGTCGGGAAGCTGGGGCACGAGCTCGCGCAACACCGAGCACTTGAGCTCCAGATCCTCGAAGATGACCTCGAAGAAGACGTCGCACCCCTTGGCCGCCGCGACGAAATCCTCAAGCTTCGTGTGCACGTGGATGTTGCCCTTCGTCTTGGACGCGAGCTGGGGATCCTCGATCTTGAACTTCTTGGCCGCCTTCCCGGCGAAGCCCACGCAGGCGTCCACGACGCCGGTAAGCGCGCCGGCGCTGCTGTCGTAGGCGTGCACCTCGTGACCGCACATCGCGCACTGCGCGATCCAGCCGCGGCCCATCACACCAGTACCCATGATGGCAAACTTCATTGCGTTCCTCCTTCGGGATGGGGCTGTTTGGGCGGGCAGCCTAGCGCCGCGACCGCGACACGCCCAGCCCAAAAAACGTCCGGTCAGAGCGGGGCCAGGGCGCCGCCCGACACGAGCTCCTGGTACTTGCTACCCGCGACGGTCACCCACTGCTTGCCGCTCGGATCGAGGCCGGCCTGCCACGCCACGAAGGCGGCGGCCATGGCCCGGATGAGATCGCGCTGGCCCTTGCTCCCCTCGCCGCCGCAGAGGCTGGTGCACGCCCAGTCGGTCGGCCCCTCGAAGTCGCAGTGCGTGGCCCCCACGACGCGCGCCGCCCAGCCTTGCGGGCTTAGCTTGGCGAGCTGCACGCCGCCGTTGTTGTTCTGGTTGCAGGTGCCCGGCTCGCCGTCGAGCCCGAGCGTGGGCCGCACGATCTTCAGCGCCGCGGCCGCGCCGAGCCCGTCCTTGTCCACCGCATCCAAGGCGAGCACCGCGACCGTGCCGGAATCCTTCTCCGCCGCGAGCAAGGCAACCAGCCCGCCGGCCGAGTGGCCCGCATGGATGACCGGCGCGCCACTACCGAGCTCGGCCACGAGCTTGAGCTCGTCCGCCGCGTTCTGCGCCGGGTTGTAGTCGATCATGCTCATGTGGCAGTAGCCCGGGGCGAGCACTCGGACGCCGAAGCTGGCCATGCGCTTCGCCATCTCGGCCATGTTGTCGGGCCCGCGCTCGAAGCCGTGGGCGAGCACCACGATGGGCGCCCCCTCAGCCTGCTCCGGCTCGAACAGCAGGTAGTCCATCTTGTTGAGGAAGCCGCAGCCCAGCATGGCCACCTGGCCGGACTTCGAGCTGACCTCGTACGGCCCAGGCTGGAAGAAGTCGGTGACCGGCGCGGCGCCGCCGCCGCCGGCGCTCCCCCCCGGACCGGTCCCGCCCGGGCCGACGCCGCCAGCGCCACCCTGCGCGCCGCCGCCGGCCGCACCACCCGCGCCCGCGCTGGTGTCGTGCCCGCCTTGCCCGCCTGCCGCCGTCGCCGACGTGCCGGAGCCAAAGAGCTCCCCCTCGCCGCAGGCCGACGCCGCGGCTGCACCAAAGACGGGCACGACCAGCCACCCGCACGACCAGAGCCACCGACGTGCCATGACGCTTCCTCGTACGCCCGCGAGCACGGCGCCCGCCGTCTCTACGGCACGCGTCGTACATAGCGTACAGCATTTCCGCGCCGGGGCTCAACGCGAAAGGAAGAGAACAAGCACGTGGGTCGCAAGCTCGGGAGTCGAACCCGAACGGCTCACCGCCGGCCGTTATGGGCGTCCCACCGGGGACCTTTTCGGCAGTGCCTGCGACGCCCGCAGCGTTAGCGCGGGCCTCCGGCCCGGGGAAAGTTTTCCGCGTGCCGGCGGCTCGCCGGCCGAGGCAACGCGTAGTGGCGACGCAGGATGGCGGCGGTGAAGCCGGCGCGCAGGTAGAAGCCGCGCGGCATGGTCTCCAGCGTGGCCCCCTCGGCATCGACGCTGCGGCGGCGCACGCGCGAGTGGGCCGCCTTGGGCCGGACCTGGAGGTAGCGGCCCAGGTGCCCGCTGACGGCCTCGACGTCCCCGCGGCCGATGATGCCGGCCCCCGATGCGCCGCGCGGCAACCGGCACGGCGCGCTCGGCCTCGACCGGCACCCAGAGCACGCGCGCGAGCTTGCGGCGCACGCGCGAGCGCTCCCACGGGATCTCGCCGACCTCGCGCGGCGGGATGGTGGCCACGAAGGTGCTCTCGCAGGGTTGGCCGCGCCCGTCGACGGGCAGGGTCTTCAACTCGATGCCAAGCTCGGGGAAGTCGGGCTCGTCGCGGCTGCCGGCCGTGGCGCCCAGGGCGCGCTCGATGAGCTGGCCGACCCAGCCTTTGGCACGGCGCAAGTCGAGCGGCACAGGCACGCCGAGCTGTGCCGCCAGCGAGCCGAGCGTCCGGCCGCCGAGCGCGCGCGCGCGCGCCACCAGCTCCTGCTCGCCGGCCGGGGCCGGCACGACGGCCGGCACCACGGCAGGCAGGGCCAGTTGCTGGGCGACCGGCCCGCCCTGTCCGCGACGCTCGCCCGACGAAGGCATGCTCCATGGTATCCGCTCGGGTGCGCGCCCGCCAGCACTGGCCGCTCGCGCCGCTCGTGCTACGCTGTCGCGTTCCGGCGCGCCGGCCGAGTCCCTGAAGCCCTCCCCGTGTCGAGCCTTCCCTGGTCGTGGATCGCGTTCTGCCTGTTCGTGCTGGCGATGCTGGCGCTCGATCTGGGCGTGCTCCATCGCCGGCCGCGCAAGCTCAAGATCCGTGAGGCCCTGGGCTGGAGCGTGGTGTGGATCAGCCTGGCGCTCTGCTTCGACCTCGGGCTCTACCTCTGGCAGGGCGTCGAGCCGGCCGCGCAGTTCCTTGCCGGCTACCTCATCGAGAAGTCGCTGAGCGTCGACAACCTCTTCGTCTTCCTGCTCATCTTCGCCTATTTCAAGGTGCCCGATCGCCTCCAGCAGCGGGCGCTGGCCTGGGGGATCCTCGGCGCACTGTTGCTTCGCGGCACGATGATCGGAGCGGGCGCGTACCTGATCCGGCACTTCCACTGGGTGCTGTACGTCTTTGGTGCCTTCCTGGTCTACACGGGCTTCCGCATCGCCTTCGGCAAGGAAGCCGGGGTCGATCCGGAGCGCAACCCGGTGCTCCGGGCCTTCCGCCGCCTGGCGCGGATCACTCCGAGCTTCGAAGGAGCAAGGCTCGTGGTGCGCCGGGACGGGCGGCTCTGGGCCACGCCGCTGTTCGTCGTCGTGCTCGTGATCGAGACCAGCGACATCGTTTTCGCCGTGGACTCCATCCCGGCGATCTTCGCCGTGAGCACGGACGCGTTCATCGTGTTCACGTCCAACGTGTTCGCCATTCTCGGCCTGCGGGCCCTGTACTTCGCCCTCGCCGGCGTGGCTGGGATGTTCCACTACCTGAAGTACGGCCTGGGGGTAGTGCTGGCCTTCGTCGGCACGAAGATGCTCGTCGCCGGCATCTTCAAGATCCCTACCTTCGTGGCCCTGATGCTCGTCGTCCTGGTGCTGCTGGTCTCGATCGGCGTGTCCCTGCACTGGCCGCCGGGCCGAGATCGCCAGCCCGAGTCCGAGCCGGAGTCTTAGTTGTGCCCCCGCGCGCATGGCGCGGGCTTCGCCCGCAACCCAAGCGCGTTTGATTGTCGATTCCGCGCAGCCGCGGAATCGGGGCGACACGCCCGCGGGAACGGAGCGGGAGGACGCAAGCAGCAACGCCCCGCGGCCGTTGCGCGCTGTGGACCAAGGGCGCTGGGGCTTCGCCCCAGACTCCGCGAACGGGGCCCCAACCCCGTTCGCCCCGACCGCCGGCTTCCTGTTCTACTAGGAGCCTGTCGGAGAAAAAACCAAGTGCGCGGAATTATTCGGTTCCAGTGTCAGAGTAAAGTGAGTAATTTCGATCACTTGGACCATTTCGAGGCCCCTTTTTCCGACACACGCCTAGGTCCGAAAAGCGTCGCGCCGGGCGACGATTTTCGGCTGCGCGCAGCGCCCGCGACGGGCGT
>JACQWT010000355.1:1176-11162 GCA_016209145.1 Deltaproteobacteria bacterium | reverse complement strand
CTCCAGAGGTGGTTGCCCTGCGGGTCAAACTTGGCGACGAAGATGTCCCTGGCGCCCGCGCTCGCAAGCACCCCGCCGCCGAAGTCCACGGTGCCCTCGAAGGGACCGGTCACCAGGGCGTTGCCCGCGCCGTCGGCGGTGATGCCCAAGCCGCTCTGCGCGCTCGCGTCGCCGAAGCGCTTGCTCCAGAGGTGGTTGCCCTGCGGGTCAAACTTGGCGACGAAGATGTCGTGGCCCCCCGCGCTTTTGAGGGGGCCGCCGCCGAAGTCGACCGTGCCGGCGAAGTAGCCCGTCACGAGCACGTTGCCCGAGCTGTCGGCGGCGATGTAGTTGACGTACTGGTGGTCCGCCTCGCCGAAGCGCTTGCTCCAGAGGTGCTTGCCCTGCGGGTCAAACTTGGCGACAAAGATGTCGTAGCTCCCCGCGCTCGCAAGCAGCCCGCCGCCGAAGTCGACCGTGTTCCAGAAGTAGCCCGTCACGAGCGCGTTGCCCGCCCCGTCGACGGCGACGCTGTTACCGTCCTGGTCGCTCGTATCGCCAAAGCGCTTGCTCCAGAGGTGGCTGCCAACTGCGCATGCGCCCGGGCCCGCGCACACCCCAGGCTTGCACTCCTGATCTGGATCGGTCCCAGGGCTCACCGGGCCGCAGATGCCGTTCTTTGCGCCCGTCTTGGCCAGGCTGCACGCCCGGCACAGCCCGGCGCAGGGCGTCTCGCAGCAGACACCGTCCGCGCAGTTGCCGCTCAGGCACTCGCTCGCGACAGCGCATGGCTCGCCGCCCGGCTTCTTCGTGCACGAAGCGCCGTAGCAGTAGTAGCCCTCGGTGCAGTCCGGATCGGCCGCGCAGCTCTGGGGACAACTCGCGTCCTTGCCGTCGCATAGATACGGGTCGCAGGCGTCACCCATGCCCGGGTCGCCATCCTTGGCGAGCTCGTCGGCCGGGCACTCGCCCGACTGGCCGTCGCAGTTCTCGGTGAGGTCGCAGTCGCCGGCTGGTGCACGGCACTCGGTGTCCTCGGGCAGCGGGGTGCAAGTGCCGTTCTTCGAGGCGCCGAGCTTCTTCGCGCACGCCTCGCAGGGGCCGGCGCAAGGCTTGTCGCAGCAAACATCGTCCGCGCAGTTGCCGCTCAGGCACTGGGCCGCGTCGTCGCACCCATCGCCCTTGGCTTTCTTCGCGGTACACTTGCCCGCATCGCAGAAGCCGCTCGCGCAGTCGGCCGCCTTGCTGCACTTCTTGCCGTCCAGGCACGGCGCGCAGTCTGCCCCGCCGCAGTCGACGTCCGACTCCTCGCCGTCCTTCTGGCCGTTCTGGCACGGCGCGGGCACGCACTTGCTCTTGTCGCAGATCTGCGAGTCGCACTGGGAGCCGTGGTTGCACTGGACGCACTCGCCCTGGCCGTCGCACCATTGTTCGTCGCCCACGCCCTTGCACGCCGTGTCCGGGGCCGCGTTCGCGACGCCGCACTTGCCCTCGACACAGGCCCGCTCGCGGCAGTCGGTGTCCAGGCCCGGGCACTGCTCGGGCACGCACGCGGCCGCGCCGCCCCCACCTTGGGAGACGCCGCCCGTGCCCCCGCTCCCGGCCGCAGCACCAGCCCCGGCGCCGTCTTGTGGCTGCTCGCCTACCGCGAGCTCGTCCAGGCCCATGATGGCGCGGCAGCCGGCAACCGCGAGCGCGGCCAGCAGCACTGGGCGGCACCACGACAACGCTGTCTCGCGCATGCTCTCCTGCCCGATGAGCCTGGATGCCGATGCTAGCTCGCTGGCGGCAGGAACGCATCCGGAATAATATGGCCCGAGTCATGCTTCCCTACTTCAACACCGCTGGCACCTGCATCCCGGGCGAGCACTACATGCTGCCGCCCGAGCGGCGGCTCGGCCTGGTCATGCGCCTCATCGACGAGCGCCGCTACTTCACCCTGCACGCCGGCCGCCAGACCGGCAAGAGCACCTCGGCCCAGTGGCTCGCCGACCACTACAACGGCTCCGGCCGCTACTGCGCCCTGTGGGTCGACATCCAGGTCGCGCGCGAACAGCCCGATCCGACCCGCGCATTCACCACCGTGCTCGGCGCGCTCGACACCGCGCTGGAGATGTACCTGCCCGAGCTCGGGCGGCCCGAGCGCGAGTCGCTGCTGCGCGACCCGGCCACTGCCGTGCTTGGCTGGCTGCGGCAGCTTGCCCGCGCGGCGCCGCGCCCGCTGGTAGTCATGTTCGACGAGGCCGACGGCCTGGTGGGCGAGGCCATGGTCTCCTTCCTGACGCAGCTTCGGAGCGGCTACCTCGGCCGCTCCAAGGCGCCCTTCCCGCACTCCGTGGTGCTCATCGGCATGCGCCAGGTGGCGTTCACGCATTCTCCCAGCCGGCTCGTCAGGCGGCCGCGAGCGCGAGCGCGCCCGGAGGCCCGGCCCGGAGCGTACTCCTGTACGTGAGGAGCCGGGCCGAGGACGTAAGCCGCGATCGCGGCCGACTCGGCGAGCCGTCCTTGCTGGCGCGGAAATGCCGTGAACGGGTACCCTTCAACATCAGCGCCGAGGCGGCTACCCTCGCGCCCTTCACGCGCGAGGAGGTGGCGGAGCTGCTCGGCCAGCACACCGCCCTGACCGGCCAGCGCTTCGAGCCCGAGGCAGCCCAGCTCATCTACGAGCTGTCGCAGGGCCACCCCTGGCTGGTCAACGCCCTGGCGCACCAGATCGTGGGCCGCGACGTGGAGGACCGGGCCGTGGCGGCTACGGCCGAGCACGTGCGCGCGGCCAAGGAGACGATCGTCGTCGAGCGCCGCTCCCACATCGACTCACTCATCGCGCGGCTGCGCGATGAGCGGGTGCGCAAGATCGTGGAGCCGATGCTGGTCGGAGGCCGTGTCAGCCGAGATGTGCTCCACGACGACTTCACCTATGTCGCCGGGCTTGGGCTCATCGTGCTTCGCCTGGGGATCTGGGAGATCGCCAACCCCGTCTACCGCGAGGTCGTCGTGCGCGAGCTTACCTTCGTCGAGCAGACGCAGCTCCGCCACGAGACGGCCTGGTATGTCCGGCCCGACGGCCACCTCGATCTGCCCAAGCTCATGGCCGCCTTCCAGGCCTTCTGGCGCAAGGACGGTCACCTTGCGGCCGAGGGCTTCGGCTACCGGGAGGCCGGCCCCCACCTGATGCTGATGGCCTTCCTGCAGCGCATCGTCAACACGGGCGGCCGGATCGAGCGCGAGTACGGGCTCGGCCGCGGTGCGCTCGATCTGATGGTCTTCTGGCAGGACGAGCGGCACGCGATCGAGATCAAGCTTCGGCGCGACACCGAGACCGAGGCCGAAGGGGTCGAGCAACTCAGCCGCTACCTGGAAACGGCGGGCCTGGCTGAGGGCTGGCTCGTGCTTTTCGACCTGCGCCAGGGCGTGCCCTGGGACGAGAAGCTGTACCGGCGGGAGCTCGAGACAGGAGGCAGGCGCCTGCAGGTGGTGGGCTGTTGAGGCGAGGGGCCATGAAGCAAGCGCACCGGGCCAGCAAGTCGCCGGGGGCACGGGTCGGCACCGTGCTCAAGGACAAGTGGCGCGTGGACGCGCTGCTCGGGGCCGGCGCCATGGTCACGGTCTACCAGGCGACCCACCGCAACGGCAACGTGGTCGCCATCAAGATGCTGCACCCCGAGCTGTCGGTCCTGCCCGAGGTCCGGGGCCGGTTCCTGCGCGAGGGCTACGTCGCCAACCGGGTCAAGCACAAGGGCGCCGTGACCGTGCACGACGACGACGTGACACAGGACGGAGCCGCGTTCCTCGTGATGGAGCTGCTCCGGGGCGAGACGCTGCGCGAGAGGAGCAAGCGCAAGGGCGGCAAGCTCGAGGCCGACGAGGTGCTCCGCGTAGTCGATCGGCTCCTCGACACGCTGGCGGCGGCGCACGGCCAGGGCATCGTGCACCGCGATCTCAAGCCCGAGAACCTGTTCTTCACCACAGACGGCACCGTCAAGGTGCTCGACTTCGGCATCGCGCGGCTGCGCGAGCTATCGGGCAGCGCCGCGGCCACGCGCACGGGGGTGCTGCTCGGAAGCCCGGCCTTCATGCCGCCGGAGCAAGCGCGCGGCCGGCACGACGAGGTCGATGCGCGCTCGGGTCTGTGGTCGGTCGGCGCCGCCATGTACACGCTGCTCGCGGGCCGCTACGTGCATGAGGCCAGCACGACCCTGGAAGTGCTGGCCAAGGCTGCGACCCAGCCGGCCGACTCGATCGCACGCGTCGCCCCCGGCCTCGCCCCGGCGCTGGTCGAGCTGATTGACCAGGCGCTTCGCTTCGAGCAGGCCGATCGCTGGCAAGACGCCCGCGCCATGCAGGAGGCGCTGCGGCGAGCCTACCGGACGCTGCGCGGCCGGGAGATCGCTCCTCCGGCGCGGCCCTCATTCCCGGACGCCGCCAGCGCCGTGGCACCGACCTGGCCGGGGGAGCAGGAAGCCGGGCCCGCCGTCCTGCCGCTGCCGGCAGGCGCGCTGCCGAGCGCGCCGGCCAGCACCGAGCCTGCGGCCCCGCCGGCCGCGCTCGGCGACGAAAACGGCACCATCACCCACCCGCGGGGCGAGGCGCCCGCGGCCGCGGACGACCAGCCCCGGCTAGAGAAGTCGCAGCCGACGGCGGTGCTTGGCCCCGAGCAGTGGGCGGGGCCGGTGCCGGCCGGCCCCAAGGGCAGAAGCCGCAGCCTGGCCGGCGCCACACGCTCGCTACCTGGATCGACAACGGGGCGCCGCTCGCGTATGGTCCGGGTGGCAGCTTTCACGGGCGCCCTGCTGGCCGTCGCTGCCGTCGCGGTCATACTGGCGCGCGGGCCCCTGAGCCGGCCGCGGCCGCAGAGCACCCAGCCGATAGCCGGCTCGGCCTTGGCGCCGCAGCGAGCGCTCTCGCCGGCTTCAGCGCCAGGAGCAGAGCGAGGCCGGCCGGCGCAGAAGCAGGCGCCCAAGGGCATGGTGGTAGTGCCGGCGGGCAGCTACCGGATCGGCTGCGTACCGGCCAACCCGCAGTGCCGAAGCGACGAGATGCCAGTGCACGAGCTAGCGCTCGCCGCCTTCGCCATCATGGCCCGCGAGGTCGCGATGGAGGACTACGACCAGTGCGTGGCCGAAGGCGGCTGCCCGCCGCCGGGTCAGACCGAGGGCTGCACCTGGCAGCGCGAGGAGCGCGAGCAGCACCCCATCAACTGCGTGAGCTGGAAAGGAGCGAGCGCCTTCTGCGCCCGTCGCAGCTTGCGGCTGCCGACGGAAGCGGAATGGGAGGCGGCGGCCCGCGGCCCGAAGCAGCTCGACTACCCGTGGGGCGCCGAGCAGCCCTCGTGCAAGCTGGCCGTCGTTGCCGGCAAGCGTGCTGGCGGGTGCGACAGCGGAGCTACCCTGCCGGTTGGCTCGCGCCCGGCCGACAAGTCCTGGGTGGCCGTCCTCGACATGGGTGGCAACGTCCGGGAGTGGACGGCCTCGGACTACGCGGCGTATCCGGGTGGCAAGGCCGATGCGCGCCGGCGCGGCAAGGTCAACCGCGGCGCAAGTTGGCTGATGAGACCCGAGCAGGCTGCCGGGAGCTATCGCCGCGGCGTGGACGGGCCGGAGGCGGCGCGCAGCGACCTCGGGTTCCGCTGTGCAGCCGACTGGTAGGGCGGGCGGGTTGCGGATCGTGGTAGGGTCATGGCGATGCTCGCTCTGACGCGAAGGCGACCAATGACAACACTCGCGGCCGTCCTCGTGGCCGCAGCCGCAGCCTCCAGCGCGCTGCCCGCGCAGGCCCAGGAGCAGCAGTGCCGCGGGACCAAGCAGTGGTACGCCGGCAAGTGCCGCTACCCGGGCGACATCAACAGGATCAAGGCGCAGGAGGCGAGGGAGGCAGCAAGGCTGGCCGAGCGGCAGCGCCAGGAGGCGGAGCAAGCGCGAGCGCGCGACGTGGCGGACTGCGAGCAGGCGACCAAGGAGGACACGCCTGAGGCCTGGAAGAGGTACTTGGCCGAGCATGCCAACGGCTCGTGCCGCCAGCAGGCCGAGCGGCGGATCCGCGAGATCGAGGCGGCCAAGCAGGACGAGCCCGCTCCGCCGCCGCCCGAGCCGCACGAGGAGCTCGAGGCAGCGCCAGCACCCGTCACGTCTGAGCCAGCAACACCTGCTGCTGCACCCTCCCCAGCGGGCGCACCGCTGCCGTCTGCCGCTGTGCAGCCACGGCGCGCGGCTGCGCCGGCTGAGCACGACGGGCCCGCACCATCTGGGGTCTCGCCCCTGGCGTACGTGGGCTTCGCGGTCGGGGGTGTCGGCCTCGTTGCCGGAGTCGTCACGACGGCGCTCGTCGCTTCCCGCGTCTCGGCGCTCGAGGACGAGTGCCCCGGCAAGCTGTGCGGCCCCGACCAGCGCGGGGATCTCGATGGCGCCAACACGCTGGCCGACCTCTGCACCGCGAGCTTCATCGTCGCAGCCGGGGGCGTGGTCACGGGCCTGGCCGGCGTCGTGCTGTCGGTGTCGGGCGGCGACGAACGGCGCGAAGCCGTGGTGCTGCGTCCGAGCGTGGGGCTCGGTGCGGTTGGCCTTGCGGCGCAGTTCTAGCCACGCCCCGCGGCGCGCCGACCTCCCCTAGTGCACGCAGCCCGGCTTGACCTTCTGGCTCTCGTTGTTGTCCTCGCGGCACTCGTGGAACTTGGGCGCGTCCGGATCGATCAGGATCCGCGCGAGGAAGGTGTCGTCGGGCGAAGCCTTGTCGGCCGGCACGGCGAACTCGATGAGCTCCGTCTGACCGGCCAGGAGCGGCTCGGTCGTCTGCACCGTGCCGAGCAGCTCCTCGCCGTTCGTCACCTTGTAGAGACCCACCTCCACGGCCGCGGGCAGGGCCGCGAGCCCGATGTTGCGCACCTGCACGTGCAGCGGCACCGGCGAGACGCAGTCGGCGCCGAGCTTGACGGTGGCGTCCGGCGCGTCGAATATCCCCTTGTCCTGCACGTTCTGGCGGAAGTTGTTGAGCCAGGGTTGCTCCCAGTTCTTCTTCTCCTTGGCCGGGATCTGCCCGTAGTACGCCCCGGGCGCGCAGGCGCTGTCGCGCGGATCGCAGATGTTGGTCACGTGGTAGGTGTGCTCGTTCCAAAGCGTGCGCGTGCCCACCCAACTGTTGGCCGAGTCCTGGAAGGCGGTGATCCCCCGGTAGTGCGGCCCGCCCTGGGGCTTCTCCCAGACCGGGTACTCGTGGCCGTGGATGACCTTGCCCGGCGCGTCGTGGTGCGCGCAGGTCCAGTTGTTGGGGCTGGCGCCATTGGCGATGAGCAGGATGTCGGCGTGGCCGTCGCCGTCCACGTCGGCCAGGGCGTTGGCCTCCGTGGCGGTGAAGGACTGGGTGAAGCTCACAAACAGGACGTCGCCGAACTGGCCGTCATAGACCCACAGGTAGCACTCGTCGTTGTAGATGACCTCCGCCTTGCCGTCGCCTTCGAAGTCGAACACGCTCGAGCCGGTCACCGACGAGCTGAAATCGTGGTTCTTCTGCGTCCAGACGACGTCGATCTTCTTGTCGGCGAAGTTCGGCTTGATCATCGAGTACAGGTTGGCCTGGGCCACGCCGATCTCCGGCTTGCCGTCGCCGTCAAAGTCGGCCACGGTGGGTGGCCCGCCCGACTGCGAGCCGGGCAGGGTCAGGGGCCCGAGCAGGAGCTTGCCGGTCGCGCCCTCTAGCAGCCGGGCCGTGCCGTTGAAGATGACCACCAGCTCCGGCGTGCCGTTGCCGTCGAAATCGGCGACGGCCGTGAAGCCGTCCGCGTTGCCGTTGTTCCACAGCATGGTGCCGTCCTTGCGGTAGGCGGTGGAGCCGGCCACGAGCTCGAGTTGGCCGTCCAGATCGAGGTCGGCGAAGTGCGACAGGGCCTCGTTGCCGCCGTAGCCGCCCCAGCCGCCGCTGCCGTACCAGAGCCACGTGATGGCGTCGTTCGTGGTCGTGTAGAGAGTGCGGCCGAAGGCGATCTCGACGAAGCCGTCGCCGTCCATGTCGGCCACGGCCAGGCCGGCGCCCCAGCCGAAGGCGCCCGCGCCCACGCCGGCCACGGCCTTGTCGCTCATGCGCTTGACGTTGCCCTCGGCGTCAACCATGGCGATGTAGCCGTTGCCGGTCATGGCCAGGATGTCGAGCCGCTTGTCGCCGTCGACGTCGCCCACGGCCACGCTCATGCCCGCGAAGCCGTGCTGGCCCGGCGGCGGCGGCTTGGCCAGGCTCCAGATCTCCTTGCCGCTCTTGCCGTCGAGCAGCCGCAGCACGCCCGTGAGGCAAGTGGACACCGGGTCGCCGCTGCAGGAGCAGCAGGTGTTCTTGGCGTTGCCCGAGACGAAGATGACGTTGGCCGGATCGGTCATGTCGACCTTGCCGTCGCAGTTGGCGTCGTAGATCCGCGCCACCGTCGGCGTCGCCCACACGTCGGCGTGGTTCGGGTACTCGACGGGCGGCGGGTCGTAGCCCCACTGCCACTTGCGCACGGCATTGAGCTTGCCCGCCGGCGGATGGTACTCGCACTTGGGAATGCAGCTCCCGGCGTCCGGCTCCTCGCCCTCGCCGCAGACCGGCGGCAGCGGCACGCAGCGGCCAGAAGGCGGCAGCGCCTGGGTGCACTTGCCCCCGTCGGAATCGCCGGCGTCGGCGCCGCCATCGTCGGCGCCGCCGTCCGCTTCGGGCTTCTCGCCGAGCGCGGGCTCGCAGTACTCGCCCTCGGCGCAGTCCGCCGCGCTGAAGCACGCCGCGCCCGGCTCGAGGCACTGCTCGAACAGGCACACCTGTGCCTCGGCACAGCACTTCTCGCCGCAGACCTTGTCCGCCATGGGGCAGCACTTGCCCTGCAGGCACACGCCGCCGTCGCACTGGGCGTTGGAGGTGCAGCCGCCGCCGGAGTCGAAAGCCTCCTCGCCGGCCTGCCCGCTGCTGGCGGCGCCGGAGCCGCCGCCACCCACGGCGCCCGAGCTCGTCGGGCCCGGCCCCAGGGCCGCCTCCTCGGAGGTGCCGCAAGCGGCGAATGCTCCGGCGGCGCCCGCGAAGATTCCGGCTAGAATCGCCCAGCGACATGCGTTCATCGGCAAGCTCCCGTGCTCGCGCCCCCGGCTCGCGCCGGCCAGGACGGCTCAGGTCAATGTACCACGGCCGGGCGCCCGAGCCGGCGCCATTCGCGGCCGTGGAGCCCGTCTACGAGCCGCCCCGGCAGGAGGCGAGGAAGCCGCCGATGATGGCCAGGATGGGCTTCGGGCGGCGAGCGGTCACAGGCGAAGAGGACTGGACCGCCGTGCGCGGCTAGGCGACGCTTGGGCCGGAGAGGACGATGAAACACCACCGTTATGTTGCGTTGCTCGGCGCTCTGGTAGGGCTCGCCGCCTGCGGCGGCGACGAGGAGCCGGTCACGCCCCCGCCGAGCCTGCGCGTCGCCACCTACAACGCCGGCCTCGCGGTCGGCTTCGTCACTGCCGCCAAGGAACGGGCGCCGCTGACCAGCCAGGCCATCGCGGGGCTGGGCGCGAACCTGGTGTGCGTGCAGGAGTACTGGCGTAAGGACCACGTCGCGGCCTTGCAGCAGGCCACGGCGGCGAGCCTGCCGCAGACCTTCTTCCCGGACCCCATGCCGGACGATAACCCGGGCGAAGCGGCCTGCACGCACGAGGAGCTGGCGGAGCTCGACGCCTGTGTCAAGGCCAAGTGCGACGTGTGCGTCGACGAGCTCGTGAAATGCGTGCTCAAGAACTGCGGCGCGGAGTTCTCCGCCGTGCCCGAAGGGTGCAGCGGCTGCCTCCAGGCCAACGTCGGCCAGGAGCTCGACGACATCGTCCAGAGCTGCACCTCGGGAAGCGTGGCCTATGCCTATGGCGGCGCCTTCGGCACCGGCATCCTGACCGGCGCGACGATCAAGGCCAAGGACCAGACGGTCTTCGCGAGCCACACCAACCGCCGCGCCGTGCTGCACGTCGAGCTCGAGACGGCGCCGCTCGGCACGGTCCACGCCTTCTGCACGCACCTCACCGCCG
>JACQWT010000355.1:0-1151 GCA_016209145.1 Deltaproteobacteria bacterium | reverse complement strand
GAGGAGCAGGGCTCCTGGGAAGAGGAGCAGGCCCAGCAGATCGACGAGCTCTTGGCCTACGTAGACGAGAAGGCCGGCACGACCCCGGCCATCATCATGGGCGACATGAACACCGGGCCGGCGGGGGCGAGCTTCGTCGGCGAGGTGCCCGCCAACTACGCCAAGTTCGTGAAGGCCGGCCTGCACAGCCCGTACGTCGAGCGGGCGGCGGCGCAGTGCACCTTCTGCCAGACCAACCCGCTCGTCGCGGGCGCGGCCGACGACAGTCAGTCGGTGGTCATCGACCACGTTCTGCTGCGCTCCTTCGCCGGCGTGGCCATGGCAGAGCGCGTGCTCGACCAGCCCATCCAAGTCGAGACCTGCGGCAAGCCCATCGCCGCCGCGTACTCGGATCACTACGGCGTCATGGTGAGTCTGTCCTGGCCGTCGGAGTAGCGCCCCGGCGTGTGCGCGCCATGAACGACATCGTCGTCAGCGAGCAGCGCGTCGAGACGCCGGACGGCTGGAGTCTGCACCTCAAGCGTACTGCCTGCCCCGCTCGCGTTCAGGCCGGCGCCGGGCCGCTGCTCATCGTGCCTGGCTACGGCATGAACAGCTTCATCTTCGGCTTCCACCCGCGCGGCACGAGCATGGAGCGCACTCTGGCCGAGGCCGGCCTGGAGGTGTGGTCGCTCGATCTGCGCGCGCAGGGGCGCTCGCGCCCGGCCCGGGACCGGCCCGGGCCGGTTTCGCTGCGTGGCTACGCCGCCATCGATCTGCCGGCCGCAGTCGAGCGCGTGCTTTCGGCCACGGCGACGGGGGCCGATAGGCTGGCGCTGATCGGAGCCAGCCTGGGCGGCAGCATCGCCTACGCCTACTTGGCCCTACGGCCCGAACCGCGCCTGGACGCGCTCGTCACGATGGGAGCGCCGCTGCGCTGGCGCGGGACCCATCCGGTGGTGCGCCTCGCCTTCGGCTCGCCGCGGGTGGCCGCGGCCGTCCGGCTCAAGCACACCCGCACCCTGGTGCGCGCCGCGCTCCCCCTGCTGACCCGCGTGCCGCGCCTGCTCTCCATGTACATGAACGCGGCCACCATCGATCTTTCCCGCATGCACGAGATGACGCGCACGGTCGACGACCCCAGCCCGAACGTCAACCGCGAGCTCGCCGAG
>JACQWT010000349.1 GCA_016209145.1 Deltaproteobacteria bacterium | reverse complement strand
CATCGAGTCCGGCGAGGTGCCGCCGGGCGCGGCGCTGCCCAGCGAAGGCGAGCTGGCGCAGGCGATGGGGGTGTCGATCGGCACCTTGCGCCGCGCCGTCGACGAGCTGGCTGCCGAGCACATCGTCGTGCGCCGCCAGGGGCGCGGCACCTTCGTCGCCACGCACAACGCCGACCGCTTCCTGTTCCAGTTCTTCCACGTCGAACGCGAGGACGGCCTGCAGGAGGTGCCGCACGTCGAGCTGCTGTCGTTCGAGCGCGGCCGCGTCGACGAGCAGGCCGCCGCCGCGCTGGCCGTGCGCGAGGGCGACCCGGCCATCGTCATCGAGAACCGGCTGTCCCTGCAGGGGCGCCCGGTCATCCACGACCGGCTGGTGCTGCCCGCCGCGCTGTTCCGTGGCCTGACCGAGGCGAAGTTCGCGCGCCGGCCGAGCACGATCTACCACCTCTACCAGACCGAGTACGGCATCACCGTCGTGCGCGCGCACGAGCGTGCCCGCGCGCTGCCGCTCGAACGCGCCATCGCGCGCGTGCTCGGGCGCGCATCGTTCATCCTCGGCGAGGAGGTCGAGGCGTTCGAGCAGGCATTCGCCTCGTCCTGTGGCGCGGCGCACTGCGTCGGCGTCGGCAACGGGACCGACGCGCTGACGCTCGCCCTGCAGGCGGTCGGCGTCGGCGTGGGCGACGAGGTGATCACGACGCCCTTGACCTTCATCGCCACCGCCGAGGCCATCAGCGCGGTCGGTGCCAGGCCGGTCTTCGTCGACGTGCGCGTGGACACGCTGCTCCTTGACCCGGCCCGGATCGAGGCAGCTCTGACGGCGCGCACGCGCGCCATCGTGCCCGTGCACCTGTACGGCCAGATCGTGGACATGGATCCGCTGCTCGACCTGGCTCGCTCGCGCGGCCTGGCCGTGGTCGAGGATGCCGCGCAAGCCCACGGAGCCGTCTACCGCGGTCGTTCGGCCGGCTCGCTCGGGCACGTCGCGGCGTTCAGCTTCTACCCGGGGAAGAACCTGGGCGCCTACGGCGACGCCGGGGCGGTGGTTACGGGCGATCCGGATCTCGCGCGCTTCGTGCGCCAGGCGCGCGACCACGGACGCACGACCAAGTACGAGCACGAGTTCGTGGGGCGCAACTCGCGGCTCGATGGCCTCCAGGCCGCGGTGCTGGCCGTGAAGCTTCGCCATCTGCCCCGGTGGAACGAGCGGCGGCGCGAGCTCGCGGCGGCCTACGACCACGCGCTGGCGGACGTGCCCGCCCTGCGGCCGGTCGCCCGCGCGGACTACGGACTCTCGGCCTGTCATCTGTACGTCGTGCGGGCGGCGCGACGCGACGGGCTGCTCGCCTCGCTGCGAGCCGCCGGGATCGGGGCGGGGGTGCACTACCCCGTGGCGCTGCACCGGCAGAAGGCGTACGCGAGCCTGGGCCTCGGCCCCGGAGCGCTGCCCGTCGCTGAGGCGGCGAGCCGGGAGGTGCTCTCGCTGCCGCTGTATCCCGAGCTGCCGTGGGAAGACGTGGGCGCGATCGCGGCCGAGCTGGGCAGGGCGGCTGGAGGTATCCTCTAACTCCGTGCGCAAGCGTTCACGCCCCCTGCCAGACGGCTCGTCAGGCGGCCGTCAGCGCGAGCGCGCCCGCAGCGCCGGGCCGCAGCGTACTCCTGTACGTGAGGACCCGGCGCGAGGACGCAAGCCGCGATCACGGCCGACTCGGCGAGCCGGCGTTGTCTGCCACCCCGATACCCCCTGAACGGATACCTCCGTGCGTGTCCTGCTGGTACACCAGTACTACGCGAAGCTTCGGGGAGCCTTCCGGGTCCTGCTGGGTGTCGAGCGGGCGCTACTCGACGCCGGCCACGAGCCGGTCGTCTTCGCCAGCGCGACGCCGGTCTCGACGCCGTGCCCGTTCGACCGCTACTTCCCCGAGGGCTTCACGCGGAGCGACTGGACGAGGGGAGGGTGGGCCAGGAGTCTTCGGCTGGCCGCCCGAGGCATCTACTCGCTTCCCGCAAGAGAGGGGCTGCGTCGCTTGGTTGCCGAGATCCGGCCTCAGGTGGCGGTGGTGCTCCGGCCGGAGCACCAGTTGTCGTATTCTGTGCTGCCGGAGCTGCGGGACTCGGGGATCCCCGTGGTGCTCTGGTTCGTGGACTACCGGTTCTGGTGTACGGCGGGCCAGTTCTACAATTGGCGCCTGCGTCAGCCGTGCTTCCGGTGTGCGGACGGAGCGCACTGGAATGCCGTCCGCTTCGCCTGCGCGCCGAGATCCTGGCCGATGTCGCTCTACGGCGCGGCGGCGCGGTACGTCTGGCGCGCCACGGTCCGGCTCGACGAGACGGCCGCAGTCTTCGTGGTGCCGAGCCTCGCGAACCGGGACATCCTGGAACGCTGGACGGATGTGCCGATCGGGCGCATGCGGGTCGTGGCGCACCCCTTGGAGGCCGCGGATTTCGCGTCGCCGTCGCGGGGCGCGGGCGACTACTTCGCGTTCTACGGGCAGCTCCTCTGGGAGAAGGGGGTGCATACGCTCCTGCAAGCGATAGCGAGGCTTCCGGACGCCCGCCTGGAGATCTGGGGCATCGACTCCGTAGGGCTCGCACCCACGGTGCGCGCGCTGGCGGGCGAGCTCGGCCTGCTCTCCCGAGTGCGAATCGACACCCAGACCCGTCATGGCCCGGTCCTCCTCGACCGGCTAGCGGGTGCGCTCGCCGTAGTGGTGTCTTCAGAGTGTCCCGACATGCTCGACTACGCCGTCCTCGAGGGGATGGCGGCGGGCAAGGCCGTGATCGTTGGCGATCGCGGGGGCAACGCGGAGATCGTGCGGGACGCCGGTGCAGGCTGGGTCTTTCGAGCCGGCGATCCTGAGAGCCTGGCGGACACCATGCGGGAGGTGCAGAGCGACCCGCACGAGGCGGAGCGGCGTGGAGCGGCGGGGCGCAGGCACCTGGAGCACCGCTGGCGGACGGGGGAATTCGGGAAGCGGCTGCGCGAAGTGATCGAGGAGGCCATGGCGACTGGTCGTCACGGCACACCCCTCACGCACCGGGCCCCGAGGCTGTCGAAGCGGCTCGCGTAGGGGCCGTAGTTCCGCTCCCACGAGAACAGATAGTCAGGCTTGCTGTTGAAGGCCCCACCCCGGAGCGTCCGGTCAGAGCCAGGGGTGAGATTGGCGCAGTCGTTGCAAGGCTTCGGGTAGACGGCGGCGTACCAGTCGAGCCCCGGCTCCCAGACGTTGCCGGCGAGGTCGGCATGGCCCCACTTGCCGTCGCCCTTGGGCCGGGAGCCCACCGGCAAGAGGTCGGCAAGCACGCAGTCGTTCCCGTTGCCGTTTCCCAGGCAGGCGTAGCTCGCGTAGCTCTGGTCGATGGTCTTGGATGACGGTGGGTTGCTCCAGGGGTACTCCCGCTGCTCGTTCCCGCCTGCGGCGGCGTAGTTCCACTCGGCCTCGGTCGGGAGCCGGCCGGCGTCCCAGGCGCAGAACGCGAAGGCCTCGAACCAGGTGAGGCAGTCTATGGGCCGGTTCTCGTTGCCCCCGGGGCTGTCGGTCCAAGTCTGGATGTCGGGCTTGCAGGTCTTCAGGGCGGTCTTCAGGGCCGCCGTGTTTGCCGCGAGGTTGCTGTTCCATGCTTGCCAGCCGCTGCCCGGGATCTTCGGGTGCGCGCCCGAGGCGTTTGCCGGTGGGCTCTGCTGCGTGCCCTTGCCCGCTTCGACGAACTTGCGAAACCGGCCGACGCTCACCTCGTACACGTCGAGCACGAAGCTGCTCACCGTCGCCGGGGTGCTCGGGTCGTTGCTCCGGTTGAAGGTGCCGCCGGGAACCACGGCCGCCGCGCAGCAGTCCGCGTTGGCGTTCGGACCGCAGGTGGGCGCAAGACCGACGCAACTCGGCCCGCGCTCGCACTTGCTTGCGCTGCAGTAGATGCCCGGCACGCAGTCCGCATCGCCACCGCAGGTGCTCGGGCAGACCGCCTTCTGGCCGTCGCACAGGTACGGGGCGCATTTGTCGCCGGTGCTCGGCTTGCCGTCCCCGAGGAACGCGTCTGGCGGGCAGGCCTTGGCCTTGCCGTCGCACGTCTCGGCCGCGTCGCAGTCGCCCGCTACGGCCCGGCACACGGTGTTGGCGGCCTTGACGGCGTCCGGCGGGCAGGCCTTGACCTTGCCGTCGCACGCCTCGGCCACGTCGCAGCTGCCCGCCCCGGCCCGGCACTCGGTGTTGGCGGGTTGGACGGCGTCGGGCGGACAGCCGGCCGAGACGCCGTCGCACGCCTCGGCCACGTCGCAGTCGCCCGCTGCCGTCCGGCACTCGGTGCCGTTGGCCAGCAGGGTGCAGGTGCCCAGTTCGTTCGGGCTGTTGCACGCCTCGCAGCCGCCGGCGCAGGCGCTGTTGCAGCAGTACTGGTCAACGCAGTAGCCGCTCTTGCACTCCGCGGCCTCGGTGCAGTTCTTGCCATCGAGGAGCTTGCCCGTGCACAGCTTCTGCGCGGCGTCGCAGTACAGGCCGGGAGTGCAGTCGCCGTGGTCCAGGCAAGCCTTGCCGTCGGCGCAGCGCGTGGGGCACGTGCTCGGATCCCCGCCGCAGTCGACGTCCGTCTCGTCGCCGTCCTTCTGGCTGTTGTCGCAGTCGATGGTGCCGTCGCAGCCGTTGTCGGCCGGGCCGCAGCTCCGGCCCAGATCGACGCAGCTCGCTTGCGGCGTGCAGCCGGCGACGCACTCTCCCTCTTGGCACTGGCCCTCGCCCCCATCAAAAGTGCAGGCCGTGCCGTCGGCAGCGGGAACCTGTACCGGATCGCCACCCTCGGGGGCGCACGTCCAAGCCCGGCACTCCTCCTTGGCCGGCGGGACGTCGTCCGGGTCGTAGACTACTTGCTCGGTCCCGGCGACGCACTGCCGCTGCCGGCAGTCGTCCGCCTTCTGCTCGCTCTCCGGCAAAGGTCCGTCGGGGGTGGGCCCGATCTCGCAGCGCCCCTCGGCGGAACAAACGCCCACCTGGCAAGGCGACGCGACCGGACACTGGCTGGCACTCGTGCATTGCGTCTCCAGCGTGTCCAGCGTGCCGTCGCGCGGCAAGGTGCACCCGAGGAAGAGAGCGATCGGCGCCGCGGCCGCCGCCGCGAGCACGGCCCCGACACCAAGCCCCCCGGCGAGGCCGGACTTCGAAGCAGAACCCTTGGGCAAGCTTCCTGACCGGTTGATCATGTGCGGGTTCTCATTGTTTCACGGCCGGCCGCCGCGCGCTAGCTCCCTCTACGCCGCCCCAGGTTGGATCGGCGCTCCCGCGGGCGAGCCCGAGCGGCCGGCACCCGGGGTGGTCACGAGGTCGGCGGAGGGCGCTGGCGCGGCTAGCGCGGGCGTGGGCAGCGGCCGGCGGGTGGACGTGGGCCCGGCCGGACTTG
>JACQWT010000348.1 GCA_016209145.1 Deltaproteobacteria bacterium | reverse complement strand
TTGTTCTCGGGCTGCCGTCCGGTCAAGCTGCGACGGCACTCTTGGCGCCAAGGGCCATCAGGCTTGTCTGCGCCTGTCCGCGTCGTCGATCGCGGTCAACCGCACCGAATCATTCGGCCCGGTTTCCGACGAAGAGCGGAGAAATCGCCCTTGCGGCCGCGGCGCGTCGCGCCGTCCCCGCACGCAGAACCGAAGCGGGCGGCCGATCAACCCGCCGGCGGCGATCCAGAGCCCGGCGCGGGCTGGGCAGCCGGCCGCGGCCGGCGGCGCATCGGGCGCCCGTAGAGGATGTCCAGGTTGTAGTCGGCCATCCGCGCCCGATCGCCGTTGGCGGCGTGTACCGCCTTGCCCGCGATGCTCAGCCGCTTGAGCAGCTCCCAGCCGCGGCCGTCCAGCTCGTCGAGCTTGTCGTGCTCGGCCGGGAGGTCCTTGGGCCGCTGGCGACGCGCCGTGGCGGCTGACTTGAGCGCCGTTACGAGCCGCGCGCCCTCGGCGAAAAAGGCGTCGTCCGCGGCCCCGCCTGCACGCATCGCCGTCTCGTTCTCCCTGGCCAAGTCCAGCAGGCCCTGGATCTGCACGCCGAGCTTCTCGGGGTCGCGGCCCGCCCGACCGCCCAGCCGCCGCAGCATCGCGAGCGCATCAGGGGACGTGAGGCGGTTCTCGCCGATCGCCACCGCCCGCAGCCGCCACCGCTTCGCCAGATCGATGTCGGCCGCCGTCGCCTGCGTGCGGCCGAGGTGCGTCCCGAACCGGCGCTCGTAGTTCTGTATGGCGGCGTCGAGCGCCGCGGCCTGCCGCCCGAGCTCCGTCGTGTTGTCGGCCGACCAGCCGAACGCCGCGAGCAAGGCCGCGTCCCGACCGGCCAGCTCCATCGCCACGGCGATCTGCTCCTGCACGTTGCGCGACGCGAACTGCTCGCCGACGGCGATGTACTCTTCCTTCGTGAATGCCATTTGCATACCTCCCCGTGCCCGCAAGGCACACGACAACAGCGCAGTCCTACCAGCGCCCCAGAGAATGTCAACCTCCGGGGCTGCAAGGCTGCAAGTCGGGGGCTGCAAGTCCGGTGGACGGGCCAGGATATCGGGACCCACCCCGGTGGCGTTTCGATCGGCAGCCCTATCGTCCGGTCTCCGACTCGACCGATGGCTCCACCAGGTCGGACACCAGGAATACCGCCAGCTCCGTGACCCGACGAAGCTCGGTGTCGTTGGTGAGGAAAGCGTCGCAACCGGCGCGGAGCGCCGCGGCAATCTGGAGAGCGTCTGGTGTTCGGATCCCATGCCGGCTGCGCAGCTCAGCGGCCCGAACCGCCAGCGACCCGTCGATCGGGACGAGCTGGAGGCTCGGGTTTCCTTCGAGCAGGCCGCGGTAGGCCACGACGAGATCTGCCCGTCCGAGCTTCATCGGCCGTGCGAGCACCTCGGTCAGCGTCACCACCGATGTGGCGGCTCGGGGCCGGCCCTCGTCGATGGACCGGGCAACGAGGCGCATGGTCGGGAGAAACTGCGGGTGCTTCTCGATGAGGTAGATCAACGGCGCAGTATCGAGCCCGAGAGCGCGAACGCCCACCAGCACTTCGGCAACTCGGCTCACGGGCGACGATCCCACTCTGCACGGAGCTCGTCGACGTATGCCTGGGCGTCCACGCCCGTCCAGACCTCGGCCCCCACCCCTTCGAGATCTGTGAGCCGGGTGCGCTTGGAATCGGGTCGGGATGATTGCGCCACCCGCTCAGCGATGACCGCCAGCAGGCGCAGTTGCTCCCTCGCGGGTAGATCCCGGATGTGCTCCTCATAGATCTTGTCGATGTCGGGCTCGATCGCCAGCATGAACAAGATCCTAGGGCCCTGCGGCAACCGTGTCCACTTGGGCGCTCGGTGGACGCGCCAGGACATCGGGACCCTGCGCGCGCTGCGGCGCGCGGGCGCAGCCGCCCCCCGCCCGGGTGTGCTACGCTCGCGGTCGCGCTGACTCGCACGTGGCGCAGGAGGTATGGCTCGATGCCGGCGACGCGAAGCTTGGCCGGTCTGCTCGCGCTCTTCCTCGCCTGCGGCTGCAGCCCCGAGGCGCTCTCGGGGCTTGGGGCGGGCGGCGGTGAAACAGGGCTGGAGGTCGCGAGCGAGACGCGCTCGGCCTGGCCGAGTGGGGGCGCTGGGTCCGAGCTTGTGCCGCCCGAGGTGCGCGCGGCGTACATCGCCGCCGTGCAGTCCGGGGCCGGGGCGGAGCACGCGTTCAGGCTTGGCGTGGATGGTGCCGTAGCCGCTGGCTCCAACGCGGCGCAGGGCTTCGAGATCGAGGTGGGTGGCGAAGGTCTGCGGCTTGCGGCCCAGGGGCGCTGGACGCTCGGCCTGCGCTGGACGGGCGTCGGCCGCGAAGGGACTATCGAGCCCGTGCCGGAGCCCGCGGCAGGGATCGAGGTTGACGGCAGCCGTGCGACGGTGCGCCGGGGCGAGGGCCTCGAGGAGTGGTACTTGAGCGGCCCGCTTGGCCTCGAGCAGGGGTTTGTGATTGCGCAGGCGCCCGAGGTGGGGCCGCCAGACGCGCCGGTTGCAGTCGAGATCGAGGTGAGCGGGGGCGAACCGGTGCTGGCCGACGATGGCGAGTCCATCTTGCTCCAGGCCGAGCATGGCGGGGCGGCGTTCAGGTACACGGACCTGTACGCGCAGGATGCCGCGGGCCGCTGGCTGGAGGCTTGGATGGCCGTAGGCGGGCGCG